>JAKEER010000294.1 GCA_022616615.1 Acidobacteriota bacterium
AGTCCAACGAATTCTTTGTCGGATGCGCGCCGAACTCCCGTCCCAGTTCTCAGCAAGGTCCCGTCGCGGCGAGACCCGGCAAAGAATCTTATTCGTTAGGCCCTGGGGTGGGTTGTGACTTCGACCCGATCACCCACCCCGTCTGGCTCCGCGACCGCTGTCGCTGCGCCAGCCACCCCTCCCAGGAGGGGATTTTCTTAGGGAGCTATGATGTTCGTACGATCTATTTACATAGTTGCATTCGTCTGGGCCTCGATGGTCCTGACTGTCCTGGCAGCGGGCAACGTCCCGGATAGCCGGGGGTTTTACGCACTGCAGGCGTATGGCGTGGAGCTGATCATTGCCGGAGTGTCTCAGTTGAAGAGTCCCGATGAGACCCGCGTCTTGGCCGGTGAGTACGGCGCCTACCTGAACACCAACCAGGAATTCATCTATGTTGCCACCGGCCGAGACTTCAAGAATTTCACCTCCAAAGCTCTGAACAAGGAGATGATTCTATACACGGACACGCCCAAGCTACCGGTGGACCCCAGTACCAGGCGGCTAGCGGCCGACGACCAGAACCTCACGGTGACCGTAACGCACCGCGGTGATTACAGCAGCCTGGCCATTGTGCTGGACCGCCGCTACAACCGCACTCCCCGGTGGATCCCTTCTGCTTGGGGCGGCCCCGCCAACCCGGGCGCCTACCGGGGATATTCAAGCGAGCAGCCGTTTTGTGGACGCACACTGGACGTCGTGCTGGAGGAGTTGACGGGCAGTGGCGCCGCCTACCGGCCCCAGTACTACGTCGTCACATATGAGGGTTTGGCCGAGGTGGTGGTGCCACTGCAGTTCCGCCGCATCTCCGGCGGGCGCGTTCTCAAGCACAGCGGTTTCGACAATATTCATCTGATCATGTTTGGTCCGTCAACCAAGGAAAGCCTGCTGGGGTTGGATCCGGATACAGAGACCGATGCTACGGTCGGGGCCTTCGGCATGCGGGTTGCCTCAGCGCGGGAGCTCATGTATGGCCGCCTGTTCTTCGCCATGCTTGAAAACGAGGGCCGGAAAAACCCGATGTATATCACTCTGGATACTCCCCAAAAGCTCCCGACGAGCAGTGGGGTGCAGAGCTTCACGGCTGACGGCCAGAAGGTGTCCGTTGGTGTCTGGCATTCCAAAGACTCCAGCCGTGTTGTGATTGCGCTGCCCCAAACCTACCAGCGCACACCGCACTGGTGGCCGGTCATCTGGGGCGGGCTCTACAACCCGGGTAACTATCCGGACTGGGCCAGGGAAAAGCCCTTTTGTGAACGCACTCTCAAAGCGGTGCTGGAGAAATTGGTCTCAGGCTCAGTCGTTTCCTACAGGCCAAAATGGTACACCGTCAGCTACGCATCTGAGGTTCCCGAGCTTGGCAGCCTGGATCCTGCGCTGGATATCTCCCTGCAGGGTGAGGCAACCTGCACTCTGATCGTACCTCTTAATTCCGGCGCAAAGACGGGAGCTGCCAAGTAGTGGGGGATAACCCAGATAGATCAAAGGAGGGCATCATGAAGCGAAATCGTTTCTTTTTGGCATCGATCGTGAGTTTCCTGGCCTCGGTATCTATGGTGATGGCTCAGGGAACGACCGCCAGCATCGTAGGCGAGGTGTACGATCCGTCGGGAGCGATTGTTCCCGGAGCAGCGGTCACCGCTGTGCACGTAGACACTGGGACTGTCCGGACCGCCTTGACCAATGAGGCGGGACGTTACGCATTTCGCAACCTGCAGACTGGTCGCTATATCGTAAGCGTTGAGGTGGCGGGCTTCAAAAAGGCGCAAGTGAGTGACATCACGCTGTTGATCGATCAGACGGCCAGCATCGATCTGCACCTGCAGGCGGGAGAAATTACCGAAACGGTGACCGTAGAAGGGTCCGTGCTGCCCTTGTTGAACACGGCCACCTCCGATGTAGGCGAGGTCGTCGAGAACCGCCGGATCGTGGAGCTGCCTTTGAATCAACGTGAGTTCTTACAACTGGCCCGGCTGGCTCCCGGCGTTGCGCCTCCAGTCCCAGGAAGTCTTAACATTCGCGATCAGGGAGGCGAGTGGGCTGCCATCCAGGCGTCCGGTCTTCGGGTCGAGTACCAGACAGTCACCATCAACGGTCTGCTCAACATGGATCCTCAGAATAATAATCTGGCGGTGCGCCCTTCCATCGATGCGGTCCAGGAGTTCAAGATCCAAACCAGCAACTTTTCCGCTGAGCTCCCCAGTAAGGGAGGAGCCGTCATCAATTTAGCGATCAAGTCAGGAACCAACCAATGGCACGGAAGTCTGTTTGAATTTAACCGCAACAGCGCCTTCCGGGCGCGCAGCTTCTTTGAGGGCGAGCGTCGCAACCTCAACCAGAACCAGTTTGGCGGGACCGTGGGAGGGCCTATTCTCAAGGACAAGAGCTTTTTCTTTGGGGCCTATGAAGCTCGCAGAATCCGGCGACCCACCCCGGTTATCGGTACCCTGCCTACGCCGGAGCAGCGACGGGGGATTTTTGATCCCCAGAGTTTTGGCGCCATCTATGACCCGCTGACCTTCGACCCCGGGACTCTGACCCGGAAGCCGTTTCCGAACAATACCATACCGCAGGACCGGATCAGCCCCATCTCGCGAAAGATCCTGGAATTTGTCCCGTTGCCCAATCACCCCGATCCCCTGCGGAACTTCCAGAGGGTTTTAGGCAACGAGGATGACATGGACCAGCTCAATGCCCGCTTCGATCACCACTTCGGAGGCAACGACACCTTGATGTTCAATTTCAACATCACCGATCACGAGCGATTGTTTTTGGGCACTCTTGAGCCGTTTGCCCGGGGCGGATTTGGCGTCGGCGTAGGGGGCCTCCGCTTTTCCAATCAGGCCCAGCATTGGAACAGTGTCTACACGCATGTCTTTTCTCCCACGGCGATCAACGAGCTACGGCTCGGAGTGATGCGCTGGGAGTACAATCGCGTGGGACAAAACCGAGGGACTAACTTTGCAAGAAACACTTTTGGCATTCCCGGGTCAGAAACTCGAGATGAGCTGACGGATTTTATCGGACTGAATGTTGTTGGATACAGCCTGCCCACAGAAAACACTGGGAGTGTCTATCGCAATACGGTTTATCAGATGGGGGACCATTTCACCTGGATTAAGGGTGACCACAATTTCAAGACCGGCTTCGATCTGTATCAAACTTTGACTTTCAACCGGCAGTGCGAATGTGCGGGTGCTTTCGGCTTCAACGGACAATACGTCTCGGCCGGCAGGGCGGCTTCCAATGGAGATGCCTTCGCCCAGTTTCTGCTTGGAACTCCCAGCTCCATGTCCCGGTGGGACCGTCGATTCTTCGGCAACATGTGGGGATGGACCTATGGCTTCTACTTTCAAGACGACTGGCGAGTAACCAACAAGCTGACGTTCAACCTCGGTCTTCGTTACGATTTCGCCTTTCCGATGAAAGAGAAGAGTGACTTCATGGCCAACTGGGATCCCGCGACTGGCGAGACCGTGTATCCGAGGGGAATCAACCTGATAGATTGCGACCCAGCCACCGGTCAGTGTAAGCCATGGGTACCGCCGTTTCGTTTCAGACTCGCTGAGGGGCGCACACTCTATGAAACGGACAAGGCGAATTGGGCCCCAAGATTTGGACTTGCTTACGAATTGACCCCGAGAACGGTGTTGCGCGCAGCTTACGGCATCTTCAACGCATCCTTTCTGCTCACGCGTCACGAGATCTTGAGTACGTTTAACGCCCCAGCCTTATTCATTCGCTCGATTAATACCAACCTCGACGTCCCTAATGCCAGCTTCGAGCAGGGCTTCGCCGGACCAGACCTCCTCGGCTTGGGCTTCGGCGGTAATGTGACCTGGGCGCCCAGACCCTTCCGCAACTTCCACAATGCGTATGTCCAGATGTGGAACATGGGTTTTCAAATCGGATTGAGCAAGGATGTTATGTTGGATTTGGCATACGTCGGATCCAAAGGAACGCATTTGACGGCGGATACTACGCAAAACCTACCGCTGCCAGGCCCAGGCAACCTCCAGGCTCGGCGTCCTTTCCCCGATCACGGCCCTATTACTCTCTTTACCGACGGCCTGAACTCGCACTATCACTCCTTGCAGGCTAAGTTAAGCAAGCGGTTTACGGGGGGACTTTCATTCAATGCGGCTTATACCTGGAGCAAGGTCATCGACAATAGCTCCCAAGACGTAGGCTCGGCGACGGACGGCTCCGGGATTGAGAATCCGTTTCTGGCGCGCCAATCGACTCGCGGGCTAGCAGCCTTCGATCTACCTCACCGGTTCGTTTTTAGTTACGTGTGGGAACTGCCGAGCCCGCAAGACCGCGTTTTAAGGCAAGTAGCCGGAGGATGGCAGGTGACGGGGATCTGGACCCTGCAAAGTGGCTGGCCCTTCACAGTGGCAGCAAACAGCCGGACCAACAACGGAACTGGGAGTCGCCCCAATCGAGGCTGTGATGGTAAACTCGACCAGCCCACCATCGACCGGTGGTTTGACACCAACTGCTTCACGGTACCGGAGATCTTTACTTACGGGAATTCGGGCAGAAACATCTTACGCACCGATGGCCTGGTCAGTTTTGATGTCGGGGTCTTCAAGAACTGGCGGGTGCCAAAGTTGGGAGAGCAAGGCCGTTTCCAATTCCGCGCCGAATTTTTCAACCTGTTCAACCACCCCACGTTTGGTGTGCCGGTTCGCAACATCAATGCCAGAAATGCAGGGGCGATCACCGACGCCTCCCTCGGCCGCGAAATCCAGTTCGGAGCGAAGCTCCTATTCTGAGAAATTTGTCTCTGCAAAGTCGCCGGGCGGCCGTTTGGGCCTTGTCACCAATCGGGTTTTAAGTTTTGCAGGTCGTCTTTAGCCGGTTATGCGCAAAGAAACGAGAATTTTGTTCTCGTTTCGCCGAGGCCTGAAAGCCCGAAGCGCCAGCGAGGGTGATGACCAGCGAGGTAAACCGCGACGGACCCTCGCTACCGCTTCGGGCTTTCAGTGAGGGATCTGCCTGGCATATCAAGGGCGCAGCCCTTGGCAGTCTGTTGTGACATTAGGTGGTGCCTTGATGGCGTAAAACGCGCCCGTTCCTTTTTCCCGTCAAAGTCCCGAGCCCTCCCTCACGGTCGGGCTACTGAACAGAGCGCCTTCAGCATTCCCTCCCTACTGGTGGCTTCCAGCGGATAGGCAATGGCAAAAGTTTAATGAAGAATGGGCAGAACTATTGAGCAAGAACGGCAGGAGCTGCTTTCACGCGTCAAACTGCGCACAATTACGCGGTGAATTCTCCGGATGCGCCGAATACGAATGTACTAACTGCCGGCGCTCCGAGCGAGTCGATTGGATCTGCTCGTTGCACGGCCGGGCAAGCCTAGCGTTGCGCGAGAAGAGCCATGCGGTGATAAGGCCCGTAACGGTCCGGGATTTCGTGCACAGTTGCAGCAAAATTGATCTCTTCCGCGGTAGTTCTCTGGATCATCTTTTCTCCAACGGATTCACCACAACCACTCCCTCGCACTGCTGGCCGGGATTCAAGTCCTCGCTCCATAGCTCTCTTGCCTTGGCCCTCTTAGCTGCGGCAAGAATGAGAGCATCCCAGTAGGATATCGGCCACTTCTCTTTCATTCGCATCCCCTCCAGGAGAAGAGAACGGTCGTTGTCGATCACATCCCACTCGAGGTAACTCATGACCGCCTCTCGCGCATCGGATGCATTGACCCTTCTCTTAATGAGGTTTACATAGAATTCTTGAAGGACCTGGATACTGATGCTCGGCAAGAGCGGGCGATTCCACAGGGATTTCACCCTTTCTTTGGCAATTCGATATTTATCGCCAGCGTCTTTATCGTGAGCATAAACCAGGACGTTGGTATCAACAAAAACCTGATCATCGCTCATGAGCTTCTCCTCTCGAAAGAGGACTTCCTCCGAGATGAAAACCCCGGTCCATTCGTTTCACTGCTTTTTCCCTGGCGGAAAGCGACCGATCCTCTTTCGAGGTAGCATGAACGATCAACGCGGCAACCCATTCCGATAACGATTGATCCTTTTCAACCGCGGCATGTTTGGCTTTGCGAATAATCGCCTCATCCAGACGTAACGTTACATTCTTGCCCATACACGACTCCTTGCACATGACTTGTATAGCACAGAAAATGTGCAAGTGCATCCTGACGTCACGGGGATGGCAAGGTCAGGACAGGAGACAGAAGCGTTTGAGTCAGTCAAACTCTGCCCCCAATTGGCGGTACCAAAGATGCCTACCAAAGCTGAATCTGAAGCTTCAGTCCTGTCCCTTTCTTCTCAACGAAGCCCCCATACGCTTCGCAGCCAACAAGCCGCTTCCTGCCGCGCTCGTCACGAAGCTCATCAAGAGTAGCAGTTGAAGCGTGTCGCGCGGCGTAAAACGTGCCCTGCGAGAGAGAGCTGACTGCGCGCGGATCGACGAAGAGCGTGAAATCGGAGTGGCTATGGATGTCAATAAACCCGGGGGCCACCACCAGGCCGCTTGCGTCCAGGGTTGGGATGCCTTCGGGTTTGGGGAAGGTTCCGATTTCCGTGATTCGTCCGTTGCGGATCGCCACATCTCCACGGAACGGCTCGCCACCCGTGCCATCCACGATCGTTCCGCCGCTGATGATCAGCTCGGTATTCAACGGCCGCTCCTCATCTCCCTGCGTAACGTCTTCGTTGCCTCCTCCTCCACCTCAAGCGTCTGCTCGTTCAGGATCACGCCATACTGCTCG
>JAKEER010000295.1 GCA_022616615.1 Acidobacteriota bacterium
CGCAATTGTGGCCGCAGGCCCTCGGCGCGGCCTCCGGCCGCTCCGAGGCGGGCGGGACGCCCGCGCTCCCAGGGTGGCTGCGTCAAACGCACGCTTCGTGTTGAGTGCGTTCCGCTCCGGGAGACAGTTGCAGGAGCCATGCCGCGTTGCGTGTCAAGTGCGCCAGGCTTTGTTGAGTGAGACGATGCGAAAGATACTCGTTATCGATGACGACAAATCCATTTGCGAATCGCTGAGTTTGTACTTGGCAGAAGAGGGCTACGAGGTTGGCACGGCGTTGTCTGGCGAAGAAGGTTTGGAGCGCGCCCAGATGGGCGGCTGGGACGTCGTCATCCTGGACATCTTTCTTTCGGATGCGGACGGAATGGACATTTTGCGGCGGCTCAAGGAGAAGGTGGCTGATGCGAGTGTCATCATCATCACGGCGTTTCACGACATGCCCACCACCGTGCGGGCGATGAAACTGGGCGCGGTGGAGTACATCCACAAACCCCTCGAAATTGATGAGCTGGACGCGGCCATCCGGCGCGTTCTGAAGCGGAAAGCTGAGGCGCGGCAGAGGAATCGTGATTTCATTCCGCTTTCCCCCCGCTTTCAGGAACGTGGTTTGGTAGGCAAGAGCTGGGCAATGAAGGAGATTTTCAAGACTATCGGCATCGTCTCACAAAGCAAGACAACGGTGTTGATTGAGGGAGAAAGTGGCACGGGCAAGGAGCTGATTGCGCGCGCCATCCACGATCATACCGATCCGGCCAAGCCTTTTATCTCGATCAATTGCTCTGCCATTGTCGAAACCCTTTTGGAAAGCGAGCTATTTGGCCATGAAAAGGGTGCTTTTACCGGGGCCAGCTATCGCAAGCTGGGAAAATTTGAACTGGCGAACTCCGGCACGCTGCTGCTCGACGAGATCGGGGACATGTCTCTAAACATGCAGGTGAAGCTGCTACGCGTGATGCAGGAAAGAGAATTTGAGAGGGTTGGCGGACGCGCGCGAGTCCGCACCGATGTCCGCATCATCGGAGCGACGAACAAGCCCCTGCGGGAAAGGGCGGCCCAGGGCGCGTTTCGTGAAGACTTGTACTACCGCCTGAATGTCATTCACATCGCCGTTCCGTCCCTGCGCGAACGGCCTGAAGACATTCCGTTGCTGGTCGATCACCTCCTGCACAAGCTGAACCACGAATTGCAGAAGAAGATCAGCGGAATTCAAACGCAAGCTATGGAACTGCTGGCAGGCTGCGACTGGCCGGGAAACATCCGGCAATTGGAGAACACGCTGCGGCGAGCAGCGGTTCACAATCATGGCGAACTGCTGACGACGGACGTGGTGCAGGATGCCATGCAGGAAACCGTGAAATCGGGCGCGCAGCCGCGTTCTTCAGCAATAAAATTGCTTGACGAAGTGGAAAAAGAGCATATCCTTAACGCGCTAAAATTCGCCGGGGGCAACCGTGGCAGGGTATGCGAGTTGCTGGGGATTTCGCGGCCCACCCTGCAGCGGAAAATCCGGAAGTATCAGATTCGTCTCTAGGGCCAGAATGCTGGATGTTCAGTCAACAGAGGGAACTGTGAAATTGGAGGCGCCGCGCCAAAGAAAGCTCGGCGTCGGGATTCTCGGCGCAGGCACCGTGGGCGGGGGTTTGATCCGGCTGATTCAGGAAGGCCTCGCGCACCGGGCCGTTGCCGTGGAAATCAAGAAGGTCGGCGTCCGAAGCCTCGTCAAACCCCGCAGCTTCACTCTTCCGGATCACCTGCTGACCAGCGACTTGAAGCCGATTGTCGACGATCCCGAGATTGACATTATTGTTGAAGCAATGGGCGGTCTAGAGCCCGCGCGAAGCTTGATCGAACGGGCGTTGCGCGCCGGCAAACATGTCGTGACGGCCAACAAGCACGTCGTCTCGGAGTGGGGCGAGCAACTCCACCAGTTGGCCGCCGCGAAAGGCTGCAGCTTTCTTTACGAGGCGAGCGTCGCTGGCTCCATCCCGATCATCGAGATCCTGAAAGAAGGCGTCATCCCGGACCGTATTCATTCGGTCTACGCGATTCTAAACGGCACGACGAATTTCATCCTCACGCGCATGACCGAGTCGGGTGAAGACTTTCACGCCGCGCTGGCCAAAGCACAGGAGCTGGGATTTTCAGAGCCCGACCCGAGTTTTGACATCACCGGCAAGGACGCCGGCCAAAAACTCTCCATCCTTATCAGCATTCTCAAGAACCAGCACTGCCATCCTGCCCAAATTGACATCCGCGGCATTGACTTTCTCATGCCCTGGGACTTCCAGTTTGCGGCGGAGCGCCAGTGGGTGATCAAGCCGCTGTCCATCTACGAGGAAGTGGACGGATTCGGGTTCGCCTGCGTGGAGCCTGTGTTTGTCCCACGGCAGTCTGTTTTTGCCAGCGCGCGCAACGAATACAACGCGCTTTGCCTCGATTGCCAGCATATTGGCCAGCAGATTCTAATCGGCAAGGGCGCTGGCGAGCTGCCCACGGCCAGCGCGCTGCTCAGCGATCTGCGCAAAATCGCTGAATCGCCGGGCAGACCGCAGACCCTCAGGCTGCAGACAGAGCCGGGCACCCTCACACAGTTCCGATCGTCTATCGAAAATCCAAAGTCTTACCGCTTTTATGTGAGCTGCTGCCCCCGGCAACCGGAGAAGCGGCGCAAAATCTATGAGGTCTTTTCCATCGATTCGGAACTGATTCAGGAGAGGAGCCCTTGCGCGCGTTCCGGCTTCCGGCTGGCCGTGGTAACCAAAGCGATTCCCCATTCCGAACTCTTTAGGATTCTGGATTTGGTTTTAAGTTTCGACCCGGACGCTGAAGTTTCCTGGGTAAGAATTCTGGAAGCGATTTAGGTGCGGTCAGCGGTCCGCCAAGGTCAATGGCCGTCATTCCCGCGAATGCGGGGATCCAGTGCTTCCCGTCCGCAAGTCTGGATTCCGGCTTTCGCCGGAATGACGGCCGCCTGGCAGCTGAAAGCTGAGTGCTGACAGCTGACTGCTTTTTCACAATGAACATTATCGTTCAAAAATACGGTGGCACGTCGGTTGGCAACATTCCGAAGATCAAGTCGGTGGCCGACCGCATTCTCAAGGCCAAATCGAGCGGCGCGGCGATGGTTGTGGTGGTTTCCGCCATGGGACATACCACCGACCGCCTGGTGAACCTCGCTCGCGCGATTACCCGCAAGCCGTCGCGGCGCGAGATGGACATGCTGCTCTCCACCGGCGAACAGATTTCCATTGCGCTGCTGTCGCTGGCGATTCAGGAGCGCGGCGCCAAGGCCATCTCATTGACCGGGCTGCAGAGCGGGATCGTCACGGATGCCAACTACTCGATGGCTAAGATCAAGTCGGTGAAGACGGACAGCATCGTCTCTCAACTTGAAAAAGATCACGTGGTGATCGTGGCCGGTTTTCAGGGCGTCAGCAACGGCTTCGAGATCACGACGCTGGGCCGGGGCGGGTCGGATACCACGGCTTCTGCGCTGGCCGTGGCTTTGCAGGCGCGCTGTTGCGAGATCTACACCGATGTCGAGGGAGTCTACACCACGGACCCGAACTTGGTCCCCGAAGCGAAGAAGTTGCACTACATCTCGTATGAGGAGATGGTGGAGCTGGCAGGGGCCGGCGCGCAGGTGTTGCATCCGCGCTCGGTGGAAATTGCGATGAAATTCGGGGTGCCCATTGCGGTTCGCCCCAGCTATTCAGACGCCCCGGGCACGGTCGTCATGGAGGCAGCAAAATTGGAGAATGTCGTTATCACTGGGGTCACCGGCAACAAGAACATTGCGAAGGTCGCCATCCGCGGTATTCCAGACCGGCCGGGCGTAGCGGCGCAGATTTTTTCGGCTCTCGGCAGCCAGGGCATCAACATCCGGCTCATTATTCAAAGTATCGCAGCCGACGGGCTGAATGACATCTCGCTTGTCGTCAGCCGCGAGTTTGTGAAACAGGCCGCAGAAGTTCTCGAAGGGCAGAGACGAAGCCTGAAGGCCAAGGAAATTGTCTGCCACGACAAACTGGCTGAAGTTTCCATTGTCGGCTCAGGCATTGCCAGCACGCCGGGTGTGGCCGCTCGCATGTTTAAGATCCTCGCTAAACAGAAAATCAACATCGACCTCATCAGTTCCTCGGAAGTCCGCATCACCTGCGTCATCGACGAAAAGCGAACGCCCGAAGCCATCCGCGCACTGCACCAGGAGTTTCGCCTGGAAAAACTGCAGCGCGGGCTGGCGCGGAAGTGACGCTCGTCCAAATTGCGACATACAACGCCACCTTACCCTCTTTCTCTGGAGGAGCCACGATTGGATTGCCGCGCCTTCTGCGGCTATCGTGGGCTTGTCCCGCGGAGACAGCTCTGGTGCGGATGGAACGAATCGCCGGTTTCGGGAATCGTCACACCAACCCACTACCTTTGATCGCGGATGAAGTGACACTTTGCTGGGGGTAGCTACGCGCTCGCAGGACAGCCTGGGGCGCACATGCAGGTCCGCCCACACAAACGAAACAGCCCTTCGGTTCCCCTCTCCCCAACGCGGGAGAGGGGGTAGGGGTGAGGGGGCGAGCACACCGTGGAATGTTCTGGCAACTGTTCCAAGACCCTCATCCAGCAGTGCGTTTCGGGAACTGACTCGGCCGACGAGGATCCCCCTCACTCCCCGGCCCCTCTCCCGCGTTGAGGAGAGGGGAGCCGATTCTAGCGACTGTGACCGCATCAGACAAAGCACGCAGAAGGGTCACTATGATGCGTAATGCTCAATACTTACTTGATCCTCGCCTGCAGCGCTTTCACCACTCGCGGTGGCGACATCGGCACCTCGTACAGGCGAACACCCGTGGCGTGGGCCGCGGCATTGGCGATAGCCGCTAACGGCGGGACGATGGGGACTTCTCCTGCGCCGCGTACTCCATACGGATGGCCCGGGTTGGGAACTTCCACAATGATCGTTTCGATCATCGGCAGATCCAAGCTGGTGGGCATGCGGTAGTCGAGGAAGCTGGCGTTGAGCAGCTTGCCTTCGTTGTTGTAGACATACTCCTCATTCAAGGCCCAGCCAATGCCTTGAACGACGCCGCCCTGCATCTGCCCTTCGACGTAGCTGGGGTGAATGGCTTTGCCTGCGTCCTGCACTGCCGTGTAGCGAAGGATGGTCACCTTGCCAGTTTCGGGATCCACTTCAACATCCGCAATGTGGGCTCCGAACGCGCCGCCCACTTTTTGCGGAGTCACCGTGATGCGGGCGCCGATATCAACGCCGCGATGCGCCAGCATCTCAGCCAGCTCGGGCAGACTGATTTTCTTTTCCGCATCGTTTCGGTCTCGCAAAATACCGTCTTCAAGACGCACCCGTTCCGGCTCCACTTTCCACTGTTTGGCGGCCTGCTCGATCAGTTGTTGCTTCAGCGACTGTCCGGCCTCATAGGCTGCATAGCCTGTGGCGAAGGTCACCCGGCTCCCGCCGGTCACCTCGGTGTAGCCGACCGATTCGGTGTCGGCGACCGAAGGAATCACGTCTTCGGCGCGGATGCCCAATGACTCTGCCAGTTGCATGGCGACTGAAGTCCGCGTCCCGCCGATGTCGGTGGAACCTTCGCCTAAAGTGACAGTACCGTCAGAATTGAGCCGTGCCACGACGCTCGAGGTCAGGCCAGCGTTCATCCAGTATCCGGCAGCAACACCGCGGCCGCGATTCGGCCCAGAAAGCGTGGAGCGATAATGCTCGGAAGCGCGCGCGGCTTCCAGCGTTTCGATGCAGCCAATGCGAGGGTAGCGCACGCCATTCGCTTGCGGATCTCCCTCTTTGGCGGCGTTCTTCAAACGAAACTCGAGCGGGTCCATCTTCAGCAGATCGCAGAACTCATCGATGAGCGCTTCGGTGGCATGCTCGGAGTTTGGCGCTCCGGGCGCACGGTAGGCAGCCGTTTTGGGTTTGTTGACGACGACGTCGTACATTTCGATGACATAATTCTCGATGTTGTAGGGAGCCAGCAGGCAGAGCCCTCCGGCGCCCACGATGGCGCCGGGAAATGCGCCCGCCTCATAAGCCAGCGTAGCCTCGGCGGCCACAATGCGGCCATCACGCTTTACACCCATCTTGAGCTTCACATAAGACCCTGAGGTCGGTCCGGTGGCCAGAAAGACCTCAGTTCGGTCCATAACGACCTTTACCGGCCGCCGCGCTTTGCGAGCGAGCAGAGCCGCCACAGGCTCTCCGTAGGCTGGAATCTTACCGCCGAATCCGCCGCCAATTTCAGTGGGAATCACTTTGAGCTTCGATACTGGAATGCCGAGGATCTGGTGAACGCAAGTCCGCATTGAGAAAGCGCCTTGGGTCGTGCACCACAAGGTGACGTGGCCATCGGCGTTCCACACTGCCGTGGCGGCGTGCGGTTCGATATACCCCTGGTGAACGGTGGCGCTGCGATACTCTCGCTCCAGGATATGATCGGCTGCCGCGAAGCCAGCCTTGACATCGCCGCGCTGAAAGGTCTGATGTGACGCGACGTTGCTGGGGCGGCTGCCTTTCTGCCCCAGCTCCTGAGTGAATTGATTCTCATGAAGCAGCGGCGCATTCTCCTGCATGGCCTGCAGCACTTCGAGTACCGGTGGCAGGACTTCATAATCGACTTCGATCAAGTCGAGCGCCTCTTCGGCCAGATGTGAGCTAGTGGCTGCCACGGCTGCCAAGGCGTGTCCTTGATACAGCACCTTACCGGACGCGAGGACGTTGTGGCTGAGGTGTTGGAGGGGAACTTCTCCGAGTTCTCCCAAGTTGGCAAACCGACCTTCCGAATCCGGAAGGTCTGCGGCGGTCACCACGGCTTTCACCCCTTCCAGCGCCAGGGCCTTGTCTGTGCGGATCGACTTGATTCGGGCGTGGGCATGCGGACTTCGCAGCACCTTGCCGTAGAGCATGCCCGGCAGTTGCACATCGGCGCCGTAGACTGCCCGGCCCGTGACCTTGTCGACGCCATCATGACGGACGGGACGCTTTCCGATTACCTTGTATGGCTGTGTTGTTTCAGTCGCGCTCACGTTATGTCGCCTCCAGCCGATTTTCGGCATCCAGAACGGCCCGTACGATCTTGTCGTAGCCGGTGCAGCGGCAAAGATTGCCGGCGCACCAGTGGCGGATCTCGGCTTCGCTGGCTTTGGGTTTCCGCTCGAGCAAGGCTTTGGCTGCTACGATAAACCCTGGCGTGCAGATGCCGCATTGCAAGGCGGCATTCTCCAAGAAAGCCGTTTGAAGCGGATGCAGTCCTTCTGGCCCCAGGACGCCTTCGATGGTTTCGACCGTGGCGCCTTCCGCTTCCGCGGCCAGCACGAGGCAGGAATTCACCAACAGCCCATTGAAGACGACATTGCACGCGCCGCAGTTCCCGTTGTTGCAGCCCTCTTTGCTTCCCGTCAGCTTTAGTTCCTCGCGCAAAACTTCCAGCAGGCTCTGGCGCGGTTCGCAAAGGAAATCGGCGGGTTCACCGTTAATGGTGGCACTCACTCTCACTTTACCTGGCATGGCTCGCCTCCTTTGCGCGCTCGAAAGCTTTGAGCAAGGCCCGCCGGGTGAGGACACCCACCAGATGCCTGCGATATTCCGCCGTTCCTCGCATATCGGAAATGGGCCGCGCGGCCGCCTGTGCCGCCGCTGCCGCATTGTTGATGCCCTCGGGTGAAAACGGGCGTCCAACCAAAACGGCTGCGGCCTCTCCGACCAGCAACGGCGTCGGAGCAACCGCGCCCAGAGCCACTCTTGTGCTGGCGACCGCTTGCACATCCTCCTCCAGACTCAATGAAGCGCCGCAGCCCACAACGGCGATGTCCATTTCATTTCGGGGAATGAAGCGGAGGTAATGGGCTCCGAAACGAAGTGGTGGAGGAGGAATGCGAAAGGAGACCAACAGCTCACCGGCTTGAAGAGTACTGCGTCCCGGCGCCACACAGAACTGTTCCACGGGCAGCTCGCGCTCTCCCTGTGGACCGACAATGAAGCAAACCGCATGGTGGACAATCAGGGCCGGGACCGAATCGGCTGCCGGAGAGGCATTGCAGAGGTTTCCTCCCAGCGAAGCCCGGTTCTGAATCTGAGTTCCGCCAATCAGAAAAGCGGCGTCCACCAGTCCGGGGTAGGTCCGGCTGATGACGGGATGTTCATAAATTCGGTTGCAAGCCACCGAAGCTCCAAGAGTCAGTCCCGTGTTTGAGTCGTAACGAATTTCCAGCAGTTCGGGAATCCGTTTCACGTCGATCATCAAGTCCAGATCGCGGCGCTTTTCCCGTACTTGAACAATCAGATCAGTCCCTCCACTCAGAACACGGGCGCGCTCTCCCCCCTGTTGCAGCAAAGCGACCGCCTCCTTCAAATCCTTGGGTGCGGCATAATCAAAGGCGCGCAAGAGGATTCCTCAATTTCTTTTCGCTGTATTTTCGGAACAGTCCAGCGAGATGACCCTGGACAACTAAGACCAACAAACAGGAGCGCTGGCGGCTGGCATCATAAGCGAAGCCCACGCGGCACGCAACGAGGATCACTCCTGTTTCTTGCCGTGGCCCTTTCTTCAATGGGGCAGATCCAACAAGATGCTGCGAAAATTGTGCATCAACATCCGGTGTGATACGTTTTTCGCTCTTTGTTAGGTATCGGAACTCCCTTTAACCAACCTTGCAAGCATCCACTGAAAGGGACTCCAAGTGCTGCAACAGGCAGCGACATCACGTCGCACGATCCAAGTGAGATATCGAGCCGACATCACAGCCGGTGGGCTGAAGGTACGCGAGAGCCGCATTATTGCGGATCTCCTGCTCAAGAACACCAACGAGGACGACTGGCAAGCGGCTCTCTTTGAACGCAATGTTCTTCAGGCACGCAATCCTGAGACGAGTCGGAGGCTCAGCCGTCTGCTTAGGGCGCGTCTGTCTTTGATGGACTCCGACTTGTGGCGGTTGGTCAGCGATGGCTCCTCCCTGGGTGCTACCCACTCCTGCCTCGCTGCTGCTGTCAAACACAGTCCTCTGTTGGGCGATTTCCTCGATCTCGTCGTGCGGGAACAGTATCGTCTCTTCGAGCCGACCCTTTCGAAAAAGCTCTGGGAAGACTACCTGGCCGACTGTCGTGGGCGCGATCCTGAAATGCCGCTGTGGAACGAATCCACGCGCCGCCGACTGCGGTCTTCGGTTTTCCAGTCTCTCGCTCAGGCAGGTTTCATAGAAAGCACGCGGACTCTGAAACTCCAGCCGGTTCATATTGCGCCACAAGTGCTCAACTACTTGCGCAGCAACCATGAAGACTACGTTCTCTGCTGTATCGAGCTGACGGCATGAGCGACCTTTTAACCGACCGCCTT
This sequence comes from Acidobacteriota bacterium, assembly GCA_022616615.1. Classification (GTDB taxonomy): domain Bacteria; phylum Acidobacteriota; class Terriglobia; order Versatilivoradales; family Versatilivoraceae; genus VFZK01. The sequence goes on from JAKEER010000295.1 coordinate 9,351, forward strand.
AACAAGATTCTCCCGACAATTATCACTGACGATTTTCTCAATGGCCGAGGCATCGGCAACGAGATCGCTTTCTACATCTTCGACTATCCGCCCGAAGCTGAACTGCGAATCCGCGAGCACATCCGGTTCTTGCTGGATCACATCCCGAAGCAGCGGCCAGGAATGCGGGTCAAACACATTAACCTGTTCACCTTCGTCCTCGAATATCTCAAGAGTCGCAACTTGCTGGAAAAAGCATTAAGCATGCAGCGCGAGAAAGGCGATGAGGCTCTATTGAAGGCCCTTGCTGGTCCCTTACACGAGACAAAGATAGCGAGTGTTTTTGCAGAGGCTGCCCAACCCGACAAACATGACCTGGTCCTCCTGTCCGGAGTCGGAAGCGCCTGGCCGCTGCTACGGTCGCATTCTTTGCTCAACAACCTCCACCCCATCATGGGGCAGACACCCCTGGTCATGTTTTATCCGGGTCGTTACGACGGCCAGTCGGTGCGGCTATTTGGAAAGCTGAAACAGAACAACTACTACCGGGCCTTCAACCTCATTCCGTAAGAGGAGAGCCAGGCATGCTGATCCAGAACCTTTTTGAGCGAAATATCCATCGCCCCATCAACGGGGTCGTCAAGGCCGATCAACTCGACGATTCCTCCGTCTGGCAGGAGCTGGACGAGTTTGTCGTCACTCGCGAACTGGACCAACATCTCCGCCGGTTCTTCTCCGCTTACACCGACGCCATCAGCCAGAAGAAAGACCCCGATGTGGCAAGCAAGATTGGCGTCTGGGTTTCCGGTTTCTTTGGATCAGGCAAATCGCACTTCATCAAAGTTCTTTCCTACCTGCTTCGTAACCACGAGCATTCCCATGAGGGCCAGACCAAGAGAGCTACTGAATTTTTTCAAAGCAAGATCCAAGACGCCATGCTGTTTGGCGACATTCAGCGATCTGTCGCATCAAATACGGATGTCATTCTATTCAATATCGACAGCAAGGCCGACAGTCGCGCTGGACGGGACGCCATTCTCCAAGTCTTCTTGAAGGTCTTGAATGAAATGCAGGGCTACAGCGGCGATCATCCGCACATCGCTCACATGGAACGCTATCTGGAGAGCAAGGGAAAGCTGCAACAGTTTCACGAGGCGTACGAGGCGGCGACAGGCGCCGGCTGGCACACCGAGCGCGACGCCTATCAGTTCAACCGGGACGAAGTCGTCAAGGCGCTCACCGGCACCCTCAACCTCAGCAAAGAATCAGCGGACAAGTGGATTGATGGGGCCGAAACCAGCTTTGCCCTTACTATTGAGAACCTCTGCAAGTGGGTTAAAGACTACCTGGACTCCAAAGGTCCGGATCATCGCCTGCTGTTTCTGGTCGATGAAGTCGGTCAGTTTATTGGCACTGATTCCCATCTCATGCTCAATCTGCAAACAATCACTGAAGAATTGGGAACGATCTGCCAAGGCCGCGCCTGGGTCGTCGTCACTTCGCAAGAAGACATCGATTCTGTCCTGGGTGAGATGAAGCAAAGCCGCGCCAACGATTTTTCCAAGATCCAGGGCCGATTCAGAACTCGTCTCTCGCTGTCCAGTGCCAACGTCGATGAAGTCATTCAATCCCGGCTGCTGGCCAAGCACCAGGAAGTGGAGGAGGAGCTTCGAGACATTTTCAAGACCAAAGGCGACATCCTTAAAAACCACCTCACCTTCACCCAATGCGGGATGACGCTCAAGCCCTATAAGGACCGCGACGACTTCGTTAGGAACTACCCCTTCGCTCCTTACCAGTTTCAGCTCGTACAAAAAATCTTCGAAGCCATTCGACGGGCCGGAGCCACCGGTCTGCACCTGTCCCGTGGAGAACGTTCCGTCCTCGATGCTTTTCAGTCGGCAGGCAAGCAAGTCGCACTCAACGAAATCGGGATTCTTGTCCCGCTCTATCGATTCTACCCATCCATTGAGAGCTTCCTCGACACTGCGGTCAAACGCACCATCGACCAAGCCAGAGTCAATGCCAGCCTGGAGGACTTTGACATCCACCTTCTCCAAGTTCTTTTCCTCATTCGATACGTCGATGAAATGAAAGGCAACGTCGATAACCTGGTCACCCTTTGCCTCGACCAGATCGATGCCGACCGGCTGGCACTGCGGCGCAAGATCGAAGCTAGTCTTGGACGGCTGGAGAAAGAAACGCTCATCAGTCGCAATGGCGATATCTATTTCTTTCTCACCAACGAAGAAAGAGACATCGGCCGGGAGATCAAGTCGGTTGAGATCAACTCTGGTGAAGAGCCAAAGCTCCTGGGTGAACTCATCTTCACTGAAGTCTTGAAAGATCAACGAAAGTACCGCTACCCCGTCAACAAGATGGATTTCGCATTCAACCGCGTCTGCGACCTTTACACAGTTGGCAATCGGTCAGACGGGGCTCTCCAAGTCTCGGTCGTCACGCCTTTGAATGATGACTACGACTACTACGACAAAGGGAAACGTATTCTCGAAAGTGGCGCGGAAGGTGGGCAAGTCCTCTTCAAGTTGGGCAATGACGACAAGCTAAGCCGCGAACTGCGGATCTATCTGCAAACCGACAAATACGTCAAGCATAAGAGCGATGGCACTCAGGCAGAATCAACCAAAAAGATTCTCAGGGGAATCGCTGAAGACAATCAGGAACGGCGCGGCCGGCTCGTCACCTTGCTAGACGAGCTGTTAGCGAGTTCGGAAGCCTACGCGGCCAGCCAGCAGCTCAAACTGAAGTCCACGGGCTCCATCACGTCGCTCCACGAATCATTGGAATATCTCGTTCGAAACACTTTCAACAAGATGGGTTATCTCAAGAAGATCCATCCCGATCCTCTTCCGGAGATCCAGGCCATCCTTCGCAGCAATGATATCGCTCAAGAGACGTTGGACTTGGACATGGAGGATGGAAACAAGCAAGCTGTGGATTACCTCCGCAATTATGTCGAACTCTGCTCGGCCACGAGCAAGCAAGTTGTGCTGTACGACCTCATCGACAAAAAGTTCTCCCTGCGGCCTTACGGCTGGCCTGAAAACGAAGTGCTTGTCATCGTGGCTCGTCTTCTGGTTCTGGGGCAAATCAGCCTCATGATGGATGGTGCCCTCATTCCGCTCGACAAGGTCTACGAAGCCATCACCTCACCCGCCAAGCAGCGCAAGATTCTCCTCATCAAACGGCAGACTTCCGATCCAGCGGCTGTGCAGAAAGCCCGAAGCCTGGGGAAGGAGCTGTTTCATGAAATGGGACCAGACGGTGAAGACCCACTCTTCACGCATTTGCAGATAAAACTCAAAGGCTGGCAGTCCTCCCTCAACACTTACAAGCCTCTGGCCGACACTGGCGACTACCCGGGCAAAGCGGAGATCGATGATGGACTAGTCCTGATCAAGAAGCTGCTCAGCGACACCAGCAGCTTCAAGTTCATCGAACGCTTCAACACATTGAAAGACGACCTGCTGGAATTCGCTGGTCATTTCCAGGATCTGGAGCAGTTCTACGAACACCAGAAGCCCTCCTGGGAGAAACTTCGGAAGGCGCATAGCCAGTTCCAGCTCAACCGAATGGAACTGGACCGCGATGGTAAGGCAGGCCCTCCTTTCAGGCGCATTGAGCAGATACTTGACGCCAAGAGTCCCTATGCATTGATCCATGAGGGAGAGAAACTGATTAACTCTGTGGCTGGAGTCAACACGGCACTGCTCACCGAACGCCGCAATCAGGTTGACGAAAGGATCAACGGCTACGTGGCCACTCTCAGCAAAGACATCGCTGCGGCCAACGGCGACGAGAACCTTCGCGTGGCCTGCCTCCGCCAGTTGGAGTCAGTCCGCCAGCAGATCGCTTCAGAAAACAGCCTGGCCCACATCACCCAAGCGGAAGGCGAGGCTCTCAAGGAATTCGATTTGGCTGTGGCTCGGATTGAGGTATTCGCCAAGAATGCTGCCGAGAAGGAGACGATCAAAGATCCATCGAAAGACCCGCACAAGCCAACGTCAGCCATCAAGAAGCAGCGGATTGTCGAACCCGCCAAGCTGGTCAAGACGATCTATCTCGAAACGACAGAGGACGTAGCTGGCTTTCTTGATGATTTACGGCAGGAGCTTGAAACGGGCATCAACAACAACGAACGCATTCAGATCCGCTGAAATGCTAACCACGGATTTCACCGATGACACTGATCAAAGCAGGAAAAGCCAGATCACGTGAGGTTAATCAAGCGAATTGCGGAGGCGCACAAAACGGTTGAGTTTTTCCACCTCAGGTTCCATCTGTGTTATCCGTGTCATCCGTGGTCGAGTGAATTCAGTGATTGCCAAAGAGTTGATCCACAAGGAACTGAGCGAGTCGATCATCGGAGCGGCGATGACGGTTCTGAACACGTTGAAGCCAGGCTTGGATGAAAAGCTCTATGAGAAAGGATTGGTCATCGAGCTTCGCAAACGGAATCATCAGGTGGAGCAACAGCGGCAGTTTCCGGTGCGCTATGAGGGTCAACTGATCGGAACACTCACCCCAGACTTGATTGTTGACGGCCTGGTGATTGTAGATACCAAGGTTGTCACGGCATTCAACGAAACCCACATGGCGCAGATGTTGGGTTACCTGAACATCACCGGATTGCGCTTAGCATTATTGCTGAACTTCAAGAACGCCAAGTTGGAATGGAAGCGAGTGGTCCGCTAACCACGGATTACACGGATGACACGGATAAAGGCTGAAGATCAGATTGTGCGAAACTGATTTCAACCTGCATTTACTATTCAGGTTTTAGGCTGCTATCTGTTGAACAACCTGGATCGTTATTGGTTTGAAGGCTGACGAACATCCTTGTCGTCCACAGGTCTGTGACTCGTGGCCGATTATCGCAATGCTTTAATCGGTGTTATCCGTGTCATCCGTGGTTGTCTTTTGCTTTATATGAATCGCACCAAGCTCAAGAACTACGCTACCCAGGCACGTCGCGACTTCATCCAGGCCGTCACAGATCGTGCGGCCTACCACGGCCTCACCGCCAAGAAGGTGGAGCCTGTTACCCAGAAGGGTGACGTGGCCATCATCGAGGGCACGGCGTTTCCCCGGAGCGCCGTCCGGAAACGGAAGCGGCTGGAAGAACGGATCAGCCAGCATGGCTTTCAGCAGACGATGGAAGCGATGGCCTATACCTGGCCACAGGGTTGTACAAAGACCACCTGCAAACTTACAAGAAGCGCCCCATCTACTGGCTGTTTTCAAGCGGCAAACAGAGGGCGTTCCAGTGCCTTGTCTATCTCCACCGCTACCACGAAGGCACCCTGGCACGAATGCGCACGGAATACGTGATTCCCCTTCAGGGCAAGATCGCAGCCCGTCTTGAGCATCTAGCGCGTGATATTGCAGGAGCGGCCTCGACGACTCTCCGTCGAAAACTGGAGAAGGAACGTGACGCGCTTCTAAAACATCAGAACGAACTACGCACGTTCGACGAAAAACTGCGCCACTACGCCGACCAGCGCATCAGCCTGGACCTCGATGATGGTGTGAAGGTGAACTACGGCAAGTTCGGCGACCTCCTGGCTGAAGTTAAAGCCATAACCGGAGGAAGCGACGACTAACTTCAGCCAAGAGGCTTGACCACGGATCACACGGATGGCACGGATAGTGCAGGTGCAAGACAAGGAATTGGATTTCTATCGGTGTCATCCATGTGATCCGTGGTTCAATAACCGTCGTTGAATCGCTTGTAAGGAAGGAGTAACTCCATATGTCTTCGAACGTCACGTTGCAGGAAGCCCAGGCCCACTTGGCTGAGCTGATCGCCAAACTGGCCCCTGGTGAGGAAGTCGTCATCCTCCAAAATGACCAACCCATAGCGAAGCTCGTAGGCGAACCCGCGGCGATCCGTCAACCCCGGCAACCGGGCAGCGCCAAAGGCAGGCTAACGATCTTGGCAAACGATGACGACCATCTGGATGACTTCAAAGAGTACATGCAATGAGGCTGCTGCTCGACACGCATACGTTCTTGTGGTTTCTGCTGAATGACGCGCAATTGACTGAAACCGCAAGGAGCTTGATTGCCGATTCCGGCAACGACATTGAGATCAGCCCGGCCAGCATCTGGGAGATTGCCATCAAGATCAGCTTGGGCAAGTACGCGCTAACCGAACCGCTCGAAGCGTTCATGGAACGCGAGATGACGGCAAACGGATTCCGCCTTTTGGCGCTTGAGATCAAGCACATCTCGGTGGTCACGACGCTGCCGTTCCATCACCGCGATCCCTTCGACAGATTGTTGGTGGCACAGGCCATCGCCGAGCAGATCCCAATCATCAGCGGAGACCAGATGCTGGATGCCTACCCCGTGCAGCGGCTGTGGTAAGGATTTTGATCACGGATAGCACGGACAACACGTGTGAAGTAAGCCTTGACACCATGAAGAATGTAGCCCCAGTGACTTTATTTTATGGCAAGGTCCCCTGTTGATGATGCCAGTAACGACCCGAGTTGGGACCAAGTCTCTTATCAGTGTTATCCGTGTCATCAGTGGTTGAGAACTGCTAATGGATTCCAAGCAAATCAACGACGCGCTGGACCGCGTCTTTAACCAGGAGGCAGAACGGATCGTCTTCTGGAACGATCCTGATGCTGAGTTCCGGGAGTTCGTGGACCGTCTCCCCATTCTCACGTTCGGCAGCGTGAGCGTGAACATTCTGCGTCTGGACCAGACCAGCGCCCTTGAGGCCAAGATCCGGTTGGAACAGGAAGCTCCAGATCATCGCTTCTTGGTCTACTCGCCAACGGAAGAGCCTGACTACGAGAAGGACTGGTTGCTGGACATCCGCCTCTTCAGCCGCAGCTTTCGTGCTGACAAAGCTTCAATCGTGCTCGACGAGCTTGGCCTGACAAACCAACACCTTCGGCTACACCTGGCCGAACGGCGCAAGTTCTTCGACAACAAGGAGCGCCTTCAGAAGATGAAGTCCCTGGTCGCGGCAGACGACGCCGCTGCCGATCTGGACCAGAAGATGATCGCGGTGGTCGCTAAGGCGGAGCAGCCTGAGTTCTTCAACATCATCCGCACACTATTCCACACTTTCGCCGAAACAGCCCAGGGCATTGACTTGGATACTCCGCCTACGGTCTGGGAGCAGGTTGAGAGATTTGATTTAGCCGAGCCCTTCTGGCAGATGGTGAGAACTTGCATTCGGTTATTCGGAACAAGACCCGAACCTGAAGAACTTCCTCATTCAACTGTTTGTTACCGATTTTGCTCAGCAGTTAAAGACAGGGTTGCCACCCGCTCTTCAGCATCTTCAATTGCCCTCGGGAGGCCGGGCGAACGCCGTTGTCTGCCTGGCTCAGTGGCGCGACAGTAGCAGCAAGGGAAGCAGCTATGATCGTCTTTCCGCCTTGGTTGCTGCCCTGATCAAGCTCTGGGATTGCCTCGGTTCCACTGAGATGGGTGGTCTGATTGACGTGATGACGTTCCGGATTGTGGACCAGAAAATTGCCAACACCTTGTGCGAGCGAGTGAAGAACACGGCAGACACGATCAATGCGGATGAGGTCCGTGCCATCGCGACCCGCCGACAAGCAGGCCATTGGGCTTCACTAAGCGTTTCCGGAGCGCCCGAGGTTCTTCGAAAGCCACTCCATGCGGTTTTCGATGCGTTGGTGGCTGCCAGCGAGTTCTTTGCCTTGCGGAACCAACACCAGAGCAGCTTCGATTTTGCTGATGCCGCTGGGCTGTATCGCGCCTATGAGAAGGAACTCTACCGCTACGACCAGTTGTATCGGCATTTCTGCGAGTCCGCCGATGATGCCGAGGCGGAGGGCTGGGATGTTCTCAAGTCTCTGCGCGAGTCTTTGGAAGCCTGTTATGCCAACTGGTATCTCCCTACGCTTGGCCTGAGTTGGGGCAAGTTTGTCGAACCAGCAAGCCAACTCCCCTTGTTGACCCATTGGCGGATTGATGAAGTTCCCAGCCAGCAGCAGTTCTTCGAAGAGCACGTTCGGAGACGATTGGAAGAAGCCGAGAACCGCAAGGTTTACGTCATTATCAGCGATGCTTTCCGCTATGAAGCAGCCGAGGAGCTGAGCCGCGAACTCAACGGCAAGTATCGCTTTGAAGCCAGCCTCACATCTCAACTGGGGGTGCTGCCTTCTTATACCGCTTTGGGGATGGCCAGTTTACTGCCCCACAAGAAGTTGGCCTACAAGGCCAATGGTGAGGTTCTCGTGGACGATTTGCCCACCGTTACGCTTGAGGACCGGAACGATATCCTTGCTGCGAGAAGCGGAATGACTTGCAAGCCTACGGATTTGACGGAGAGAAAGAAGGACGAAGGAAGAGAGTTCGTCAGTGGAAAACGAGTGGTTTACATCTACCACAACACGATTGACGCCACGGGTGAATCGAACATCACTGAGGGACGAACTTTTCATGCAGTGCGAACGGCGATTAATGAGCTGGCCTCCCTGGTGAGTTACATCATCAACAACCTGAACGGCAACTTCATTCTGATCACGGCAGATCATGGGTTCCTTTTCACTGAGACAACTCCCGGTGAGCCTGAGAAGAGCAAAGTTCAGCAGAAGCCGGAAGGCACCGTCCAATTAAAGAAGCGATATCTGATCGGGCAGGATCTTCCCGACCATGAATCGGTTTGGCACGGCAGGACTTCAATCACAGCAGAGGCCGAGGGAGATATGGAGTTTTGGATTCCCAAGGCAGCCAATCGGTTCCATTTCCTTGGTGGAGGACGCTTTATCCACGGTGGCGCGATGCCGCAAGAGACTGTCGTTCCGCTCATTACGGTGAGGCACGTCAAAGGGAAGTCTATTAAGGACACCACTACCAAGTTTGTCACGGTCCATGTGCTGGGAAGCAGCCACAAGATCACGACGAACCGGCACCGATTTGAATTGATTCAGATGGAGCCAGTAACCGAGCGGGTCAAACCGGTGACCCTCAAGGTAGCCATCTACGAAGGCGATGAGCCCGTGACCAACATCGAAGCCGTGACCTTCGATAGTGCCTCAGACAAGATGGAGGACCGGAGAAAGTGGGTTCCTTTGGTCTTGCGGGATCGGCAGTACAACAAGAAGACCTCCTACTATCTGATTTTGCGAGACTCCAAAACCAACCTCGAACAACAGCGGGTTGAAGTGACAATTGACAAGGCATTCAGCGATGACTTCTGACACCGACAAACTGCAATTCAATCTGGACGATCTGCTGAACCGGCACTTTGCCGGCCGGGTGGTTCGCAAGGATCTGACCAAACTGGTGAAGGAAGGCGCCAACGTTCCAGTGTACGTGCTGGAATATCTGTTGGGATCGTACTGCGCCTCAAACGATGAGGCGGTCATCGAGGACGGTCTCAAGACGGTGAAAAAGATCCTCGCGGAAAACTACGTCCGGCCCGACGAGGCCGAAAAAGTGAAATCGACGATTCGGGAGCGCGGCAGCCTGAAGGTGATCGACAAGATTTCCGTAACACTTAATGAAAAAAGGGATGTCTACGAGGCCCTGCTTGCAAACCTGGGAGTGAAAGGCGTGGAAGTGACCAGTAGCACCTCTGCAGCACTTCGAGCACCGGCGGCAGGACTTCATAATCGACTTCGATCAAGTCGAGCGCCTCTTCGGCCAGATGTGAGCACGCTCTCTCCGCTGGTGCAGCAGAGCGACCGCCTCCTTCAAACTCTTGGGTGTGGCATAATCAAAGGCGCGCAAGAGGTTTCCTCACTTTCTTTTCGCTGTTTTTCGCTGTGTCTCGGAACAGTTCCAGCAGGATTTCTCCAGGCAGTTAGAATGAAATGGAGCGCTGGCGGCTGGCATCACAAGCGAAGCCCACGCGGCACGCAACGAGGATCACTGGGCGCTCCACAGGCCTGCAAAGGTACTCGGCCTCCCTCACTTCAGCCGCCGCCGGGGTCAGAAGGCCAGAAACTTGCTAGGTCGCTTGGCGCGATGAGATTCACAGTTCAGTCAAGTTCAGAAGAGTGGCAGCGGCATCCTGCCGCTGCCGGCCAGCGGCATCCTGCCGCTGCCGGCCAGCGGCTGGAAGCCGCTGCCACTTTAGCTGTCCTCGGCTGACCCAGCGGCCTGATCTCGCTGTAGCCCAGGAGTCAGCAAGGGCTGTACCTCGACACGATCACCTCGAGGGAGCCTTGCCTTTTTCCTAGACACTGTTGAATTGTTCATCTAAGATCTCGCCTGCTTTGCGCAGGAAGAAGTCAGCTTTCAGGTCTCGGGCTCCGTGCAATCTGAAACCGCAAACCCCGCCAGGTTCGGAAGAAAGCAACGGTAGTGGAGCTTCAGATGTGCCGCGGAATCACCCGGGGCCTGGCCAGATTTGGTGCTTATCGAAAAGAGCACTCTCTGAACAGACTGGGCAGGCCTTTTCTGGCGTCCGATCTCCTGATCCTCGAAGAATCCGCATTTCCTGACCCGATTCCCAGCACATTGTCATGAGCTATCAGGTGATTGCCCGCAAGTATCGTCCGCAGACCTTTGACGAGGTGGTGGGCCAGAATGCTGCGGCCCAGACGCTGCGCAACGCCATTCTGCAGAATCGCATCGCGCACGCGTATCTTTTCGCAGGCGCGCGCGGCGTCGGCAAGACCTCCACGGCTCGCATCCTGGCCAAAGCGCTCAACTGTGCGCAAGGGACGACGGTGACGCCCTGCAACGAGTGCGCCTCCTGCGTCGAAATCACTGCCGGAAACTCGCTTGACGTCCTCGAGATCGATGCCGCTTCAAATCGCGGCATCGACGAGATCCGCGAGCTGCGAGAGAACGTGAAGTATGCCGCCGCGCGGGACCGTTACAAGGTCTTCATCATCGACGAAGTGCACATGCTGACCACTGAGGCCTTCAATGCGCTGCTGAAGACGCTGGAAGAGCCACCCCCGCAGGTTGTGTTTATTCTAGCGACCACGGAGTTGCACAAGGTGCCGTCGACTATCTTGTCGCGCTGCCAGCATTTCAATTTCCGGGCCATCAGTTACCAGGAGGTTCTGGGGCAGTTGAAGAAGATCGCCGCTGAAGAGCGCATTCAGATCAGCGACGAAGCCCTGAATGCCATTGCCCGAGCCTCGGAAGGCAGCCTGCGGGATGCGCAATCGCAGCTGGACCAAATCATCTCGTTCTGCGGTAGTGAAATTCGAGATGAGCAGGTTCGCGACCTGCTGGGGATTGTTCCCCAGCAGGTGCTGGACGATTTCACCGCAGCGCTCGTACAGCAGGATGCGCGGAAGGTTCTGGGGCTGGTCGATCATCTCGTGTCGAGCGGGCTGAACTTGCAACACTTTGTGCGAGAGATGCTGGCGCACTTTAGAAACCTGCTGATGTTGAAGATTGCGGGCGAAGACCCGAAACTCATTCCGCTCGCGCCGGCAGAAATGAGCCGCGCCCGCGAGCTGGCGGCGCATTTTTCAGAAGAGGACCTGACGCGCTTTTTCAACATTCTGGTGTCGGCGGACGGAGAAATGCGCTGGTCGTCGCAGCCACGCTTTCATCTGGAGATGACGCTCACTCGAATTGTCCATGCGAAGCGGCTCGTCCCGATTGAAGAACTGATTGCTCAACTGGGCGGCGGGGGTCTGCCAGCGGCTGGAGATCCTCCGGCCAAAGGCTCTACGCAATTGCCTCAGGCTCCTGCAACTAGCCGTTTCACGGCGGCAGGGCCGGCCCGGTCCGTGTCTGAGACTATGTCTGCCTTATCAGCGGCTACTGAGAGCAGTCTGGTCGAAGCGTTGAGCGCTGCCCTCGCCCAGCGTTCGCCGATGGTGTCTTCGCTGATGGAGCACGCGCGCGACATCCGGCAGACGGACGCGGGTCTTGAAATTGAGTTTGGAAAGCAAGACCGGTTTTCGCTTGACATGCTCCAGTCACCAGAAAACTTCAACTTGGTAAAGGAAGTGACAGATTCCATCGCTGGGAAGCCGCAAACTGTCAAGCTGCTGCTGGAGGCTGGCGCCGCAGGGGAAGCGATGCCTGTGCCTGCGCCGGACGAGAAAAGGGAGTTGCTGGAACGGGTGAAGGAAGATGCCGGTGTGAAAGCCTTTCTAGATACTTTTCATGCTGAGATCACGGATGTAAAGGATTTGAAGTAAGTCCTGGGGGCGGGCATCTTGCCCGCTTCTTGCAGCCCTGAAGATTGGGCGTCTTTGTTCCGTTCCTCGGCTGAATAGGGGCGGGCGCTGTCACAGCCAGTATTGGGGTGATGCGACCGGAGGTTGCGAAAAGCTCCATTCGAGCAAGACGATTCCCGGATCATTCCTCAGACCACCCCTCGTGCCGCCACGCGACCGCCGTCGCTGCGCGGCACTTCCCTCCTGATCTCAGGAGGGAAGTCCGAAAAACGTCCAATCTGCAACGCAGTCTTCAGGCCTGCCGTTTCCTGGGGCCCTGCCGCCGGATTGCGCGCGGGGACGCCCGCGCAGGGTCCCGTCAAAGTCGCAAGCCCTCCCTTACGGTCGGGCTACTGAACAGGCCAGAGCTCAAATCAGTAGCCCGCGCGTCAGCAAGGGCTCTGCTTCATCGCAGTGACTTACAGGACTTTGACGGGACCCTGGATGCCCGCGCTGCCGGCCTTCCCAATTCCGGGCTTTTGAGCTATCTTTAGAATCAAACTTCCAAGTGAGGGCCCCATGAAAAACATGCAGCAAATTATGAAGCAGGCCCAGAAGATGCAGGAGCAGCTTCAGAAGCAAATGGCTGAAATGTCGGTGGAGGGCAGCGCCGGCGGGGGCATGGTGAGCGTGAAGCTCAACGGGCTGAAGCAGGTGCTAAGCGTCAAGATCGAACCGGACGCCGTCACTTCCGGCGACGTGGAAATGCTGCAGGACCTGATCGTGGCTGCGTTTAACGAAGCTGCCCGCAAAGTGGATGATGAGCTTTCCGGGCAAATTGGCGGCCTCACGGGAGGGCTGAAAATTCCGGGGTTGTTCTGATGCGAGACTACGCGGGGCCGGTCGAGATCTTAATCGAGGAATTCAAGAAGCTGCCCGGTATTGGTTCGAAATCCGCTCAACGCCTGGCCTTCTTCGTGATCCGCACGCCGAAGAAAGAAGCGGAAAAGCTGGCCCACGCTATCCTCCAAGTGAAGGAGTCTATCCGCCACTGTTCGGTTTGCAACAACATGACGGACATAGATCCTTGCCGCTACTGTATGGATGCTTCCCGAGACCGCAGCATCCTTTGTGTTTTGGAAGAACCGCACAACCTGCTCGCCATCGAAAGGACCCGCGAGTATCACGGCTTGTATCACGTCCTGCTGGGGGTGATCTCACCGCTTCAAGGAGTTGGGCCTGATCAGCTGCAGATTCCTGGCCTGATGCAGCGATTGAAACAGGGTGAGGTGAAGGAAGTGATCCTCGCCACCAACCCTAACATCGAAGGGGAAGCCACTGCTCTTTATCTTTCCCGCCTCATCAAACCGCTCAACATCAAAGTGACTCGCATTGCCACTGGCGTGCCCGTTGGCGGCGACCTCGAATACGCCGATCACATTACCGTATCTCGCGCTCTTGAAGGGCGCCGCGACTTTTCGGCCTGATGCCACCTTCTCCCAAACCGTGCGACGGGCGCACCCTAACGGGCCGGAGCAGCAAGAGTCGTCGTGCTGAGCAGGCTCTCAGACAGCGAGGGGCAGATGCATTGGCTATCGAGAGAGTTCAAGGCGCCAGAGCAGGTCGCCGTGCTCGACGATCAATCGCAAATGCCTTCAGAGCTGAGCAATCGGCAAATTAGTCCTTGACCCACTCGGGGCGGTTCTCTATGATTCCCCCACCCTGCGATGTTCGTGTTGGCACACCAATATTTGTACCAACACCTATTTGTAAGGGATCCCGTGTCGTTTCACGGTGTGCAAGCTTCACCATGTGAAGTTTCCTAAAGTGAAAGCTAGGGAGCCCACCTGGTTACCAGGTGCAAATAGAGTGCCTCACGGCAAAGCGGGGTTTTCGTGTTTCTGGCGCTGGCCTGGAAAACAGTGACAAGAGCGCGGCGAAGGACACCGCGTCCTACCCTTCGACCCTCACATGGAGCCATCATGAATTCCGTACACTGGTTGTGTGGAATGGCCTTACTGGGAGCTTTCGTCTCTGGCAATTCTGTCTTGGCGGATGGGAAGTGGATTGTCTTGTTCGACGGCAAGTCAAAGGAGGCCTGGCGCGGATACCAGCGCCGGGATTTTCCAGACAAAGGCTGGGTGATCGACCAGGGAGCATTCAAGACGGTCGTGGACGGCGAGCATGTAGATCTAGTCACGAAGCAGAAGTTTCGCAACTTTGAGCTTGAGCTGGAGTGGAAGGTTTCCCCAGGCGGCAATGGAGGCATTTTCTACCGCGCAAGTGAAGAGGACAAGGAAATCTGGCACAGCGCCCCAGAAATTCAAGTGCTGGACGACGACCGGCATCGGGATGGGAAGAATCCGAAAACCTCCGCAGGATCACTTTATGCTTTGGTCGCTCCAGTCGGCAAGAAGCTTCGACCCGTGGGCGACTTTAATCAGTTCCGGCTAGTGCTGCGGAGCAATCACGGAGAACACTGGGTTAACGGCCTGAAGATTGTCGAGTACGACCTAGGCAGCCCGAAGCTGAAAGAGCTGATTGCCGAGAGTAAGTTCAAGGACATGCCCAGCTTCGCACGGTTACCGGAAGGTCACATCGGAATTCAGCACCATGGACAGGAAGTTTGGTATCGAAACATTCGAGTTCGAGACCTGCCTTAGCTTGTTGCCCTTGCTCTGAGATCGCCCGCAGGAACATGGAGCTGCAGGCCTTCCAGATGATCTGGGTTCCAACACCCGTGGCCCTGCCGGTTTCTGATCCACCCCTTACAGCGTTGGATGCCTCTGAGACCTGATTGAGCCTGGCTACACTCCGTGGTTAAGAGGGATGCCGCGCATTCTTGCCTTGCACAGTGCGCATTCAGCTTCTACGAAATATTGTAATTCCCTGAGTCGTGAATTATAATCCAGCCAAAGACGTAAACGTTTGACCTGTTTTGTCCTCGAGTCCAGTCTGGATCAAGGTTTCCAGCATGTTAACTTCAAGTTCTCTTTTTGTGGCATCCATGTTGGTCTTTGTCTGCGCTGGCGCCCGGTCAGAAAAGCGTCCGGGTCTGATACCATTTAGGAGACGCCATGAATTCGGTCACATATTTTGCGTTGGCGGCGGCAGTTGGCTTGATTCTTGTTCTCACGATCATGCTCCTCAAGAACAAGCAGATTTTAAGTTCGCTGAAAACTGCGGACCAGACGGCTCAGAAGATCATAGGAGATTCAAAGCGAGAAGCCGAGACCATCAAAAGAGAAGCCCACTTAGAGGCCAAGGACAGAAGCCTCAATCTACGGGCAGAGGTTGAAAAGCAGACCAAGGATCGAAAACTGGAACTACACAGCCTGGAAAAGAGGCTGGGGCAGCGCGAGGAGTTGCTCGAGAAGAAGGAGCAAGCGCTGATCTTGAAGGAGAGAGAGCTGGGCCAGAAGGAGAAGCGCTTCGCTGAGAAGGAATACGCCCTGGCCTTGGATGAAAAAAGGGTCAAGGAGCTAGTTCACGAGCAAAAGCGGCAGTTGGAAGTTGTTTCGGGAATGACTGCTGAGGAGGCCAAGCGGCAGTTCCTGAAGCAGGTCGAGACCGATGCGCGCCGCGACGCTGTGGCCATCACCCGTCGCATCGAAGAGGAAGCGCGGCAGACGGGCCAGGAGCAGGCAAAAGAAATCATCACGATGTGCATTCAGCGGTGCGCTGGAGAGCATGTTGTGGAATCGGCTGTGTCTGTCGTTGATCTCCCGGGCGATGAGATGAAGGGCCGCATCATCGGCCGAGAGGGCCGAAACATCCGTGCCCTTGAAGTAGCCACCGGCTGCGACCTCATTATCGATGATACGCCGGAAGCGATCATCGTCTCCGGCTTCGACCCTATGCGCCGCGAGATCGCCAAGATGTCGATCGAGAAGCTGATTTCGGATGGGCGCATTCACCCGGCTCGAATCGAAGAGGTGGTAGAAAAGGTTAAGAAGGAACTCGACGAGAAAGTTGCCAAAGAGGGAGAGGCTGCGGCCCTGGAAGTCGGTGTGCACGACCTGCACCCGGAAATGATTCGGCTGCTGGGCCGGCTGAGGTATCGGACCAGCTACGGGCAGAATGTCTTGAACCATTCCAAGGAAGTTGCCTTTCTGGCTGGAATGATGGCTGCTGAAGTCCGAGCGGATGTAGCAGTGGCCAAACGTGCTGGATTGCTGCACGACGTTGGAAAAGCGATAGACCGGGAAGTGGAAGGGACGCATATTCAGCTTGGAGTTCAGGTTGCGCGCAAGTGCGGCGAACCGGAAGCCGTGATTCATGCCATGGAGGCGCATCATTTTGACGTGGAGTTCCGCACCCTGGAAGCACAACTCGTTCAGGCGGCCGACGCTTTGTCTGCGGCACGTCCTGGCGCGCGACGTGAGATTCTTGAAACCTACGTGAAGCGCCTCGAAAAATTGGAAAACCTGGCCGACTCCTTCGAGGGGGTCTCCAAGTGTTACGCGCTTCAGGCGGGACGCGAACTGCGTATCATGGTGGAGAGCGACAAGGTCAGCGATGAACAGGCTTTCTGCCTAACGCGCAACATTGCCCGCAAAATCGAGAATGAGCTGCAGTACCCAGGGCAAATCAAGGTGACTGTGATCCGCGAAATGCGTGTGGTGGATTACGCGCGGTAGTCCCCCCGGGGCCGCCAATGGCCACGCAGCATTAGTGTGATCCTGGAGCTTCAGGGCCGCAGAGTCTGAAAGCGACACGCAACTCTGCGCGACAATCGTTCAGATACCAGCGATTCATCCTGGCACCCTTTCCAACGAGTCAAACAGCAAATAGGATGCACAGAACGCCGAGGACAAGCACCGGATTGATGAGGCCTTGACTCGCAGCTATTGTTGTTTCGCGGCCAAGTGTTTCCAGTCTGGTTTGTCCTGAGGTCCGTGGCATCCTGTTTGTTTTTTTGTAGTAAGAAGCGGCGGAAACGATGAAGATTTTCTTTGTTGGCGACATCGTTGGGCGTCCGGGCCGGGCTGCCCTGAAGAATCACCTGGGTCATATCCTCGAAACGAGGGGCGTTGAATTGTGCATTGCCAACGCTGAGAACTCGGCGTCGGGCAACGGGATAACTCCCCGATTGGGAGAGGAACTGCTGGGCCTCAACATCGACGTGCTGACGTCGGGCAACCACATCTTTGATAAGAAGGAAGTGCTGCCCTATTTTGAGCAGGAGCCGCGTCTGCTGAGACCCGCCAACTATCCGCCCAGCGCTCCAGGAAGGGGATTGTTGGCGGGCCAGACACGCAGTGGGATTCCTTTTGCCGTGATCAACCTTCAGGGGCGCGTGTTTATGCCCGCGATTGACTGCCCCTTTCGAACTGGCGAGAATCTGCTCGCTTCGCTAGCCCCAGAAGTGAAGGTGATCTTTGTAGATTTCCACGCGGAGGCAACGGCCGAAAAGCAAGCGATGGGCTGGTATTTCGATGGCCGAATTTCTGCGATCGTGGGAACGCACACGCATGTCCCCACTGCTGATGAACAGATACTGCCCGGTGGAACTGCCTACATCTCCGATTCAGGCATGACAGGGCCGCACGACTCGATCATCGGTGTCAGCAAGGAGATTATTCTGCCCAAATTCATCAGCCAGTTGCCTGCTCGGTTTGAGACCGCCACCGAGGATGTGCGCATCAATGCCGTTGAAGTGGAGGTGAACCCGGAAACCGGGCGTGCGGTGAACATCGAACGGTTCTGTATGAGGGTTTATGATAGCTAGTTTCTGGCGGGTCCGCCTAGTCGAGGCGCCAGCCGCGTGCCCAAGAGTTTCCTTGCCGCCCCTCGTGGAAACCGGGCTGCCTGAACTTGTGGGAAGTTGAGGATTCATCATGTTTGATCAGTTGTCACAAAAGCTTCAGAGGGTTTTCAAAAACTTGCGTGGTGAAGGGCGACTGACGGCCGAGCACATCGAAGAGGCGCTAAAAGAGATTCGCATGGCTCTGCTTGAGGCCGATGTGAATTTCAAAGTCGTCAAGCAGTTTGTCGAGTCCGTTAAGATCAAAGCCCTGGGACAAGATGTCTTGAGCAGCCTGACACCTGGCCAGCAGGTGATTAAGATCGTCCGGGATGAGCTAGTGGAGATGCTGGGCGGCGAGTCGGCCAGTCTGAATTTCCCGGCGAAACGTCCTAATGTTTTTCTAATCGTGGGGCTGCAGGGATCAGGAAAAACTACCTCCACGGGCAAGCTGGCGCGCTGGCTGAATCGCAACGGACACCGTGCTTTTCTGCTCTCCATCGATATCTACCGGCCTGCAGCGCGCGCGCAGTTGGCCATTCTGGCCAAAGACCTCGGCGTGCCTGTCTATCCAGGGGTTGGAGCCGAAGACCCGCTGAAGCTTTGCCGGGCGGCCATGCGCGAGGCGGAAAATTCAGGATGCGACGTCTTGTTGATTGACACGGCTGGACGTTTGCACATCGACGAACAGTTGATGCAGGAACTCCGGCAGGTGAAACAGGCCGTCGGCCCGGCGGAGATTTTGTTCGTAGCTGATGCGATGACCGGCCAGGATGCCGTCAAAAGTGCCCAGGAGTTTCACACTCAGCTTGGCTTGACTGGCGTCATCCTCACCAAGATGGACGGCGACGCCCGTGGGGGTGCCGCGCTGTCTATCAAGGCCGTTACCGGACAGCCTGTGAAGTTCGTGGGTGTGGGGGAAAAGGCGGATGCGCTGGAGCCGTTTCATCCAGACCGGCTGGTTTCGCGTATCCTCGGAATGGGCGATGTACTCTCACTGATCGAGAAGGCGCAGGAAGCGATAGATCAGGAACAAGCCGTCGAACTGGAGAAGAAATTCCGTGAAGACTCATTCACCCTCGAAGACTTTCGTGATCAGCTTCGCCAGATGCGCAAGCTCGGCCCGCTGGAGCAGATTCTCGGGATGCTACCTCAGGTCGGCCCTTTCAAAGACCTGAATAGAGTGAAAGTGGATGAGAAAGAGCTGTTGCACGTCGAAGCGATCATCAACTCCATGACACCCAAAGAACGCGCGCATCACCAGATCATCAATGGCAGCCGCCGCAAGCGCATTGCCCGCGGCAGTGGCACGTCCGTCCAGAAGGTGAACCAGTTGCTCAAACAGTATGTTCAAGCGCGCAAGATGATGAAGCAAATGAGCAGCGGCATGATGGGCAGACTCGGACGGATGAAGTTTTGAAGCGCGAGTTTCGAAGCACGAAGTGTGAAGCATGGTCTTGAAGTGGAAAATGAGTGTTTCGAGCCGCGTACTTGGAAGTTTGTACTTCGTGCTTCCAAGTGGAGTTCAGAGAATTGCCTTCCCAACCTAATCAATCCGAGGGTGATCCGGCATCGCCGGCCACGGTCCTGGTCGTTGATGACGAGCCTGCCATTCGGAGTTTGTTAACGCGGTTTCTCAGCAAATCCGGCTACACCGTCTTGGAGAGCGCAGATGGACGGGACGCTCTGGAGCAGCTGCGTCAGCGCAAAGTGGATCTTCTCATTTCGGATATCGTCATGCCGGAAAGGGATGGGTTGGAGGTCCTGCGATCTCTACGGAACGATTTTGCAGGATTGAAGGTCATCGTTATGTCGGGTGCTTTTGATGGAAGGTTTCTCAGGACTGCCGAGATGCTGGGCGCTCACGCCACGCTGCAAAAACCGTTGCGCCTGGACGCTGTGTTTGAGACCGTACGCCAAGTGCTCGGAATGGATTGAGTCTTGAAGTGCGAAGTTCGAAGTGCAAAAGGAGTTCGCGCACTTCGCTAGCTTTTCTGCACGAGTTCTCTCAATCGGAGCAGGACTTCAGCAGAGATATCATTCGGCACTGAGCAGCCGGGCGACAGGATAAAGCGGCGTTTCTGCATGGCCAGGGTTGCGGCGTGAACGTCGTTAGCGAGTTCCTCTGGCATTTGGCTCGCGATCTTTCCTTCGTTCAAGCCACCCATCAAAGTTCCCGTAAATTTTCTTCGGATGTCAGACAGGCCGATGCCGGTTCCATGAGCTGAATAATTCATCACCTGGACCGGATAAGTGACCAGAGTGTCCCAGTGCGGCTTGTTGCCGTGAACGTGAAGCACATTGAGAATGCTTTTGTCTCTGACAGCCTCGAGGATGATGAGATCTGATTCGCGACCCATCTTGACGTAGTCTTGCGGGTCTGTCACAAAGTGATCGGCTGCTGACACCGCCAGAAAGATGCCCGCTGCCCCAGCATCCAGGGCCAGCCGTGCGTGGTTAACCTGGGACTCTGAGATCGCCCGGAGAACAGTCTTGAACAGCTTTGGGTCGTTTTCCTTCAGTTGCGCCAGATCCTTCTTTGACGAGAGCTTCTCAGCGACATTCCAGGATTGAAAAATCGTCTCAACGAACAGCGCCTGTCCTTTCAATTCCTTGTTGATCAGCCGCAGCGCCTTGATCTGTTCCGGAAAGGGGTTCTTGAGCGGCTCGAGTCTTTGCCAGTCTTCCGGCTCAGAGATTTTATCCAGCCCCTCCGGCGGCGGGTAGGGGGAATCGCTCATGACTTTGAGCAAATCGACGTCAAACTTTCGGTAGAAATCGAGCGTTGCCTCTGCGTGTTTTTCACCAGGCAATTTCTCCAGTCCGAAATGATGCCAGCAGGTGAAGGGCACGCGGTCAACGCGCTCTCCCCGCAAGGCGGCTCTAACCCGTTCGACCTTGCCCATGTGAGATCTCCCACTGGCCAGTAGGGCTGGGCCGGCGGTGCTGGCAGAGGCGAGAACGCTGGCAAGCTTGAGAAAGTCCCGGCGCGAAAGTGCGCTTCCCATTGTGTCAGTGTCCTTTCCATACGGACTGCGACGAGGGGCATTGTAGCATTTCGATCCGGAAAGTCGCGAAGTTTGGGTTATACTCTCGAACTTTTCGAGAGGCAGAGCAACACGATGGCGATGCATTTTTATGGCCGAAAGAACGCGGTTGGCGGTGCTGTAAACAGGCCGAGGGAGGCCGATCGGGCGCTGCTTGTGGCGGTCTTGGTCTTGCTGGCAGCAGTGTCTCTGGCCAGCTGCCAAACCCAACGGGCCGGTCCTCGCCCCAGGCTCCGACTCGGTTATTTTGCCAACTTGACTCATGCGCAGGCGCTGATTGGCCTTGCCAATGGAGAGTTTCAGAGACACCTGGGCTCCCACGTCGAGTTTGTTCCGAAACTCTTCGGTTCGGGCCCAGCGGCCATTGAAGCTTTGCTGGCAGACGAGGTTGATCTGACCTATGTGGGGCCTTCCCCGGCGATCAACGGATTTATCCGGTCGGAAGGGAAAGCGCTGCGCGTGATCGCAGGCGCTGCTCAGGGCGGCGCGGTTTTCGTGCGGCGAGCCGATGTTGTCTTAAATCGGAAGGAGGATTTCGCCGGGAAACGTTTCGCTTCGCCTCAGATTGGCAACACCCAGGATATCTCGCTGCGAACGTATCTCGCCGAGATGGGGCACTTCACCAAGGAGAGGGGCGGAAGCGTCGAGGTTTTGCCAATGGCCAACGCGGACATCCTGACGCTCTTTCTGCGCCAAGAGCTGGATGGGGCTTGGGTTCCAGAGCCCTGGGGCGCCATTCTCGTTCATCGTGCACAGGCCGTAATTTTGGTGGATGAGCGCGACCTGTGGCCTAACCGAAGGTTTGCTACCACGCTCCTTGTGGCTTCCCAGAAGGTCCTGGATGAAAAGCCCGAATGGGTGCAGCACTTTGTGAACGCCCATGTGGAACTCACCCACTGGATTCAGGGGCATCACCAGGAAATCGGACAGCTCCTCAATCAGGAACTTGCCAGGCATACGCGGAAGCGCCTCGACGAAGGAATCCTTGCTGATGCCTTGAGTCGGTTGGAAGTGACTTTTGATCCGCTGCCGGATTCACTGGAGACGTTCTTTAAACGCGCGAGAAAACTGCGGTACTTGAAGAAAGGCGACCTCAAGGGAATTCTGGAACTCCGCTACCTAGAACAGGCCCGTAGGGAAGCAGACGCTGCGGCGAACTTTCCGACCCACTGAGCACCTTCAGTTGTGCCGGGCGCCGACCTGCGCTGGTGAACCCTGGATCTAGCTGCCAGGCTCAATGCCGACTGAATGGGCCAAGTATTTGCGGAATTGCAGAATCATCGATATCACACGCTGATGTTTTTGGGTATTGACGTCGTGAAACTGGAATCCGTTTAGGGCGTCGTAAAGACTGTTTCGGACTCCTGCGACAATGTCTCCGGTGGCCGACGGCTTCGTTGAGTTGCTGCAGGTTCTGGATGAGCGGATTGATTCTGCCAAGGGCGTCTTCGAGCATTGTCATGGCTTCGAGGGCGCCTTTTTTGGAATGGCGGTCGATGTCGGTCAACTCTCCAAAAAGACTCTGCCTTTCCAATCGCGTTCAACTCCTCTTCATTTTCAGAATCTTTGCATGCCAGCCTTTCGCTGCGAACGACAAAGGACGGCGGCCCGAAGCAAGAGAGCGGGCATCACTCCTCCCGTTGCCTCTAAGCGGATTCCTGCATGAATGCGATTTCCTCTTCAAAGGTCAATCCCATGCCCAGATCCAGCTCCGACACACCGAGCGCCAAGCCCATGCCACCCCCCAGCTCATTCTTGTCAAAACAGCCTCTTTCCAAAGCCCGGATGACCTGCTGCACGGTGTTCCGCATGTTGTCGGGTGTTTGGTCCAGGGTTGCTTCGTTAATAAGATTCAAGAGATCGAGATAAAAGCTGGATTGGCCATAGACCACGAGCTTATTGAGGCTCTCCCGGGCATCCCGCACTTCATTGGCGCGCAACTGCACAAGGACTAGCCTCTTCAAGTAGCCTTCCAGTTTTTCCTTGTCGTTCATTCGAATGAGAACGGTGATCAAGGTTCTGAGCAAACGGCCGTTGGTCTCGTCGAGTTCGAGCAGGGAATCGAGCAGCACCTTCAACGTGCTCTCATCGCGGAGTCGGATAGAGGTTTCGAAGATGTCTTCCACGATTTCGAGACTGGCATTCAAGTCCTTCCTCACAATTAGCCCTTCCAAGATCTTGAGGGCCGGCTTGTAGAGAGTGGGGCATTGCCGCACGCTGCCCTGAATCAACTGCCGGGCTGTCTCGAAACTGCCGTCCTGCAGGAACATCTCCGATAGGACTAACTTGAACTCCGGATCCTGATCCAGCGCCAGAGCGTTGAGATACTCCAAGCCGCGTTGAGTAAGATCGATCTTTTGAAGCAGGAGAAAAAAAGACTTCGCTGTATCTTTGTCCTTCGGCTGTAACCGAAAGATGTTCTCCGCAACCTGAGCCGCGGCCATCGAGTTTCCCTGTTGCGCATAAAGTGTGGCGCTTTGCAGGAAGCCTCTAACAGCGTCGGTGATGTTTCCGCTGAACTCCAGCGACTCGGCCAGAATCCTCTGGCTCTCAGCACAGCTGGGATCCAAACTACAGATCTTTTTCAGAATCGTGATGGATTCCGCATACTCATTGAGGCCCATTTTCAGCTTTGCCAACATCTGGTAGTGGGTCTTCGCATTCTGAGCCTGTCCCTGCCGCTCGCAGAGTTGGGCCAGTAGTGTCATGGCTTCCTGATTCTTGGGAGAGAGCTTCAGAATCTTCCGATAGGTTGCCATCGCGTTCGAGTGCAGCTCGCGGTATTCGAACGCTTCGGCCAGCTTGTGATACCAGACTAAGGCATTGTCCTTGTCGTCCAGTCGGACATAAAGGTCGCCGATTGTGTTGACAATGGTTGTATCGTCAGGTTCCGACTCGTGAATCTTAAGGTACTGCTCTAGAGCCAGTGTCAGCTTACCCAGGACAATGTATTTGCCAGCCTGTTGAAGGAGTTTGTCAGTTTTGGGATTCATGATTTTGCTCTCTCTCGATCCGTTTAGTTGCTGCCTCTTTCGCCAACCCATAAATCACGCCATCTGCCAAAACGTAGCTTTGGCTTAAGTATCTGTTACAGAACGCCTTAGGCGACAGGTTTATCTGGCTTGGATTTTTGACCGAAGATGCAATGTCCGAAAATCGGTCATTCTGTTATCTCGGTCTTGCTAGGACTCTCTCAAGGGGGCTGGGCGCACTCAAGTGTCGTCCTGGCTGGGGGCTAGGCTGACCGGGGGTTTTCGAACAGACCCGAGAACCGTACAGACTAGACAGCCCTGCTCGCCCTGCCGGCCTTGGCCGTTGCCTTTCGGAAACCAAAGGCATAGGATGGCGCCTTCCTAACCGGCTGTTGGGATCTCAAGTACTGTGACGACACGTTTAGCCCTCATCAGTCTGGAACACGTTCATGCGGGGCATTACCTGACCTCCCTCAAGCGCCTGCCCGGCGTGGATGTGGTCGCCGTGGCCGAATCCGATGCGCGGCGGCTCTTTGCCCATGCCGGCCTGCTCGAGGGACTTTCGGTGATTCCCGACTACCATGTGCTCCTCGGTTCGGGCGTTGTCGACGGCGTCCTGGTCTGTTCGGCCAACAGTCGCCACAAGGAGATGGTTCTTGATTTTGCCAGGACGAATGTTCCAATCCTCTGCGAGAAGCCCATTGCGACTCAGGCTGCGGACGCGCGGGAGATGCTGGCAATCTGCCAAGCCCATGATGTTCCACTAGGAATCTGTTTCCCGGTTCGCTTCAGCGAGCCGTTGCGCCACGCGAAGCGGTTGATCAAGCATGGAAACCTTGGCCAGGTGGTCGCCGTCAAAGCGACCAACCATGGCACGATGCCGGGAGATTGGTTTACCGACCCGCAGCTTTCGGGCGGCGGCGCGGTCATGGACCACACGGTTCACGTTGTTGACGCGCTACGCTGGCTGTTCGAGGCAGAGTTCACTCAGGTGTTCGCTCACGCAGCCCGCCGGCTTCATGCGATTCCGGTGGAAGATGTGGGTCTTCTCACGCTGGAGATGAGCAACGAAGTGTTTGTCACGCTGGACACAAGTTGGTCGCGCCCCAATCAGTCCTTTCCGATCTGGGGTGACTGCAATTTGGAGATCATTGGAACCGGCGGGGTCCTGAGTCTGGAGCTGTTTCCTTGGACTCTCAACCATTACTCGGAATCTGCGGGCAAACATTCGGCTGAGGCTCGCGACGGAGACCTCAGCTTGCGTCTCCTGGAAAACTTCCTCTGGACGATTCAGGGCCGGGCCGAGCTGTCGGCCACTGGCGTAGATGGATTGCGGGCCCTGGAGGTAGTGGAAGCGGCGTATAAGTCGGTCGCCACACAACAAGTAGTGCCGCTGTGAGGTCTATAGTTAGGGCGTGAATCACGCGCCCAGCAGGCGAAGATCTGAGATCGCAGATTTGAAATTTCAAATGGTTACTCAGCACGCAAACCACAGATCGAAATCTCAAATCAACCTGGCGATTCTGGGCGCTGGCAATATGGGACGGCGTCTGGCCAAGTCTTTTCAGGGCATTCCAGAGGTTTTAATCAAGTACGTTTACAGCCGCGCCCTGGCTCAGGCAGATAGTCTTGCCAGTCTGCACGGCGCGAGGGCCGTGAAGGAAACTGCCAGGATATTCGAAGACACTGAAGTCGATGTTGTCGTCCTTTGCCTTCCGACCTTTACTCGACTCGAAACTCTGAAGCCGGCGCTGGAGTTTGGCAAACACGTCTTTTGCGAGAAGCCGCTGGCTCTCAATCAAGCGATGGCGGATGAAATGCGGGACTTGCTGGCGGGCTATCCACAGACGGTCATGGTGGGTCAGGTTCTTCGATTCTTCTGGGAATACGCACGACTTCGTGCGCGAGTGTTAGCGGGAGACGTCGGCCAAGTTGGAACGGTGCGCCTTTCGCGTTGCGTGGGATATCCGGGCGCCGAGTCGTGGTTTGCCGATCCCGACAAGAGTGGTGGCGTTATTCTCGATCTCTTGATCCATGATCTGGACTTTCTGCGCTGGACGTTCGGCGAGGTGAAACAAGTATTTGCAAAGGCATTGACACATAGCCAGCGTGGAAAACTTGATTACGCATTGTTGAACCTGCTACTCCAATCTGGCGCCTTGGCGCACATCGAGGGAAGCTGGGCTCACCCGGTCGGCAGCTTTCATCAAACTGTGGAGATCTGTGGCAGTCTTGGAATGCTGCACTACGACAATCTAACCTGCCAAAATCTGAAGGTGGTCTCGACTGCCGAGGCGGAAACGGGTCCCAGCTCGCGCATCTCGCTGCCGGAAGCGGATCCGAGCAACGATCCCTACGTTGCCGAGGCTCGTCACTTCATTGACTGCATCCGCAATCAGCGCAAACCTGATGTGCCCGCCGAAGACTCTCTAAAGTCCTGCGAGCTGGCATTCCGCTGCATCGAATCGGCTCGGCAAGGCGTGCCTCTGCCAGTGTAGCGTCCGGTTTGGAGCGGGACGCAGAGCGGAAGAGGTTCTTCATAGTGCTGCGCAGCTTCGACCTGACTGCCTCGCTTGGATGGTTCAACTGAATTGACATCCCCAACCGACTTGCATAGCATTGGCCCGTTTTCTCGCGACAATCTGTCCTGCATGGCTGTTGTAAGGAGAGCACTCATGGATCGACGTGAAGTCTTGCGATGGATTTCTGCCGGTGCGATGGCCGGAGGTTCTACGCTTTTCTCGCAGCGTAGCCCGCTGGCGCCGCTTTGGGCCCAGGAAAAACCGGCGTCTACCAAGGGGTTGCCCTCGTTGAAGATCAAGGACATCAAGACGGTGCTGAGTGCTCCCAACCGAATCCGGCTGGTAGTGGTCAAGGTCGAGACCAGCGAACCAGGCTTGCATGGCTGGGGATGTGCCACTTGGACACAGCGCGCTTATGTGGTGGAAACGGCCGTCGAGAAGTACCTGAAGCCGTTTCTGACCGGGCGAAACGCGGATGAGATCGAGGATATCTGGCAGTCTGCGTACGTCAGTTCCTATTGGCGGAACGGTCCGGCCATGTTTAACGCAATGAGCGGAGTTGACATGGCTCTGTGGGACATCAAGGCCAAGCGGGCCAACATGCCGCTCTACCAGTTGCTGGGTGGGAAGTGCCGTTTCGCTGCCGATTGCTACTATCATGCTAGCGGCCAGGACTTTCAGGAACTGGAAGAGAACGCTCGCCGGGGAATGGAGCTCGGCTACCGGCACATTCGCATTCAGTCTGGTATTCCCGGCCTGGCAACCTATGGCGCCCCATCGCGCAACCAGCGTGCGGGCCAAGATGTGGACGCAGGACCTACCGATCCAAAGGACATTTGGGAGCCGGCTGCCTACTGTCGCATGCTGCCCAAGCTGTTCGAGCACTGCCGCGCCAAACTGGGCGACGACGTGGAGCTGTTGCACGACATTCACGAGCGCGTGACGCTGAACCAGGGAGTCAACCTCTGCAAGGAACTGGAGAAGTACCGGCCCTTCTTTATCGAGGACCCCTTCCCGCCGGAAGACAACGAGCACTTCCGGCTGGTTCGGCAGCAGTGTGCAACGCCGATTGCGATGGGTGAGCTGTTCAACACCATGCACGAGCACGTGCCGCTGATTGCGGGACGCCTGATCGACTATATCCGCACGCACATCTCGCAGATCGGCGGCCTCAGCATGGCTCGCAAAGTAGGCGCCCTTTGCGAATTCTTCGGCGTCAAGACGGCGTGGCACGGTCCTGGTGACGCTTCACCCGTTGCGCATGCAACGCAGCTGGCGCTGGAACTGGCCAGCTACAACTTTGGTATTCATGAGGGCGGGCGGTTCCCGAAGGAAACAGCAGAGGTCTTCAAGGGCTGCCCGGAGACCAAGAACGGTTATCTCTACGCCAACGAAGTTCCAGGTCATGGCATCGAGGTCGACGAGGAGCTGGCCAAGAAGTTTCCGTTCCCGAGCGGCCCGCGCAACTTCGACTATAGTTGGGGCACTACGCGCAGGCGCGATGGAACAGTGATTAGGCCCTAGGGAAGTGCGAAGGACGAAGTGCGAAGGTCGGTCGCGAAAAGCTTTGAGTTGTTGAAGCCCTGGCTGCGCAGTGTTCATATCAACGAGCTTTGGAAGAAAGAGTATCCTTGGCGCGAGCTGTTTGGCCTGCTGAGGAAGGCTGGATTCAACCGGTATAAGCTGGCAGAGATTGACGGGAATCCAGACTGTGTCCGCTTGATGCGTCATTACCGGGCGTTGTGGCTGGAACTTAATAGATAATGCCAAGATAGGGCGACCGGCCTCAGCCCGCTGTCCGGGTCTTGTCCGAGGACGGCGCGGTGAGGACACCACGCCCTACGTTGAATTTCGCGTCATCAACTATAACAGGAGGGGTTGAATGAGAAGAGCACAGTTACTGATGTCCACAGGGCTCATGTTGGTCATGGCCACACTTTGGATCGCGGCGTGGAAAACTGCAGTCGAAGCTACTCCGGGAAACGTAAAGCAGATTGCTCCTGGTGTCTGGTTCCGAGAGGGAGAGATCAAGGACAAGGGCCACTGCAACAATATCTGGATCGAGATGAAGGATTACTTGATCGTCGTAGATGCCAACTTTCCCAGCGGCGCCGAGGCCTGCCTGGCAGACATCAAGAAGACATCGCAGAAGCCGGTGAAGTACGTCTTCGATACGCATCACCACGGTGATCACGCGTACGGCAATCCAGTGTGGACCAAGCTTGGAGCCACCACGCTGGCATACGTTGGAGTTGCCGAAGAGATGAAACGCTACGAGCCGAAACGCTGGCAGGACAGCGCCAAGGGACGCAAGGACGTCAGCGCGCTGAATCTGTCTACGGCAGAGCCGCCAAAGCAAACCTTCAAAGAGAAGCAGTTTGTATTAGAAGATGGTGCGCGCCGCGTGGAGTTTCACTTCTTCGGCTGGGCGCACACCCGCGGCGACGGGTTCGTTTATCTCCCAAAGGAAAGTATCATTTGCACGGGAGATGCGGTGGTGAATGGACCCTTCAACTATATGGGCGACGGCAATTCAGCTAATTGGCCGAACGTCATCGACCAGGTGAAGAAGCTGAAAGTCTCCACGATACTGCCAGGTCACGGCATTCCAGGTGGAAGCGAAGTACTAGACGGGCAGCGACAATTCTTTGTGGAACTGCGGAAGACTGTGGGAGAAGCGGTGAAGAGCGGCAAGAAGCTGGAAGACTTGGTTGCCAAGAAGGACGACAAACCTGCAACGACGAGTCTGCACCTTCCCGCCTCGGTTAAGAATTGGACCGGTGATTTTTTGGCCGGGCAGGTTGAAGTGGTTTACAAGGAGATGACCCAGAATAAGCCGCATGGCGAGATCCTAGGCGGAAAGTAGGTTGCATCGGTTGGGACAAGCACCGGATCATCGTTACTCCGATCGCGCACGAAGAATTCCAGGGCATTCGGGTCACGCCGAATGTTTACACCACACTGACTGAGATCGATGGATTCTGCGTGGCGATGGAGAGGGTGGTTCGAGCGGGATTGCGACCGTTGCGAAGAGACTTGCCTTGTAGCTCCCGACTGAGGAGGCGGGTGGCTGGCGAGGGCCGCCTCCTCGCGTCGCCGGCTACGCGTCGCATTTCGCAGAAACGCCACCGGCTTGCCTATAGCAGTGCCCGCCACGAACTCTCAAGCTTCAAATTCATTCAATGTGAGGTCGACATGAAACGTCGCCTGTTCGAGACGACATGGTTAATCTTCTTTGCCATTTCCGCCGCCAGAACCCTTCTTTGCCAGACTCCATCCCAATGGAAAGCCCACGACATGAACCGCCCGCGTCCGCCTGTTGTCAAGCCGGCCGACCAGAAATTACCCGTTTCCCCGCCCTCGGATGCCGTGGTTCTGTTTGATGGCCGCGATCTCTCCCAGTGGCGCAGTCAGGACGGCGGCCCCGCGAAATGGGTGGCGGCCAACGGTTACATGGAATCGGTCAAGGGTAGCGGGTATGTTGTATCTCGGGGCACTTTCGGCGACGTGCAGTTGCATGTGGAATGGGCTGCGCCCGTGCCTGTAGTGGGAAAAAGCCAGGGGCGCGGCAATAGCGGCGTGTTCTTGATGGGCCAGTATGAGATACAGGTGCTGGACTCTTACGAGAATGACACTTACGCCGACGGCCAAGCCGCATCGGTCTACGGCCAATACCCGCCGCTGGCAAATGTCTGCCGTCCTCCAGGCGAGTGGCAGAGCTACGATATCGTCTTCCGCCGACCGCGTTTCGATCGAACCGGCGGACTGCTCAAACCGGCGCGGATCACGATTTTACACAACGGCATTTTGGTCCAGGACAATGTGGAGCTCTGGGGACCGACCAACTGGCTGCAGCATTCACCCTACCAAGCCCATCCTGACAAACTGCCGATTTCACTGCAGGACCACGGCAATCCGGTGCGCTTTCGCAACATCTGGCTGCGCGAGCTTCCCGAGTGGAATGATCCCGGGCCGGCAAACGTCAAGAGCCAGCTTGTGCTGGTTCTGCAATCACAGGAATTGGACCGCTATGTGGGAACGTATCAGCGGCAGACCAGCAACAAAGAGATCTACACCATCAAACGGGATGGACAGAAGCTGCGCGCAAACTTCTGGGGCCCGGCAGAAATCGAACTGGTTCCCAACTCCGAGCACGAGTTCTCTCTGCGTTGGACTGCGGGCAGGCTGGTGTTTGATCTTGCAGCTGATGGAAGGCCCACCGGGTTTACATTTCATCTCGGCGGGGAGGAGTATCCAGTCAAGAGGATCGAGTGAGGTTTGAGGGTGGGAGCCGCTGTCCCAGCGGCTGTCTTTGAGCGGTCGCCTACACGGTTGTGGTTGCATTCCCATCCAGTACGGCAGCAGGAAGAAGGCGCCGTCGTCTTCGTGGTCCCATTGCTACCGCCATCCAATTGATAAGGACTCCCGTTCCATTTCATGATGACTCGTTCGCCCGGCGGAAGTGGCAGCACCGCCTGCGGTCTTTGAAACCGATCGCTGTCCTGGCGGGACTGAACATCCCATCGAAAGGAGCTGGGCGTGTTCCAGGAGACCAGGTTCATGGGAATCCGCTGCAGTGTCCAGACGGAGTTCATCAAATCAAAGTCTGCCGAATCTGTTGCGGCCGCATAGATGAAGTTCCACCGCCTCAAGCTTTGCAAGTAAGTGGAGTGCAGCGCAGGCTGGGGAGAATGGCCAGTTCGTCGTCTGCTAGCCATCTTGAGGATACGGCTGTAGCTTGAAGGGCTGCTGGGATGCCATGGCGGGCAAGGGGGCGCGTGCCAGAGTCGAAAGAGCCAGAGCACCTAGACGAAAACTCAGGATCAAGCACTTGATGGGCATGATGGTTCCTGAAAGCCGCATTCGATTTCAGCACGAAGAGTCTCATGCAAAGTTCCAAAGAGCCAAAGAAGCAGAGCATAGCGTGCGCTGCGTTTTCAAATGCAGCACTCACTCCTTTCGGGACTTCTGTCCTTGGACTCTCTGCGATTTTGCTTGAGACTCTTCGTGCTGGTCCAGAGGGAAGCATTCCTGTTACTTGAACGAGGCGCACAGAAACGCCAGGGACTCACCGAGGTGCAGGCTGACAAGTTCCCACCCGTGCGGCTCGTTGGGATGTTCCTTGAAGGTGTGCGCAATCTGGCGTTCGGTCAGGACGGCGTCCAGCGCCTTGAGGCCCCGGCCCAAGCCGATGCTTTGGTTGTAACGGTCGGCAGTACCGTAATCGAAATAGATACGCAGGTTGCCGAGACTGGCTGTTTTGGCGAGGTCCAGCGGGTTATTAGCGCGCCAGCGCTCAACCTCTAAGGGATTACCAAACATGGGAGTAATCATGCGCGTGAACCACTCAAAGCGTCCGCTGTTCCTGGTCTGTCCTGACATTTGGGCAGGATCGGCGGGGAAAACGATGGGAGAATGCGCCGCCGTGGCCGAGTAGAGATCCTTGTGTTTGAACGCAATCTTCAAGGCGCCAAAACCTCCCATGGATGTGCCTCCGATGCTTCTCGACTGCCTGCCGGGTTTGGCGCGGTAGGCCTTCTCGACGTGCTGGATCAAATCGCTCGTGATGAGGTCTTCGTAGTTCCGACTGCCATCGACGTAATTCGTGTAAAAGCTGTTGTCGCCCTTAGGGTGAACCATGAGGATTTCAGGAGCTTTTTTCTCAGCAATCAGTTTGTCTACTTGCTCGTGCAGATGGCCGTAACGATCTACCGTCCAACTCGTGTGGTCGTTGTTCAGTCCGTGCAGAAAGTACACGACCGGATAGGTACGGCCGCTTTTGGCATAAGACGGTGGCAAGTAGATGGAAAACTCCCGCTCTTCCTTAAGAGCCGGGCTAGCCAGGGAACCGAACTCAACTCGCGCGCCGCTCGCTAGCTCGATGGCGCCGCGTTCACTGCGGCGGCGTTCGCTCAGCGTCCGCTCTTGCCCGGCCGCCTGTGAAAACAAACGGCACGGTTGGACAAGCGTCAAAGCAAGCAGGCTCACAAGAAAGACTCGCGGTGATGTGTTGCGCATAACCCTCCAACAGTCGATCGATTCAGTCGGAGGAGTTCTAGCATTTCACTTGCGCAAACTCCAGAAGAAAACCGGCAGGCGAAGTAGAAGGCGACCCATGTGTTCTGCCCAGTGCGCCATTCGTGCCTACCGGCGCAGTCGGACGCACGGGTTCGTCAGCGCCAGCGACCTGTCTGTTTGAGCCCCCTGCTCCATCGTGGGATAATGAAGCCGTGCTTGCCATCCTTAATAGTGTCCTAAAAGAACAACGGAGAAGCTGTCATGCCAGACCGAAAAACCTCCTGGATTGTTGCCATACTCCTACTCGCTTTGGGCCTTTTCTTTGTCCTGGTACTGTATGGCGCCTACCGGTTGATGCGACCGGGGAAGACAGAAATTACCCAAAAGAGCGTTCTGGAAGTCGACTTGGGCGGCGAAATCGCGGAACTGCCGTCGCCATCCTCTTTGGCCAGGCTGCTGGATAAAGACGCCGTTTCCATGGTGGACATGGAACGTGCCTTTCGGGCTGCAGCCAAAGACCCCCAAATTACTTCCCTGTTCCTTTCAATTCATTCCCTGGGAATGCCCTGGGCGCAGGTCGAGGAACTGCGCGACTTTCTCAAAGAGTTCAAGAAGTCCAACAAGAAAGTGATCACTCACCTTCAGTTGGATATGGCGGAAGAGAAAGAGATGTACCTCGCCTCGCTGGCCGACGAAATCTACCTCAATCCGGACGCGGGATTGCTCATTAACGGCCTGGCAGCCGAAGTGGAGTTCTACAAACGGACCATGGACAAGCTGAAAGTCGAGCCGCAATTCCTGCAGTTTAAGGAATTCAAGAGCGCAGAATCCTTTACGCGGGAGAAGATGACTCCCGAGTACCGATCCATGCTGGAGAGCATTCTCAGTGACATTCAGGGGCGCTTTGTCCAGACCGTGGCCCAGGAACGGCGAATCGAGCCAGAACGCTTGCAGGAGCTGATCAAAACCGGTATGGCAACAGCGTCGATGGCGCTTAAGGAACGCTTGGTGACAGCGCTGGGCTATGAAGATGAGATTCAGACAAAACTACTGCCTGAGAAGAGCAAAGAGTACAGGTCTGTGAGCGTTGCCAAGTATTTGAAAGCTGTTCGCGACCGCAGCGGGAAGAAAGCAAAGCATCGCGTAGCCCTCATTGGAGGCCTGGGTCCGATCACTTCGGGAGCTGGCGACGATGTTTGGGGAAATATCATGGGCGGAGAGACGATGGCGGCCCGACTGCGCGAAATCCGCAAAGCTAAAGAGGTGAAAGGGGTGTTGTTCCGGGTCAACAGCCCCGGTGGATCGGCAGTCGGTTCGGACAAAGTGTGGCGGGAAGTGCGTCTGCTGGAGCGCGAAGGCAAGCCAGTGGTGGTGAGCATGAGCGGTGTGGCGGGATCGGGCGGTTACTACATCGCCATGGGAGCGCGCAAAATTGTGGCCCAGCCTTCCACGATTACGGGTTCAATCGGTGTGATCTTTGGCAAGTTTAACGTTCGCGGACTCTATGAGCACTGGCTGGGCATCACGACCGACGAAATCAAGTTGGCTGACAACGCGAACATCTTTTCGCCGCTGCATTCATTGTCCGAAGAACAGAAGGCGCAGATCCGAAGCTGGATGGAAGACATCTATCATACCTTTGTGAAAAAGGCGGCGGAAGGCCGGGGGATGAGGTTTGAAGAGCTCGAGGCGAAGGCTCACGGACGCATTTATACTGGCTCCCAGGCGAAGAATTTGAAGTTGATTGATGAAGTCGGCGGATTAAATACCGCGCTGGCGCTGCTTAAGAAAGAACTCAAGATTGCGGATAGTGAAGAGGTTGAGCTGGTGCTGTATCCGAAACCCAAGAGTGTCTGGCAGTCTTTGGCTGAAGGTGATTTCTTTGGGAGTTCTTTTCCGAGAGTGTCGGTGGAGTCGCTGAGACAGACTGTGCGCTCGATGGAAACGCCAGCTCCCTGGCTGCTTGCCCCGGCGGTGGAGATCCGGTAGGAGCCGGAATGGATCGGCAGACCGCCGGGACAAGCAAGACGATCCGAAGGCCATGAGAAATTTCTGTACCCCATCGTTATTCCGATCGTTGTTGAATTCCCCGTTCTGAACCGCCGTGGCGAACTCGGCCCCGGCTTCGTGCACCCGAGGGTCTTCCAGGCCATGCCCAGGGCCTCGATTTCGCACACAAAACTCGCTTGTTTCACGTCTCCGATGAAAATCCCCCTTTGAAGAGATTTGAAGAAGGGGAAGAAGGCGAAGCGACGGCGGTCGCCGAACCTTCAGGGGGTTATCTTGAAAGGTTGGGAATGGCAGATAGACAACCCCCTGCGCGCCGCGCCGCCCGCTTTGTTAAGGGGAAATATTTTCACAGGTCGTGGCGCCGCAACGCGGCATCAGAAACTCCTAAGAAAATCCCTGTCGGCAGGGACGCAGCCAGACTGGGCCCTTCCCTCGGAGCCGTGAGAAAAAAGTGGGAGGGCGAGCGTCCCCACGAGCCGGTTGTCAGCGACCCCCACCCGGAGCGGCTCGTAGGCTCGCCCCCCCACTCCAACCGGCCTCGAAATTTTCACAGCTCCATTCCCAAGAGTGTTGGTTTTCTACAGTGTTCATTCCGCAGCAGCATGCTTCCTATTCTTCCTATTCGGAGCAATTGACTTAACAAATTTCTGTCTTATAATCTAAAACGAAAATTTTAGGTAGCATAGTTGTGGAATGATTAGACCTCTAAGTCATGAAAGCCAACCTGCACGAAGGAATTTGGGAACGTCTGGCCCACTTGGAGCGTGAAGGTGACGAGGAAGAGACCAGCTCGGAAACGCTTTGGGGGGGCGCAACCGGCGGTTCCCTGTCGATTTTTGAAGAGCCTGCCGCCCCAGAACTGCACGCGGGTTCCGACGAGGAAAAGGAATGGCATCCTGAACTGACGCCGACGGAGCCAGAAACCGAACTCGTCGCGATCAATCCGGATTCTGTTTCACGCTATCTTCACGAAATGGGCGCCGTCCCATTGCTCACGCGGGAGAGAGAGTTTTTTCTTTTCAAGAATCTGTTTCGAATCAAAACGCGCCAGGCAAGACTGGTAGGCCGCCTGCGATTGAGCTCTGAGTGCTTGCTGCAGCAGGCTGAAGAGTCTCTGCGCAATGGGCATTTTGACTTGTTTGAGTTGAACGACGAGCCTGATGCGGGCCGTTCTTCCGTGGTCCAAAAGGAGCGCCTCGCGAACTTTCAAGCGAAAGCGCTGGTGATCTACGCAGAGATGGAGCGGCTGGAAAAGCAGCAGTCGCGTCGCGGGCCATGCCGCCACAGCGGTGCTGCTTTGCGCAACTATCGAAAATGCCTGGTGCGCCTCGGCAGGCTTTGGGTGCAATTCATGCCCGGAGAGAAACTGCGGGCTGCGGTGTTTGAAGACGTTAGGCGGGTCAGCCAGGAGATGGCAAGCCTGCAGTGCCCGATGGAAAAGCATCAGCTGGCCAGACAGCGCAATGGCCGCGCGCAGCACTTGCGCGGGGAGCTTCAGCGCTTGCAAGACATGCTGCAGCAGAAAGAACGGCAAGTTCGGGGTGATGCAGGGTCGTTGCGTCGAACCGTCGAAGCTTACGAACGGCTTGACCGCCGCAAGCGGGAGCTCCGGGACGCTATCATTGAAGCCAATCTCCGCCTCGTGGTTTCGATTGCAAAGAAGTACTTCCATCACAATCTAAATTTTCTCGACTTGGTTCAGGAGGGAAATCTAGGCCTGATGAGAGCGGCTGATAAATTTGATTACCGCAGAGAGATCAAGTTTTCGACTTATGCCACTTGGTGGATCCGGCAGTCGATCATGCGCTCGATTTTTACTCAGGGTAGGACGGTGCGTGTGCCAGAGCACCTGTCTCTGACAGCGCAAAAACTGTTGCGAGCAAAGCGACATTTGAGCGCCAAACTGAAACGTGAGCCCCTGGCCGAGGAAATCGCCAAAGCCGTGAATCTGCCGCTCGCCAAGGTAGTGGCAGCTTTTCGGTCAGCGCAGGATTCAGTTTCCCTTGATTCGACCTCGGGTCCTCTGGAACTGCAGCGGCTCAACCTGTTGGCCGACGGGCAAAGGCTGAACCCGGCAGAGCTGGCGATTGTGCGCGATCTCCAGACGAAATGCAGGCTGCTTCTGCAGAACCTGAGTCAGCGGGAGCGCGAGGTCTTGCGGCTGCGTTACGGTTTCGGCGACACCGGCGAGCAGACGCTCGAAGAAGTGGGCCGCCGATTCATGCTCACGCGTGAGCGGATTCGGCAGATCGAGAAGGAAGCGCTGGGTAAGCTTAGGAATTCGGCGCTTCGCTTTCACACCCGCTCTTAAGGTGTTAAGATGAACGAGTTCCTGGGAGTAGACACGAATGGCGCCCCTTCCGAAAGAAATCAATAATCCGGAGATGCCTCTGTTTCCGATTGGCATTGTTGCTGAGTTACTGCAAGTGACTGATCAGACGCTGCGCGTTTATGAGAAATGCGGAATAATCAAACCTTCCCGCCGAAACAAGGACCGTTACTATTCAGCCAACGATATTGTCTGGCTCAAATGTATTCGAAGATTTATGAAGGAGGATGGCATCAATCTCAAAGGCATTGAGAAGCTGATGCAGTTTGTGCCCTGTTACGAAATCAGCCCCTGCGAGGACTGCGCTCACTGCACCGCGCACGTCAAACGCTGCCTCCCGCAGCCGAAGAACTCCCGCCGGTTTCCAGGAGGCCCTTCCAAGAAGATGACCTAAAGCGAGCGATACCACGGCTCGCTTCACCACAAATCCTTCCTGCCGCCTCGCGGAGCGTGCCCTCCTCGTGGTGTGCTGGCAGCGCCTCTTCTCGCCAAGTTGGCAAGCAGAAGCACTCGCGGATGCGTAGCCGGAGCCCTCAGATACCCTACCCCTCAATCGTGACATCGAACTGACTCAACGCAATCCGCTGTCTTGTTGGATTGCCCTGCACCGTCATTCGGTAATTTCCCCTTCCCAAAGCTGAACGCGTCAAGAGGAGCGTCACCAGGTCTTCGTTAAACAGCCTCTGCTGTGGAAGGGCGATGCTCTGATTCCAGACCAGCCGCGTTTCCTGGTAAATGCTGATTTCCACTTCCTGCAACTCCACCTTTGGAAGCGAGAACACCAGGATTGCCTGCTCGGCTTGAGTGAAATCGATATTGATCAGATCTGGCGTAGCGGATTTTTTGGATCCCAGGTACAACAGGGGCGACAGGTAAAGTCCTGAGCCCGTGACCGCACGGCCCTGCTGCTGCCGTTGCGTCAACTGGAGCTCCAGCTCGGCCAGTTTTCGTTCCAGCGTAATGACGCGTGTCTGGGACACATCTAGTTTTTGCTGCAGCTCCTGATTCGCCTGGTCCAGGTGGCGAAGCGTGGAACTCGAAGTCAGCCCCTTGTAGGCCGGAAACAAGAGAAAGGCGGTGAAAACAAGTGCGCCGAGCGTTACCGGAACCGGAATGACCAGCGTTGCCATCCACGCCTTGAGCAGCTTCAGCCAGGCAGAGATTCCTGTAATGTGATCAGTTTTGGAATGCCCAGTTGAATCTTGGGGAGGCAGGGGAGGCGGCGATCCGGCAGCCTCGCCTTCTTTTTCATCTCGATCGTCGGGGGTGTGCATAAGGATTCTCCTAACAAATTCTCTTTGGCAAGTGCGACGGCTTGACGCCGGTTCCAATCCGACTCATCCAAAGCACTTTGAATCAGTAGAGTAGTATTTGGTGCTGCGGATTCAGCAGTATTCCAATCTGCAAAAAAAAGCGGCGGCAACCTGCCGCACTCTGAATGATGAAACTCCATACTTATCGGCAATTTCATCTGGCGTGTTGCAGGGGTGAGAACCTAGCTGGACTTTAACGGTAAGCCCGTTCCATTCTGCCCAACTGCAACGTAGGTTAAATTCATATGAAGCTATTTTTTATCTGATACTTGCAAGAAGAAACAAGAAAGGCAAGAGAGTTGCAATCGCTTAGTGAAGATACAGAAGTGATTCCGAATAGTAGAAACCTACGGAGCTCTCTCTTGCGAAACTCTCTCTATCTCGAATTACAGGTTCTCATCCCAGTTGGAATCCTCCTCATTGTGGCGTCGCGGTTTGTGAAGCGCTGGTTGGTCCGCCCCGCTAAGGTCAGCGATGCCCCAGCCACCGTCACGAACGTTCGAGCAGCAGCGGCGGGAAAGGTGTAGCCTGCCGACTCTCATGAGCGCAGCGAAGCATTTCACCAAAAGCTATTTCGAACACGATTTTCCTAAACTGCAAAAGCTGGTAGATCGTAACGCCCAGCCGCTCTCAGTGATTTTGACTCTAGATGAGGGGCATCGGATTGAATTGCGGGAGTTTGAACTGACTCGCTTGGGCCTGATTGTCAAAATTTCTTCAGGGGAATATTCCATTCCCTTTCACACCATTCGCAGCATCCAATTTGTTCCGCAGAACATGAAGTGCCTGATTCTGTCTGCGCAGCGTCTTTCGCCCTCGGCAGAAGCAGTCCACGGTTCCCTCGAGTTGTCCTAGCTAGAGGCGAACCGCAAGGGGAGCGATGCCTTCCTGGGTCCCGATTTTCTCCTGAACTCTTCACATTCAAAGGGACCTTTTCACCAGCCCACTGGCTTGCCTTTATTCTGTTCATCCAGCCACTTCTGCAGTGGAGCGAAGTAGTCAAGAATGGCAGTGGCATCCATTTGGCGCTGACCGGTGATGACTTCCAAAGCCTCCGGCCAGGGCTTGCTAAGTCCCAGAGAGAGCATGTCCTTCAGTCGTTGTCCGGCTTCTTTGCTTTCATAAATGGAGCAACGATTCAGCGGCCCCTGACATCCGGCGGACTGCGCTAGTGACCGGTGAAACTGAAACTGCAGAATATGGGCGAGGAAGTAGCGCGCGTAGGGCACGTTTGCCGCCACATGGTATTTGGCTGCAGGGTCGAAGTCATTCTCGCTGCGCGGAACAGACGCCGCCACGCCTTGGTATTTCTGCCGAAGCTGCCACCAAGTTTCGTTGTACTTTTCCGGCGGAGTCTCGCCCGAAAAAACCCTCCAGCGCCACTGGTCGATCAGCAGGCCGAAGGGCAGAAACGCGATCTTCTCCAGCGCCGTGCGCAGCAGCAGGCCAATGTCTTTGGAGGCATCGGGGGCCTTATTCAAGAGGCCCAGCTTTACCAGATATTCAGGCGTCAAAGACAAGGCGATGGTGTCTCCCACGGCTTCATGGAAGCCATCGTTGGCACTGTCGCGAAAGAGCATCGGCTGGCGGTTGTAAGCCCGTTGGAAAAAGTTATGTCCGAGCTCGTGGTGAATCGTGTTGAAATCCTCGGCGGTAATGTCGATGCACATCTTAATGCGGAGATCGTCCACATTGTCAACATCCCAGGCGCTAGCGTGGCAGACAACTTCGCGGTCTCTGGGCTTTACGAACAGAGAGCGCTCCCAGAACGTTGTTGGCAGAGGGTCGAATCCCAGCGACAGGAAGAACTGCTCTCCATACCTTACCATCTGCCTGTAGTCGGTGTTTCTGCTTTTGAGAATTTCCGTTAGATCGAATCCGGGATCGGCCTTCTGCGGAGCCACTAACGGATAGATGTTCTCCCAGCTCTGCGCCCACATGTTTCCGAGCAGATGGGCTGGAATCGGTCCCGTTGCCGGAACGAGGTCGTTATACTTTTCTCTCAAACGATTCC
The DNA here is from genome assembly GCA_022616615.1 of Acidobacteriota bacterium. Classification (GTDB taxonomy): domain Bacteria; phylum Acidobacteriota; class Terriglobia; order Versatilivoradales; family Versatilivoraceae; genus VFZK01. The sequence goes on from JAKEER010000295.1 coordinate 49,390, forward strand.
GAACGTAGGCATGGAGCGACAGATAAAAGGGTCGAACTTGGTTCCACAATCGATCAAGCTCTTTGGCAAAAGCATCTGGCGGCATGTCGTACTTCGAACGCCACATTGCGCCCGTGTCGGCAAACCCCAGCTCGCGCGCGCCTTTGTTGGCCAATTCTACGTAACGTTTGAAGCCTTTGCGCATCGGCGGCGCAATGCGATGCCATCCAACCCACGCGTCTAACAATTGCTTGGCATCCCGGCTGTTGGCCAGGAGACGGGTCAGATCCTCCAGCGTGAGGCATTTTTCCTGTCCCTCGGGGCAGTATTTCCCTTTGCCATACGTTCCTTCCATTGAGGCGACCAGGCGTGTGAGCTCTTCGCTTTCCTTGGGATCTGATGGCGCGGCCAGCGTCAACGAAAGCTTCAACAACTTCAGCTTGCGTGCCAGATCCGCCGGCAGCTTTAGCCCGTCAAATCGCTTGGAGCGTTTTGCGAAGTCAACACCGGCGGCAATAGCCCGTTCGTTGGCCTGAGCCGAAAGGATTTCGGTATCTTCGGTGATGTAGGTTGCCTGCACCCAATTGGCGCGGGAGGCATCCATAGAGAGAGTCAATAGCCTGGCCTCGGCTGCGTCGACAAATGCTTTCGCTTCGGCGACCGAGGGTTGCTTCGGGGGTGACTTGCTCGTCTTCGGTGTTCCCTGGGAAAAGCCTAGGGCTATCGAGCCGCAGCAGAGAGCCAGCCAGGAAAAACGGAGAGAGCGCAAAAGAATCATTTTTGTTTCCTCCGTTGAAATTGAGTTTAGAGTTCAAGCTTTGGCCTGCACCGGGTGCGGAGCCACCCGCTGCCTGAAGGCGGTGCTCTAAACTTGTCTTCGGCTGCACTTCACCAGATAGCCCGTCCCCAAATCACTCCTGAGAAATGGCCGTTGGGCATGCAGGCAGAGAAACCAAACCTGCTCCCGGAACAGCCAGTCTGAAAACCCTGGAAACCGGCGGCTGCCGCTCGAAGTCGTTTTCTCGAAGTCGGTCATCCGCGCATCACCTTCTTCAAGCACGTGAACTGCAGATGACGATCCCCGAAAGAATGCGGAAGATAGCGGATAGGTCATATTCAGGACAGGAAAACCGTAGCACCAGAGACGCTCAACCTGGAAGCCACAGTTCTCCAGCTTCTCCACCAACTCCTTCTTTTCGTAGCGCCGAGCATGGCCAGCGAGGGTGTCATTCCTTGTCCATTGCCGCATGTGGGCGGGAACAGAGAACACCAGCGTGCCTCCAGGTTTCAGCAACTCCACCCACTTCTGCAGGCAGTCCGAATCCTGCGCATAGTGCTCCAGCACCTCAAACCCGACAATGAGGTCAAAGCGCTCGTGTACCGAGAAGAAGTTCTGAGCCTTGAATTCAACGCATCCAGCCCGGAAGCTCTCGCTTTTCTCATGCTCAGCAATCAGCTCTCGGTTCAAATCGAGACAAAGTCCCTGAAAGCCCAGCTTTACCAGGTCCTCAAAAAATCGGCCGCGGCCCACACCAATCTCCAAGAACCGTCCCGGGGGCACTCCCTCTAGAAGCCGCGTCGTGAGGAAGCGCCGGTAAAGATAAGCCAGAGTGGGATTCGGCGAGTTTCGCAATTTACGAATAGTTTGGAAGCTAGCCGGTCTCTGTATGGACGCCTTGGCTTTTGCCGGAACCGAACTGGCCCGCATGACGCATCTACCCTTTCGAGAATCTCTTCTGACACCGGCGCGGGTGAAACACAGCACGAAAGAGCTGAAAAAGCCGAACCGCAGAGACACGAGGCACAGAGAGCGGGCGGGCGAGACAAAGAATCCTGAAGGCTCTGGGAACGGCGCCGTTTTTCAAGCTCACCGTCTGTGCCCCTTGCACGATGAACCCTTCAAACTATAGGGGCTGGCTGAAACTGCGGTCAACAGAATAGATGCTTGGACCTTGTTGGTTAAGGCCTAGCTAGTTAGGGCGGAAACGTTGACTTGTCCGCTGCTCCAGAATACGCTGCCCAACGGCACCGACCTTGAAATTGCCTTGCTGAGGAAGCTAAGGGCCCATGCTGAAGACCCCGGAGCCGCCCTAATGGAGCTCATCAATCAGACCCCTTCTCCTGTCCCTTTCTCCAGTTCCTGGCACGTCGACATGTACGCATAGAAGATCTGAAAACAGGTTCCGAACAGAGTGGGGAGACGACTTCCGAGCCGCCGGAAAGTGCTTCGTGCTGCTACCGGATCGATCCTCTGGCCTCAGCGACAACAAACGGCACACCCCCAGGATTTTCATCCGACCGGACAAGCCTCCGGCAGTTGAACGAATCGTTCAATGTCCCCCAAAGGCATGGAACGAATTGAGGAAGTCGACGGCTAGAGACGGGATTACCTTTTTGTCAAGTGTCTGAAAAATCGACTCATCCCGGCCCGCTCTGGCCGTAGGGCGTTGGACGCCCGATTGCAGCCTGAATGGCAGTTCAGTTCAGGACGTAAGAAGCTTTTGCTGAAGTCGACAAGAGCGGGACCGCTGGATGGTTTTTGAATTGGAAGCCAATCGAGATATGATAAGCGCCGCTCACCGAGCGATTCAAAACTTTTGAAATGAGGAATGTGGAATGGCAAAGGTCTATCACGAGGAAGATGCCGATCTAGTTCATCTCAAGGGAAGGAAGATCGCTGTCATCGGTTACGGCAGCCAGGGCCACGCCCATGCGCTGAACCTGCAGGATAGCGGACTGGACGTTGTGGTCGGTCTCTACAAGGGCAGCAAGTCGTGGGAGAAGGCGGCGAAAGCCGGCCTGAACGTGGCCACGGTTGAGCAAGCTTCCTCAGAAGCGCAGGTCATCATGATTCTGGTTCCCGACCAGACGCAGAGGCCGCTGTTTGAGACCTCCATCCGTCCGAACCTGACCGAGGGCAAGACGCTGATGTTTAGTCATGGCTTCAACATTCACTTCAACCAGGTGGTGCCTCCGACGGACGTCGATGTGTCGATGATCGCTCCCAAAGGTCCTGGCCATATGGTGCGCAACGTCTTCGTTGAGGGGGCTGGCGTTCCAGCTCTGCTGGCGATCCAGCAGGACTATACGGGGCATGCCCGAGATCTGGCTCTGGCTTATGCAAAGGGCATTGGCGCGGCGCGCGCCGGCGTCATTGAAACCACTTTCAAAGAAGAGACGGAAACCGATCTGTTCGGTGAGCAAGCAGTCTTGTGTGGTGGCACTTCGGCGCTAGTGAAAGCCGGCTTCGAAACGCTGGTGAACGCGGGTTACCAGCCCGAGGTCGCCTATTTTGAATGCCTGCACGAGCTGAAGCTGATCGTCGACTTGATGTATCAGGGCGGCCTCGCTTACATGCGTTATTCCATCAGCGATACGGCCGAGTACGGCGACTATACACGCGGCCCCAGAATTGTGAATGCAGCTGTCAGAACGGAAATGAAGAAAATTCTCGAAGAGGTCTGCAACGGCAGCTTTGCCAAGGAGTTCATTCTGGAGAATCAGGCTGGACGCGCTTCCATGAACGCTTACCGGCGTCAGGAAGCGGCTCATTCGATAGAAGAGGTTGGCAAGGGTTTGCGTGGCATGATGAGCTGGATGCGGAAGAAAGGCGCAACTGGCTAGGAAAAGCAAACCGCGGAGACGCAGAGGCGCGGAGAGCTAGGAACAAGCGTTGGATCGTTCTTTCCATTCCGAAAATCGAAGATTGAGGATGGAGTATGGCCAGGCAATATTCTATCGAGGTGGCAGCGACCAAAGCTTTCTCTGCGTCTCCGCGGTTTGTAGTTTCTTAGAGATTCGCATGAAAAAAATTCAGATCTACGACACGACACTGCGCGACGGTTCCCAAGGCGAGGACATCTCGTTTTCCGTTGATGACAAGCTGCACATCGCCAGAAAGCTGGACGAACTGGGTATTGATTATATTGAAGGCGGCTGGCCCGGTTCGAACTTCAAAGACATGGCCTTCTTCAAGCGGGTCTCCGAGCTTGGGTTGAAGCACGCCCGAGTTGCAGCCTTCGGCAGCACCGCTCATCCCAAGAATAGTAAGGTCGAGGATGACAACAACATTCAGGCGCTGATCGAGTCGGGCACGCCGGTGGTCACCATCTTCGGCAAGAGCTGGGATCTGCATGTGAAGGTGGCACTGGGCATTTCGCTGGAGCGGAACCTCGAACTGATCGGCGATTCGGTGGCTTATCTCAGGTCACTGGGCAAGGAAGTGATTTACGATGCCGAACACTTTTTCGACGGCCTTAAGGCGGATCGGGAATATGCCTTAGCAACGCTGAAAGCTGCCGAGCAGGCTGGCGCCGGCACGATTGTTCTGTGCGATACCAACGGCGGAACGCTCACCGAAGAGATTCGTGATTGCTTGCGGTCTGCCGTCGAGCGTCTGAAGACCCCCATCGGCATTCACACTCATAACGACTCGGACATGGCCGTGGCCAACTCGGTGATCGCCATTCGCCACGGAGCCGTGCACGTGCAAGGAACCTTCAACAGCTACGGTGAACGCTGCGGCAACGCCAACCTCTGTTCCATCATTCCCAACATCGAGTTGAAGCTGGGAATGCGCGCGATTGGTCAGGAGAAGCTGCGGAATCTGACCGAAGTCTCGCACTACGTCAGCGAAATTGCTAATATGCATCATCGGCAGGACTTTCCCTTTGTTGGCAAGAGCGCCTTTGCCCATAAAGGCGGCATTCATGTCAGTGCCGTTATGAAGGAACCCCTGGCGTACGAGCATATCCCACCGGAGACTGTCGGCAACGAGCGCCGAGTGCTGATTTCAGAGCTTTCGGGCAAGAGCAACGTGCTCTACAAGGCCGAGCGCATGGGCTTGCAACTCGATAAGGCGTCTCCCGGCGCCCAGGCCGTCGTCAACAAGTTGAAGGAGATGGAGCACTATGGCTATCAGTTTGAAGGCGCCGAGGCTTCCTTTGAGATTCTGTTCAACAAGCTAATGAACGAGCACAGTGAGTTTTTCGATCTCGACGGGTTCCGTGTAATCACCGAGAGGAAGGGAAGCAACTCGTCCACGTCGGAGGCTGTCATCAAGCTGCGCGTGGATGGAACTGAAGAACACACGGCGGCAGAAGGGGTGGGGCCGGTCAGCGCCTTGGATCACGCTTTGCGCAAGTCGCTGACGACGTTTTTCCCGTGCATCAAGGATATTCGGCTGACTGACTACAAAGTCCGCGTTCTGAATGCCAAGGGAGCCACCGACGCCAAGGTACGCGTGCTAATCGAGACGAGCGACGGCCACGAATCCTGGGGCACCGTCGGCGTTTCTGAAAACCTAATTGAAGCCAGTTGGCTGGCGCTGGTCGACAGCATCACGTACAAGTTGAAGAAAGAGTACGGATTCAAGAACAAGGAGGCCCGGGAAAGGGTCAAGGGATAAGTGGGTTAAGGGTCAAGGGTGAAGGCGAAAGGGTCAAGGCCGGAATGACGAATGACTAAGCTCGAATGACTAATGACGGATAACGGTCTGGCCATTCGTCATTCGAACTTCGACATTCGTCATTCTCCTCTTTTCTTGACCCTTTCGCCTTCACCCTTGACCCTTCAAAAGGCCTTGACACTTTGAGCCTATGCCTATTTTCCAAGACCCCGTCGAAATAGAAGGTCATCTGATCGATTCAGGCATTCTCAAGTATGCCTTCGACAAAATTGTCGAGCACCAGGGTCAGTTTGAGGTGCTGGATTTTCGCATTGGGAGAAATAACCAGGAGACGTCCAAAGTTCGCCTGATGGTCCGGGCGGGGAGCCCGGAGCAGTTAGAGCGGATTCTGGCGGCGCTGGAAGACTTCGGCGCCGTGGTGGATTGGGACGACTGTCAGTTCCTTGCTGCGCAACAGGACAACATCCTGCCCGACGACTTCTACTCCACGACGAATTTCGACACCTTCGTTAAGCTGAATGGCGAATGGTTTCCGGTGACGAACCAGAAAATGGACTCTGTGATCGTGTGGGAGGATGGCTGTGCCACGACCAAGAAGATCAGCGAAGTGAAAGCTGGCGATCAGGTCGCTGTGGGCCGGAAAGGCATCCGCGTCAAGCCTCAGGAGCGCAGCCGCGAATATTCGGTGTTTGATTTCATGTCCAACGATCTGACGGCCGAGAACAACAAAAGTCTGCTCATTGCGGAGATCGCCAAGGCAATCGCCCAGGCAAAAGAAACGGGCGGGAAAGTTGCACTGGTGCCCGGGCCGGCCATCATTCATTCAGGCGCCGACCGGTACCTAAAAGAGATCCTTCAGATGGGTTTCATTGATGTCGTGCTTACCGGTAATGCCTTTGCGGTTCACGACATCGAAAAGGCGATGCTCAATACGTCGCTGGGTGTCAATCAGAGCACTGGAAAGCCGGAAGAAGGCGGACACCGCAATCATCTTTGGGCGATCAATGAAATCAACAAAGCCGGCGGCATTCCGAAGGCCATCGAAGCCGGCGTCCTCAAATCGGGTCTGATGTACGAATGTGTCCGCCAGGGCGTTCGCTACGTGCTGGCGGGTTCGATTCGCGATGATGGTCCGTTGGTGGATGTGGTTACCGACTGCGTGCAGGCACAGAAGAAATACATTGCCGCACTGGAAGATGTGTCTGTGGTGTTGATGCTGGCTTCCACGCTTCACAGCATTGCGGTGGGTAATCTGCTGAGAGGCAGTGTGAAGACCGTTTGCGTGGACATCCATGAGGCGACGCCCATGAAACTCAGCAATCGGGGCAGCAAGCAGGCCATTGGCCTGGTTACGGATGTTTCGTTCTTTTTGAGCATCCTGGCTGCGGAGCTCAGACGACACCAGCAGGAAACCGTGGGGCACATTTCACACCTCACGGATCACGCGTCACGTGATGCTTGAAACGTGATCCGTGAGGCGCAAGATGGAGAGTGGCATCAACTAAGGAGGAGAAACCGTGGAAGAGAAGATCTACATCTTTGATACAACCCTGCGGGATGGAGAGCAGTCTCCGGGCGCTAGTATGAATCTGGAAGAGAAGTTGAAACTCGCGCGGCAGTTGGAGGCCTTGCAGGTGGATATCATCGAAGCTGGCTTTCCGATTGCTTCTGACGGCGACTTCGAGTCGGTGCGCCAGATCGCCAAAGAGGTTCGCTCGGTGTCCATCGCGGGGCTGGCGCGCGCCACGGAGCTGGATATCCGCCGTGCCTGGCAGGCGCTTGAGCTCGCGGCCAAACCACGCATCCACACCTTCATTGCGACTTCTGACATTCACCTTCAATACAAGCTAAAGCGAAGCCGCGAACAGGTGCTGGAGCAGGCCGCAGAAGCCGTGCGGCTGGCCAGGTCGCTTTGCGACGACGTTGAATTCTCAGCCGAAGATGCCGGCCGCAGCGATCTGGACTATTTGTGCCAGGTGGTGGAAGCAGCCATCCGCGAAGGGGCTACGACCATCAATATTCCCGACACAGTGGGTTATTGCATACCCGACGAGTTTGGAAACATTTTCAGAGTGCTGCGCGAGAAGGTGCCGAATATCGCCAAGGCGCGACTGAGCAGCCATTGCCATAACGATTTGGGGTTCGCCGTGGCGAATTCGCTAGCAGCGCTCCTGAACGGCGCGCGCCAAGTGGAATGCACGATCAACGGCATTGGTGAGCGGGCGGGTAACGCCTCACTCGAAGAAGTCGTGATGGCTTTGAAAGTGCGCAAGGAGAAATTGGGTTTCACGACTGGGGTCGTCAGCGAGGAGATTTACAAGACGAGCCACCTGCTTTCCAATACTACGGGCATGATGGTCCAGGCCAACAAGGCCATCGTCGGCAAGAATGCGTTTGCCCATGAAGCGGGCATTCATCAGGACGGCGTTTTGAAGCAGGCTCTCACCTATGAGATCATGACGCCACAGTCGGTGGGAATTCCAACCAACAACATCGTTCTGGGCAAGCACTCCGGCCGCCACGCTCTCTTGAAACGCTATGAGTCACTAGGCTACACCTTGGGCAAAGAAGAACTCGATCGCGCCTACATGCTGTTTACCAAGCTGGCCGACAAGAAGAAGAGCGTCTACGACGAAGACTTGCTCGCCATCATTCACGACGGCCTTAAGATTATTCCCGAACGCTACCATTTGAAATATGTGCATGCCACCGGCGGCAACCAGGTTCTGGCCAGCGCCACCGTGAGGCTCAGTAAAGATGAAGAGTTTCAGGTCGAATCGGCCACAGGCGACGGCCCGGTGGAAGCCACCTATCGGGCCATCGACCGAATCACCGGGATGCCCGGAAGATTGATTGACTATTCAGTGCACGCGGTCAGCCGCGGGAAGGATGCCGTGGGCGAAGTCTTCGTACACGCAAGTTTTGACGGGCGGAGTTTCAGCGGAAAGGCAGCCAGCTCAGACATCATCGATGCAAGCGCGCGCGCCTACCTCAACGCGGTCAACAAGGCGATTCACGAGCGCGAAACGCTGGCCGCAAACCGGGTGGCGGCTCAGGGGGTGACGGTCCCACAAGGGTGAGGTCGAAGCCACATCAGAAAGTTCCCTCCTTGGCCAAGCTCCCCCAAGCGGGGCGAGGGGAGCGGACACCCAAGAGTGGCGTTCTCTAACCAGCGCTCGGATTGGTAAGCCTCTGAGAAATCACCATTCCACACAACCTCAGGAAGGAAAATCCTGTGCAGAAAAAAATTACAGTCATACCCGGTGATGGCATCGGGACCGAAGTCATCGAACAGGCCTTGCTGGTTCTCGACAAAATCGAAAAAGTCTACAGACATCGCTTCGAGCGCCAGGAGGCTGTCGCCGGTGGCGCTGCTCTGAACGCAACGGGTGTGCCGCTGCCCGCTGAAACTCTGGAGAGGTGCAAAGCTAGCGACGCTGTCCTGCTGGGCGCCTTGGGAGGGCCGAAGTGGGACAGCAATCCTCCCGGCATGAAGCCTGAGAATGGCCTGCTGGGGTTGCGCGCGGGGCTTGGTCTCTATGCCAATCTCCGACCGGCGCGAATCTATCCGGCTCTGGCTAATGCGTCCACCCTAAAGAGAGAAGTGGTCGAAGGCGTCGATTTGCTTATTGTCCGCGAATTAACCGGCGGCATCTACTTCGGGAAGCCACGCGGAGTCTCGAAGGAAGGTGAGGAAGAAGTTGGAGTTAATACGGAAATTTATCGAACGTCCGAGATTCGGCGCATTGCCAAGGTTGGCTTTGAGGCAGCCCGAAAGCGCCGCCGTATACTGACCTCGGTAGATAAAGCTAATGTTCTGGAAGTCTCGCAGCTGTGGCGCCGCGTTGTGACCGACGTGGGCAAAGACTTTCCCGACGTTGAACTCAGTCATCTCTACGTGGATAACTGTGCGATGCAGCTAATAGCCAACCCGAAGCAGTTCGATGTTGTAGTGACTTCGAACCTTTTCGGCGACATCCTGAGTGATGAAGCAGCCATGCTTACCGGTTCCATCGGCATGCTGCCGTCTGCCAGCCTGGGCGGCAACATCGGCATCTACGAGCCAGTGCATGGCAGCGCGCCAGACATTGCCGGAAAAGAAATCGCCAATCCTATTGCCACCATCGCTTCGCTCGCCATGATGTTGAAGTATTCTTTTGGCCTGCAGAAAGAATCGGACGCCATCGAGCAGGCGATTGTCTCCGTCCTGGAAGCTGGTTATAGGACTGCGGATCTAAAGGAAGAAGGCAAGACAACCGTCGGCACAAAGCAGATGGGAGAGCTAATCATCGAGCGGGTCGGGTAGGGAAGCGCTGAGGATTAGAGTTTTGCATCCATCAGTTTAATCGCGAGGAGTCTCGGCGCGACCTAACGGCAGGTGTCGAACTCGGAGTCGAGTAGGCTGCACACTCACCATGGCCCCAGCAATCAGAGGTTGTTGTGTCTGAGTGGTCACATTGAACAGGAGTTCGGCCAGTTCTGCCGCTCGGAGCTTCTCGATTCGAATTCGAATCACCGAAGGCGAGGAGCAGCCGGAGAGAGCCAGTAATGTGTGGAAGTCGGCATCCAGAGTCACAACGACTCGACCGACTTCTCGGGCTGTGTCAAGAATGGATGGATCGTCGGCAGAAGCCATTGCCAGTTCGCCCACATGGACAGTGTCAATTCCGCGCGAGCGCAAGAGCTCAGCAGATCCACGCGGCAATCCTTGATCCAAAAGCAACTTCATATCGCGCGAGGCAGCTCAATCACTTCATCGTCCAAACTGGCGGCCGCATAAGCCAGGGCCTGTTCGATGTCTTCATCCTCAAGTTCTGGATACTGGCGCCGGAGCTCCTCGCGGTTTGGGTAGAGCGCAATAGCTTCTAAGACACGTTTCACTGTTAGGCGCATGCTTCGGACGCATGGCTGCCCATTCATCTGGCCGGGATTGCTTGTAATTCTGTCGAATCGTCTTGCGCGTGTTTCCATCATTCTGCCTCCTGCCGGAAACTGCTCTCCGCTTGTGCAGACAGGGCTATCGGATACCCACATCCTACTAGAGAACGTGCCCTCAATGCCATAACCTGTCCAGACCAGGGCTCAAAGCGACTGCAGCACCTGCCGCGTTCCCATGAAAAGCAGCACGCCGCCGAATACGCACAGCGAGAGCTTGACGCCTGGCTCCTCGTTCACTTCCGGCATCAGGTCCGAGGCTGCCACGTAGATCGTCACTCCGGCTGACAAGGGCAATCCATACTGGACCAATCCCTTCGACATCCCCATCATTAAGACACCTGCCAGAGTAGCCACTCCCAGTGCCGCGGCAGACAGGAGCGAAAAAGTCTTGCCGCGTCCGGAAGCCATCATGATGGAAGCGACGGTGAATCCCTCGGGCAGCTTGTGAAGGATTACTGCCAAAAACAAGATGATGCCCAGTTGATAAGAGAGGATGAATCCTGAGGCGATCGCCACGCCGTCAAAAAAGCAGTGCGAAAGCAGGCCGATAAGGGCGGAGGTGCCGACGTGCGGATCGAGCAGCTCTTCCGTGTGCACCTCTTCGCCGAAATGGAAGTGGGGCGCAAAGCCGTGCTCAAAAAGATGGACCAGGAGATAACCGCCCAGAACAAAGGCTGGCGAAGAATGCAGCAGCTCTAGGCTTTCGGGAATCATCTCCAGAAAAGCTGCGGCCAACATAAAGCCAGACCCGAAGGCGAGAAAGTACTTGAGGTACTCCCGATGCCAGTTGGTCTTGATGATGATCAGTCCGCCAAAGAGATTGGCTGCGGCGGCAAGGCTGCCAAACAGCAGGCTGGTGGCGAGAGGAGACATTAAGAATTGTCGATTGCTGATTTTCGATTGTCGATTACGGGAGCCAGTTCTTATAAGGTGAGCTCGAAAGACAAAACCAGTTCATGTTGCGCTGATCGTTTGTCGCTGACTTGATCAATTGTCAATCGGCAATCTGCAATCGACCATCGGCAATTCCTGTTCATCCGCTGTGGCGGAAGTTGACGACGTCGCCGTCCAGGACGACATACTCCTTGCCTTCGAGTTTCAGGCAAGCTTTCTCACGGGCGGCAGCAAGAGTTTTCAGCTGCAGCAGTTTGTCGCAGTGCACCACCTCGGCGCGAATGAAACAGCGCTCGATGTCTGAGTGAATCACTCCGGCAGCCTTCAGAGCGGGCGTGCCACGCCTAATCGTCCAGGCGCGGCATTCGTCTGCTCCTACCGTGAAGAAGGAAATCAGACCCAAAAGATCGTAGGTGACGCGGATGAGGCGGTCGAGCCCGGATTCCTTCAGGCCGTAATCTGCCAGAAACGCCTGGGCATCTTCTCCGGAAAGCTCTACGAGTTCAGCCTCGATTTTGCCACAAACGGCGGTGACGCCTACGTTAACCAGCGCCGCCGTCTCTTGCAGTTGGTATGCGCTGGTGACGTCTTCGACTTTGGAAGCATCCGCGTCCGACAGGTTCAACACATGCACGATGGGTCTTTCTGAAAGAAAGGTAAACCCCCGAAGAACTCTCTTCTGATCCTCGCTGAGAGGCATGGCCCGGAGCGGTTTTTCAGCCTCCAGCCAGCCCTTGCATTGGCCGAGAAGCTCCAGCTCTTTCTCATTGTCCTGGTTCTTCACCTTCTTGATGTCTTTGGCAAGGCGCTCGACACGCTTCTCAATGATGGCGAGATCGGACAGGATCAGCTCGAGCTCCAGATTCGAGATGTCCCGTTTGGGATTGATCGGGCCTTCGGAATGGGGCATCGCTTCATCTTCGAAAGCGCGCACCACGTTCACCAACGCGTCCACGTTCTTCAGGTTTCCCAGCGGCGCGGCGTTCTTACTGTCGCCCTTTACCAGGCCGGCCACGTCAATGTATTCGACGGTGGCGTGGGTCGTCTTCTTGGGATTGAAAAGTGCGGCAAGTTCGTCGAGCCGAGGATCAGGAACGGTTGCGACCCCGATATGTGCTTCCGTCTTGCCACCGGAGAACTTTCCGGTATCGATGTGAGCTTTGGTGAGGATCTTGAAGAGAGTGGTCTTGCCGCCCGAGGGGAATCCGATAATTCCAGCCTTCAACGTTGTTCTCCAAGCGGTTTAAGTATGGAGCAGTCTGCCTGCACAAGACAGGCCTGCCTCTGCAAAACGCGACATCTTAGCACAAACTGACGATGCTAGACGCCATCGACCTCAACCATCGCTTTGATGACTTTCGTTTTCGGATCGAGCCAGGACGGAAAAGCGTCAATCATAGCTGCCAACGACACGCGATGCGTAATCCAAGGCATCGTGTTAATCTGGCCGCTCTCCATCAGCGAAATAATCCGCGCAAAATTAGCTGGAGTGGAGTTGCGGCTGCAGAGCAACGTCAGCTCGCGGCGGTGAGCGTCGGGATCGTGGAAGCTGACATCTCCCAGCATCAGGCCGACCAGAATCAAGCGGCCGCTGTGGGCAACCAGATCAAAAGCCTGGATCATCGACTGGCGGTTTCCAGTCGCGTCAAACACGGCTGTCGGCATGTCTCCCGAGGTCAGTTCCAGAATGCGAGCCGCGCTATCCTTTCCCGCAGGCACGGTCAAATCTATCTTGAACTGATCGTGGCAAAAGTTCAGCCTGTCTTCGTTTACGTCCGTCACGACGACCCTCGCTCCAGCGAGCTGAGCAAACTGGATGACGGCCAGCCCGATGGGTCCGGCGCCAATCACCAGCGCAAACTCTCCCGGCGCCAGCGAGGCGCGATCCACAGCATGGGCGCCAATACCCAGCGTTTCAACCAGGGCCAGTTGCTCCAGCGTCAAGGCGCGCGATCGGTGCAGCTTGGCGGCCGGAACCGTGATGAGCTCCCGCATGCCTCCGTCGGTGTGAACCCCCAGACACTTCAGCTCTACGCAGCAGTTCGGACGACCTCTGCGGCAGGCGATACAGGCGCCACAGTTCAGATAGGGCTCAACAGCGCATCGGTCGCCTGCCTGCAGGCCCGATTCGATCGAAGCCACCGAAACGACTTCAACGCCCAATTCGTGCCCCAGAATGCGCGGATAGGAAAAGAAGGGCTGGTCGCCTTTGAACGCATGAATGTCTGTCCCGCAAATGCCAACGCGGCGAACCCGCACCACTGCCTGGCCTGGCAAAGGTCCTGCCGGAGGCTCCGTTTCCGCAAGTTGAAACTGGCCGGGGTTGTCGAGAATAACGGTCTTCATTTGTTTGGATCCCTTCGGATAGTGATTGCACAACAACCTATTCAAAGCAACCTAAGACTATAGAAGGACTGCAACTGTTTCAATTGTTGTGTTCCCGCAGGAATCCCATGATGCGACCGGCTGCGAAAGCGCAACAAGGCGCGGCGCCGCTCCTGCTGCCCGGCTATTTCTGATCTGCTGCCCGTTGTGTTCGACCCGGCTTCGTCATATGATCGGGCGCGGTGAACGAGAGTGAGGGTCGGAAATGAAAGCGAGATTAAGTCATTCGACGATTCCTCGGGTGGCGCCTACATGGCGTAGGTTGCCATGTGGGCGTACGCTCCGCATACATCGCAAAAAGCAGGATGTATGCGCCACCCAGAAAGAAACTTAACAAAGTAGTACTAGTTGGGCTGCCGGCCATCAACGCCATCGTTGCAGAGGCATGTCCAACGCGTACTCGATCCCAATCAACTCGATCTGCCGCCGCTGGCTGGGGATATTTTCTTCGCCGCAGGCATGCAGGTGCTGCAGGCGCGGCGGGCGGCTTCGGCGGGCCTTTCTGGCGGACTGCTGGGCAGGGGTAGCCAGCAGCCAGAAGGCAAGCCCCATTCTAGGAAGGGCCTTCGTTATCTCGAATGGGCTTTGAACTTGCCTTCAAGCATCTTTTCCAGAAAACTCAATAAATACTAAAAATCCTCTTGACTTTGCCGATAATGCGTCCGTATAGTCGCGCGGTGGAGTAAAGTGGACTAAAAAGGTTTTTGATGGGAAAAGAGAGCTGAAATTCACTGATTTTTGGGGTGAATTTATCAGCTTGAGCTGGAGATCCATGCTCAGAGGTAGCTACGCAGCCAAGGTGGACGAGAAGGGCCGACTGAAGCTTCCTTCGGATTTTCGCTCCAAAATCGAGGAAGAATACGGATCTAAGTTCTACATTACAGCCAGTTTAGAGATCGACTCGGTTCATCTCTACCCTTTGCCGGTTTGGGAAGAGATTGAGCGCAAGCTGGCCGGCCAGCCTATGACTAATGCTTCAGTGGACAAGTTTATGGACATAACTGGCTACTATGGCGCTGAGGTAACTATGGACAGTCAGGGCAGGATACTGATTCCACAGCGCCTACGCGAGGCCGTCCAGATTCGAGATGAAGTGAATGTCATGGGTAAGATGCGTTTTCTTTCCATTTGGAATGACGAGAATTACAAGACCAAGCGTCTGAATCAGCCCTTTGGAAAAGATGATGCGCATGAGCTTTCCCAGCGGGGAATCTGATCGAGAACACCATGCGAATTGCAGCAGTTGCACAGTCCCACTTTTTCCCACTGCCGGTCCGACCTTGGAGCGGGGACATGGCCAGTTTGGAGAGTGAGTCGATCCACTTGCCTGTTCTGTTGGATGAGGTGCTGGGCTTCCTACAGCCGGAGCGGGGTGGCTTCTTTATTGATGCCACGGTCGGTTTGGGTGGGCATGCCAAGGCTCTCCTGGGTGCTGGGGAACAGTCCGAGCTCCTCGGCATCGACCGCGATGCGGAGGCATTGATCCGGGCCAATGAGCGGTTGGCTCATTTTCAGGGGCGCTATCACTTGGTGCACGCCAATTTTTCCGAGATCGGCGACATTGCCGTCCAGAAAAGGATTGAGAGTTGTCAGGGAATTCTGGCGGATTTGGGAGTGTCATCCCTGCAGTTCGACTCATCCGACAGAGGTTTCAGCTTCCAGAGGGAGGGTCCGCTGGACATGAGGATGGATCGTGAGGCTGAGCTGACCGCTGGCGAAGTGGTGAATCATTATTCTGAAAGAGATCTGGCGAACCTCATTTTTAACTATGGCGAGGAGCACCGATCTCGAAGCATCGCGCGGGCGATTGTGGCATCCCGGCCGATTCACAGCACGAAGGTGTTGGCTGAGGTTGTTGCCAGAGCCGTCCATGCTCGGGGTTACCAGCGAATCCACCCGGCGACGCGCACGTTTCAAGCGCTCAGGATTTTCGTCAACAATGAGCTGAGCCGCATTCCAATGTTTATCTGGTCAGCGGTTGGTTTGCTTTGCAGCGGCGGGCGGCTGGCCATTATCAGTTTTCACTCGCTTGAAGACCGGGCGGTAAAGGAGACGTTGCGTTCGCTCAGTCAAGCTTGCACCTGCCCCCCAGGCATTTCCCAATGCCAATGCGGGCAGAAGAAGCTGTTGAAGTTGTTGACTAAGAAGCCGGCTGTGCCATCCGAAGCCGAGATCAGCCGGAACCCTAGAGCTCGCAGCGCCAAGCTGCGTGTGGCGGAGAGGATATAACTATGGTCTCTCGCAAATGGCTTTACAGCTATCGGATACTCACTGCCAGGCTGCGCGAGGGGGCAGATGCGCCGTCGCCTCTTGCAAACAGCTTAACCGCGTCTTCTCACCAGCATCCCCTCTCCCTAAACGCCGAGCTGAGTGAGAACGACCCCAAGAAAACGGCTTCCTTGCTGACTGCCGGGGCAGAGAGGTGAACGTTGAAAGCCCTTCTCACATGGTTGCGGAGGCTGAGTGAGAGGTGTTTGCTGCCAGGACAAGCGGCATTGAACTTTGTTTGTCACATTTGGATTAGGTTGTTTTAGTAGTCAGACCAATAGTGAGCGGACACAACTTGTGTATGTCCGCTCCCCTCGCCCCGTTTGGGGAGAGGCGTCGGGGATTGAGGGTTGGATTGAGGGGCGCTTATTCTGCCCTCGCAGTGTCCCCTACTTCTGTACTCATCAATAAGAGCTCTTGACCAGCGCGCTGCGAGCAAGTCTTGGTCGAATGAGGAGGCACCATGACGGAGATCTACATTGTTAGGCAGATTGACAATACCCGGCTGACCAAGGAAGTCGACTACCGGCGGACGAAGGAGTGCCTGTGGCTGATGTCCCTGGGCTTTTTCTGCCTCCTCATTTTTTTGTTTCTGGCGTGGCAGCAGTTCGAAGTCATTCGGGACGGGTACGAGGGCGAGGTGCTAAAGAAGGAAGCCACTCAACTGTCTGAAGAAAATCACCAACTGATATTGGAGCGCGCCTCGCTGCGCAGCCCCCAGCGAATTGACTTGATTGCCAAAAAGAAACTCGGACTCATTGCGCCGGCGCATGACCAGATTGTTGTTCTCTCAACGCCATTTCCCACCGAGCCACCGGCGACTCTGGTGGCCAGGTCGGACAAGACAACCAGCGAGCCAGGCTTGGCCAAGCTGGCTGTCGTCCGGTAATGCCGCGCTCTGTCTTCTCTGGGCACAGTTTACAAGCATCCGGCCGTTCCCTCCAATGGGTGTGCACCCATGTCTGCCAAACCCAAGGATTCCTTCCCAGCGAGAATCTTCGTTCTCAGCAGCCTTTTTTTGATCTGGTCCTTCCTGCTGGTTTTCAGGCTCGTTCATTTGCAAATCTTCCAGTATGCAGAGCTGAGCGCGAAGGCCCGGCGCCAGCAGAGCCGCTCCTTCGAGATTAGCCCTCAGCGAGGCACGATTTACGACCGTCACGGGCGGGAACTCGCCGTCAGTGTCAGCGTCGATTCTGTCTATGCGATCTCATCTGAGATCTCCGACAAGAAGCAGGCGGCGGATCAGCTTGCCCGCGTCCTTACCCTGAAGCGGCAGGATGTTCTCGCCAAACTGAAAGCTACCCGCGGCTTCATCTGGCTCAAGCGCAAAGTCGACTATTCCGAAGTAGCCAAGGTCAAGGCCTTGGAGATACGTGGCGTTTACTTCGAAAAGGAAAGCAAGCGGTTCTATCCGAACCGCGAGCTGGCGGCTCATGTCCTGGGCTACGTAGGCATGGATAATGAAGGGCTCAGCGGGCTCGAGTTTGCGTATCAGAAGCAGATCGGTGGTTCGCCCGGCCGGGTTTTGCTGCTCTCGGATGCGCGGCAGCGTTCTTTTAGCAGTGTCGAAAAGGCGCCGGACCCAGGTGAAGATCTGGTGCTCACAATCGATCAAACACTGCAGTATCTCGCAGAGCAGGAACTGGCAGCGCAGGTGCGGAAATCCAATGCGCTGGGAGGCACGGTGATTGTGATGGAGCCGAACTCCGGCGACGTCCTGGCCATGGCGAGCTACCCGGCGTTCAATCCGAACCATTATGCTAAGTATTCTCCCGAGCACTGGAAGAATCGTGCCATTCTCTCGATCTATGAGCCGGGTTCGACGTTCAAGATCTTCACTGCCGCCACTGCGCTCGAAGAGCGCCTCGCCAAGCCGGACGAGCCTATTGACTGCCTGAACGGGGCGATTGTCGTGGGGAAGCATCGAATTCGGGATCACAAGCCCTATGGTGTTCTTCCCGTGCGCGAAGTGGTGGCCTACTCCAGCAACGTGGGCGCGGTGCAACTGGGTTTTCGCATCGGCAAAGAACGCTTCGAGAAATACATCCGCTCCTTCGGCTTCGGCGCACCCACGGCTGTGGATTTGCCAGGCGAGGCCAAGGGCTTGTTGCGCCCATCTTCCCAGTGGCCCACTGTGACGCTGGCCAACATCGCTATGGGGCAGGGCATTGGCGTGACACCGATGCAGTTGGTCACGGCCGTCAGTTCTATTGCCAATGGGGGCTATCGCGTCAGGCCTCGGATTGTGCGGCGCACGCGGTCGGGTGCGGTGGAAAAGGTGAGTTTTAAACCCGAGAGTGGGCGCAGCCGCATCCTCAGCAGTCGAACAGCATCGGAACTCACCGAAATGCTCACCGGCGTCGTGAAGCGCGGAACCGCCAAAAGCTCGCAACTGGAAGGCTTCAGTGCCGCCGGAAAAACGGGCACGGCCCAGAAGATTGATCCGAATGGGCGGTATTCCCATTCGCGCTTTATCGCCTCCTTTGTGGGGTTTGCGCCTGCCGAGCGCCCCGCGCTGGCAATGGTCGTGACCATTGACGAGCCGCGCGGTCGCTACTATGGTGGAGAAGTGGCGGCGCCCGTTTTCAGGAATATCGCGGAGCAGGCGTTGCGCTACCTAGCCGTCTCTCCAGACCAGGAACTGACCCCGGTTCAGTTGGCCAGAAGACGCCAATTGCAAGCTTCCATTCCAGACCTGGCGCACGACCAGTTTGAACCCATGAACGCCAATTGGGAAGGCGAAGCGGACGAAACACCGGCGGCGCAACAAGAGGGCGTGCCGCTTTCTCCCGCCCCGCCTGCGGCTGAGCCGGACGCGGCGGTCAGCCTCAGCGAAGCGGCGACGATCGAAGTGCCCGATCTTCGGGGAAGGTCTCTGCGAACGGCAATCACGGAGGTCTCCAAGCTGGGCTTGCAGTTGGGCGCCTTTGGTTCTGGCCTCGTTGTTGAACAGTCGCCAGAGCCCGCTTCGAAAGTGGAGCCGGGATCGAAAGTAATGATCAAGCTGAGCCGGCGGTTGTAGGATCTGAAGTGAGGCCAGAGATTTGTCCCCCTGGAGCTGTGAAAAAATTCAGTGGTAGGGACGCGCTGCTCCGCGTCCCTACCGGATCACGTTTATGCGTCCAATCGAATTTTTTCCCACCTCCCCTTGGCAAGGTGGACTACAGGGGGTGTGCTACGAACTAATGAAGACTCCCTGCCGCAAAAAAAGCGGCGTCCCCCTTGGAAAAGGGGGACAAATGTAAAACTCCCAATCCCCTCCTCATCTGAGGAGGGGCATAGTAGCCTTCCATGCAGCTTTCACAGTTACTTCAAGATGTTGCACCCATTTCCGATGCGAGTTTTCGAAATGTTGAAATCCACGGCCTCGCCTATGATTCCAGGAAGGTGGGATCAGGTTATCTTTTCGTGGCAATCAAAGGAGAAAAGACGGACGGCAATTTTTTTACCGCTCAGGCCATGGAACGAGGCGCCGCGGCGATCCTTTCGGAAAACAGCGCCCCTGCGGGGTTCAGCGGTTGCTGGATTCAGGTGGGCAACGCCCGTCAGGCACTGGCCAAGGCCGCTGCCAGCTTTTACCAGAATCCCACCAGGGCGTTTGAACTGATTGGAATCACCGGCACCAACGGGAAAACTTCAACCGCCTATCTCATCGAGTCGATCCTGCGGGCAGCGGGCGCGCGGGTGGGTGTGATTAGCACCATTGAGTATCGCGGGCCGGAAGGCAAGAGGGCTGCCGAGCGGACGACTCCAGAAAGTCTGGATCTGCAAGCGCTGTTCGCAAAATTTGTTGAGCAGCGCTGCCGCTTTATCGTCATGGAGGTGTCGTCGCACGCGCTCGACATGGAGCGTGCGCACTTCTGCCAGTTCCGGACCGCCGTTTTCACGAACCTGACGCAAGATCACCTGGACTATCATCACACGCTGGAGAATTATTTTCTTGCCAAGCAGCGGCTCTTTCTGGGAACCGGCTTGAAGCCTCCGGCCCAGTCAGTGATCAACCGCGATGACCCGTACGGAGCCAGTCTCGAGCTGATCTGCGCGGGTCGCTGCCTTACCTATTCCACGGCGATGAGCGCTGATTTTCAGATTCTGGATTCGCGGCTGGAGAAGGCTGGCCTGTGGGTTCGGCTCAGAACTCCGGAGGCTATCCTGGAGATACAGACACGGTTGATGGGCAGACCTAACCTGTCGAATACCCTGGCAGCGGTGGCGGTGGCCTGGGACCTGGGCATTGAACCTGCTGCGATCCAGCGGGGCATTGAAAGCTGTGCGCCCATCCCGGGGCGGTTCGAGTGGATTGACTGCGGGCAGCCGTTCCACGTGTTTGTCGATTACGCACACACGCCCGATGCGCTGGAGAAGCTGTTGCTAACGACGCGCGAACTCAGGCCGAAACGCCTGCTGGTCTTATTCGGCTGTGGCGGGGAACGCGACCGCGCCAAGCGCCCCGCCATGGCCCGGATCGCCGAATCGCTGGCCGATTTTTGCTGGATCACCTCCGACAATCCGCGCAATGAAGATCCGATGCAAATCCTTGCCGAGATCGAAAGTGGTTTCCAAGCTCGCCCAGTGCGCTACCAGCTGGAGCCCGATCGCCGAACGGCGATTCGAGAAGCTCTTCGCCAGGCGCAGCCGGGCGACGCGGTCGTCATCGCTGGCAAGGGTCACGAGACCTATCAGGTACGGGCCGATCGCACCGTTCACTTTGACGATCGGGAGGAGGTCCGGCAGGCCCTCGGCGAGCTGGGGTTTTCGTCATGAAGCTCAATGCCAAGGAGATCGCCAGTGCCGTGCAGGCGCAGCGTCTCAATGCTAGCGGCGCCATCATACCGGCGGGCTACTCGATCGATTCCCGAACGCTTGGCACTGGGGAGTGCTTCATTGCCATCCACGGGCCCAACTTCGATGGGCACGAATTCATTGCCGCAGCCTTGAAGCAGGGCGCCGCCCTCGTCATCGCTAGTTCGGAAACCAAGGTCCCGACAGAGGTCGACTGGCCGGTGATTTTTGTCGACGACACGCTGGCTGCTCTGCAACGTCTTGGTAGATACGCGCGCCGCAAGTGGGGCAAAACAGTGATTGGCATCACCGGCAGCACCGGCAAAACAACCACGAAGGAGATTGCGAGTCTCCTGCTGCAGGCGCACTTCCGGGTCTTCAAGTCGGCTGGCAATTTCAATAACGACTTTGGGCTGCCACTTTCCATTTTGAAGCTAGCCGAGGAACACGAGATCGCGGTGCTCGAGCTGGGCATGTCCCGCGCGGGTGAAATTGAGCGGCTGAGCGGGATCGCTAAACCCAACATCGGTGTCGTCACCAACGTCCTCCCGGTGCACCTTGAGAATTTCCGTTCGATGCAAGGCGTCGCTCTGGCCAAGCGCGAGCTGATCGAGAGCCTGCCTGCAGGCGGAGTGGCCGTTCTAAACAATGACGACAGGCGGGTGCGCAAGTTTGGACGGGTGTTCCCAGGCAAAGTGCTAACCTTTGGCGTCGAAGCGGCTGCGGCCTACCGTGCCAGTGAGATTCGTTCTCTCGGTCTGGAGGGCCAGGAGTTCCGGCTGGACTACAAGGCGCAAGGGCACCGGCTACAGTTGCCGCTGATCGGCGAGCACAACGTCCACAATGCGCTTCCGGCGATCGCCGTGGCGCATCACTTGGGCGTCGGTTTTGAAACCATCCGCCAGAGCCTGCGCGCCCTCAGGCCGGCGCCCGGCCGCGGCGAGCTGCTGCGGTTTTGCGATGGTTTTGCCGTTTTGAACGACAGCTACAATTCGAACCCTGCAGCCCTGGAGGCAGTGATTGGATTCTTGAAGGCGCTCGCCGGATTCAAGCGAAAGATCCTGGTTGCCGGGGAGATGCTGGAGCTTGGGCCTAAGGCCGAGCAGTTCCATCGGGATTGCGGCAGGCTGGCAGCTTCAGCCAGAGTTGACCGGATCGTTGGCGTGCGCGGGCTGGCCGAGTTCATCACGCGGGCCGCCCAGGAAGAAGGCCGCTCGGCTACCGAGACACCGTTCTTCGCAGATGCTGCCGCAGCGGGTGAGTGGCTCACGCGTGAAGTCATGGCTGGCGACTTTGTGGTGGTGAAGGGATCGCGAGGGGTCAGAACCGAGAAGGTCATCGAGATTCTGAGGCGAGATCACGCTTTGGCGGGGAATTGAGAAACAACCTCGGCCAGGAGCCAGAAGCGATTCGTCATTGGTCATCTGACATTTTTCATCGCGCTCGGTCTGTACTGGACTGGCCACAGAAGCTCTGCTGGTTGCTGCGCCTTGCGATGACCAATGACACATGACCAATGACCAATGAGAAATGACTTTTGAGTTTGGATCGCAGGCTCCACGGCGCACCTCTGATAGGGTGCTGCACAGAACGAGGCGGAATGCTCTACCACTTGCTGTATGAATGGCTGTATCGGACCAATCCGAGCTACTCGGTGCTGAATGTTTTTCAATACGTCACGTTTCGCACAGCCTATGCAAGTTTGACGGCGCTGGCACTCGGCTTGATCATGGGGCCATGGCTCATCCACCGGCTGCAGCTCTTCCAAATCGGGCAGCAGATTCGCGAGGAAGGTCCGTCGCACCATCAGGTGAAGGCCGGGACGCCGACGATGGGCGGCATTTTGATCGTGGTCAGCACCGTGCTACCTACATTCCTGTGGGCCGATCTCACCAACTCTTTCACTTGGGTCGTGCTGGTTTCCATCGTCGGATTTGGCGCCATTGGTTTTGCGGACGACTACATCAAAATCGTTAAGAGAAGAAGTCTCGGGCTCACGGGAAGGACGAAACTTGTGCTGCAGTTCAGTTTGAGCTTTGCTATCGGTTTGGCGCTCGTGTGGATGAGCGCAGCCAGGCTGTATAAGACGAACCTCATCGTTCCGTTCTTCAAACAGTTCACTCCCAGCTTGATTCTGGAAGGCTTCCTGAGTTCGCCTTACTTGTATTTGGTAGCGTTTCTGCCGTTCCTGATTTTCATTTCCATTGTGATTGTGGGATCGTCGAACACCGTGAACCTCACCGATGGGCTGGACGGACTGGCCATTGGATGCGTCATCATTGCCAGTTCCGCGCTCACTGTCCTCACGTACGTCACGGGCCACGCCCGGTTTGCGAGCTATCTGGATATTCAGCATTTGCCGCAAGTTTCCGAGGTAACGATTTTCTGCGGCGCGCTGGTTGGGGCCTCGCTGGGGTTTCTCTGGTACAACTGTCACCCTGCCGAGGTCTTTATGGGAGATGTGGGGTCGCTGGCGCTCGGTGGCGCCATCGGAACCATTGCCGTACTCATCAAGCAGGAGATTTTGCTGGTCGCCATCGGCGGCGTTTTCGTGGCCGAGGGTTTGTCAGTAATGATTCAGGTGGCTTCATTCAAGCTGCGAGGTAAGCGGGTCTTCAAGATGGCGCCATTACACCATCACTTTGAGCTGCTGGGTTGGAAGGAAACCAAGGTGGTGGTTCGCTTTTGGATTGGGGCCCTCATCTTTGCGCTGTTCAGCTTGACGACGCTGAAGCTGAGGTAGAAAACGAGGATAGAAGATTGAAGATAGAGGATAGAAGATAGAGATAGAGATAGAGGATTGAGGATTGAGGATTGAGGATTGACGCGATGACACGCCTCCCTTAACCCTCAATTCTCGATCTTCAATCCTCCATCCTCCATCTTCAGTCTGAATCCAGGGCTTCAGGATGACTCTAGATCTCACAGGCAAAGAGATCGTCATCGTCGGCATGGCTCGCAGCGGGCTGGCGGCGGCGGAGTTCCTCTGGAAACGAGGTGCGCGTGTCACAGTATCCGACAACCGTCCTGCTGCGGTGCTGGAGTCTGAGGCCCGAATCCTTGCTGACCGGCAGATCCGATACGAAACTGGCGGTCACAGCTGGGAGCTATTTGGTGCGGCAGACCTTATCGTCGTGAGTCCCGGTGTGCCGCTTAGCCTTCCGATTTTGCGACAGGCAACGCTTGCCGGCAGAGAGATCATCAGCGAAATCGAGCTGGCCTCACGCTTTCTCAAGGGCAAGGTGATCGCAATCACGGGCACTAACGGCAAAACCACGACGACGGCCCTGACGGGAGAGATTCTCCGAACGGCCGGTTTCCACGTGCAGGTAGGTGGCAACATTGGCACGCCCCTGATCTCACTAGTGGATTCCTCGACGCCGGAGACATGGAGCGTCGTGGAGTTGAGCAGCTTTCAACTGGAGGCTGTGCCCACTTTTCGTCCGGACATCGCGGTGATCCTCAACCTCACGCCAGACCACTTGGATCGTTACGCTTCCTTCGAGGCTTACGCCCAGGCGAAGCTCAAGATCTTTCAGAATCAGATCGCCAGCGACTTCGCTGTAGTCAACCAGGAGGACGCAAGTCTGCAGAAGGCGGCAGAGAATTTGCATTCCCAGGTTTTTTGGTTCAGCGGCAGCCGCAAAGTGGGCCGCGGGACTCATGCTGGTGGGGGCGACCTTATCTTCGAGTCCAAGCGAGGAAGCGAAGTGGTCATGGCCTGCAACGAGGTTCCTTTGAAGGGCCAGCATAACATCGAGAATGTGGCCGCCGCCATCACCTCGGCGCGCCTGGCTGGGGTCCAGTCGCTCGATATTGCAAAAGGTGTCAGAAACTTCAAGGGCGTAGAGCATCGCTTGGAACCTGTGGCCGAGATCAACGGGGTGCGCTTTTTCAACGACTCCAAGGCGACGAATGTGGATGCCACCATCAAGGCTCTGGAAGCCTTTGACTCCGGCATCATCCTCATCCTGGGCGGTAGAGACAAGGGGGGCGATTTTCGAGTACTGGGGCGGCTGATTCAAGGGCGGGTCAAGAGCCTGGTCCTACTGGGAGAGGCGAGTGAGAAAATTCGCGCCCAACTGGAGGGAGTGGCGCCCATGTCCCAGGCAGGCAGCATGGAACAGGCTGTGGAACTGGCGTTCCAGCAAGCTGAAGCGGGGAACACGGTTCTGCTGGCGCCCGCTTGTGCCAGCTTCGATATGTTTCAG
Source organism: Acidobacteriota bacterium (assembly GCA_022616615.1). Classification (GTDB taxonomy): domain Bacteria; phylum Acidobacteriota; class Terriglobia; order Versatilivoradales; family Versatilivoraceae; genus VFZK01. The sequence goes on from JAKEER010000295.1 coordinate 74,254, forward strand.
AATTACGAACACCGTGGCAGAGAGTTTAAGGCAGCCGTGAAGCGGCTGAGAGAAGGCATGCCCTAGAAACCGATTTGTCATTGTTCATTCGTCATTTTTCATTCGCTTGCCTTGTTGAGAAATGACAAAGGAGAAATGAACGATGGCCAATGAGCGCTACTGAACATTGCGAATTATAGTGACAAGTCGGGTGTGTGCCTGTTCGCTGCGGCCGCAGGCTGGATTCGGCTCCCCTCGCCCCAACGTGGGAGAGGGGTTGGGGGTGAGGGGCATAGGTGTTAAGTTAAGGACGTCGATTTTAGCCTCCACGCTGTTCATTCGCAGCGACTTAAGTCGATTCGAGAAGTGGTTTTTCTTGAGAGAGCTAAATTCAACAATCGAAAGCTGGAGACCCTGATCTGGAGAGCATCTTGGCTCATTTCAGCTCTTCTTAACTTAACACCTATGGGGTGAGGGGGAATCCGATAAAGTGGATCAGCCCGTGGAACCCAGCGCCGGAGGAGGGTTTGGAGCCCTGCAGGATCCATCAGCCGCGTGCTCGCCCCTCACCCCATGAAGGCTTCTCAAGCCTTCATCCTCTTCCCGCGTTGGGGCGAGGGGAACCGAAGTCGATTGAGTTTCTCGATAGACCACGAGTTTCGTCACTATATTCTGCGATCCTCACTAATAGCGGGTAGCGGAGCAGGTAAAGAGAGGGGTTTAATGGCCAAGAAGCTTAGCGCAGACAAATGGCTGTTTGCTGTTACTGTCGCCTTAGTTCTCAGCGGCGTCATCATGGTGTTCAGCGCGTCCGCTGTATTGGCCAATGAGAAATTTCACAGCCCACTGTACTTTCTGCTTCGGCAGGGCGTTTGGGCGTTTCTCGGCCTGGCCGGCATGGCCATGTTGATGCATGTGGACCACCGTCAGTACCGCCGGCCGTTGTTGATTTACACCGGACTCTTTGTTTGTGCCGTCTTGCTCGTGGCGGTGTTCTTCGTCGACAAGAACCACAATACCCATCGCTGGTTTCGTCTCGGAGCTTTCTCGTTTCAGCCTTCGGAGTTGAGCAAGCTGTTTATCGTGGCGTATCTGGCCTTCTTTCTGGAGAAGCGAATGGGGCAGATCAATGATTGGCGCCACACTCTACTGCCGTGCCTCGTCGTGGTGCTCCCCTTCGTCGGACTGATTGTTGCCGAGCCGGACCTTGGGACGTCGGTTTGCATTGCAACTGTGGCGTTTATTGTTCTCTTCACTGCGGGACTGCGATACAGCTATGCGGCTGGCGTGGTGCTGTCGGCGATCCCGGTACTGTTTGGGCTGGTCTATTTTTTTCCTTATCGTTTGAAGCGCGTATTGGTGTTCCTCGACCCTTGGAAAGACCCGCTGGACGCTGGATTCCAGATCACACAATCGCTAATTGCGTTGGGCTCCGGTGGCCTTTTCGGCCTCGGCCTGATGGAAGGGAAACAGAAGCTCTTCTTTCTGCCTGAGCCCCACACCGACTTCATCTTTTCCGTCATAGGTGAAGAGCGAGGGCTGGCTGGCACAGTGGCGATCTTGTTGCTCTTTGCTGTCTTCCTGTGGCGCGGGCTGCGTCTGTCGCTGCGCGCGCCCGACCCGTTTGGCAGATATCTGGGCGTGGGCCTCACGATGATGATTGCCTGCCAGGCTTTCATCAACATGAGCGTGGTAATGAGTCTTCTGCCGACCAAGGGCATTCCGCTGCCCTTCATCAGCTCTGGCGGATCGTCCCTGCTCATCAGCCTGCTGGGGGTGGGAGTGCTACTGAACATTTCTCAGCATGGAAGAGAAGCGTGAAGCATTGATCATTGTGCAATGCGGGCCAACCGCTGGCGCAAGGGGTTTGCCGGCAGTGAGCAGCTGCCACTGGCTCACGCCCGTGGTTGGCGGGTGTCCCCCATAACTAAAGCATTACATTATTGGTCATTTTTCAATGCACAGTTAGAAGACGACAAAGGAAGGATGACCAAATAAAAAATGACCAATGCGAGAAATGGATTCCCGCTTGCCAGAACCGGTAAAGCAACTCCGCGTTCTCATTGCCGGTGGGGGAACAGGAGGTCACATCTACCCTGGGATTGCTATAGCTAAAGAAATTCAGCGGCGGCATACAGCCGCCGAGTTGTTGTTTGTAGGCACAGAACGCGGTCTTGAAATGAAGATCGTGCCGGCTGAAGGCTTCCGGCTGGAAACCATCACGATTTCGGGGCTGAAAGGCACTGGGCGTCTCAGACAAGCGAAGAGTCTTCTCGCTGTTCCGCGAAGTTTGCGGGAAGCGCGCAGCATCCTGCAGGGCTTTCAGCCGGCTGTTGTGGTTGGTGTGGGTGGATATTCTTCCGGCCCACCGGTCCTCATGGCTGCTCTGATGGGCATTCCTACAATGCTGCAGGAACAAAATGCGTTGCCCGGTCTCACGAACCGGCTGTTGGCGCGATTCGTGCGCAAGGTAGCAACGGCTTTCCGCACATGTGAAGCGCACTTTGGCCGCAAGGCAGTCTTGACTGGCAACCCGGTGCGAGCAGAATTCTTGCAGATTCCTCGCCGCTCCGGGAGCGAGCCGTTCACGTTGCTGGTTTTTGGAGGAAGCCAGGGAGCGCAAGCGATCAATCAAGCGGTTGTGGAGGCGCTGAAGATTCTGGGGGCGCAAATGGCGGACTTGAAGCTGATTCATCAAACAGGAGAGCTTGACCATGCGAAGATCGCACAGGCTTGCCACGCAGCCGGAGTAGCAGCCGATGTGCGCCCTTTCTTCAGCGACATGCCTCAGCAGTTTGCCCGAGCTGACCTGCTGATTTGCCGCGCAGGGGCCACCACCCTGGCGGAGGTGACCGTGAGCGGCAAAGCTGCCGTCCTAATTCCTTTTCCACAGGCAGCAGATGACCATCAGCGCAAGAATGCTGAGGCGCTGGTGCAAGCGGGCGCCGCGGAGATGATTCTTCAAAGTGAATTGAACGGCGCACGCCTGGCGGAGCGAATTCAATATTACTTCGGGCATCGCGGCGCGCTTCGCCAGATGGAGCAGAACAGCCGTGCCCTGGGTCGGCCCGATGCGACGGAGCGGATTGTGGATATTGTTGAGCAGTTGAGTGGCCTGAGAGGGCGCTCAGCGTAGTTGGAGCCGGAGCGGCGA
>JAKEER010000296.1 GCA_022616615.1 Acidobacteriota bacterium
ATCAACCATGACGGAGACTTTCAGCCGTTGCGCCAGCGGGAGAGTCTTTTGATGATCGTGTTTATGGGCTGTTTCACGTTGTCGACACTGTTTGCCATATATCCGGGACGGGCGCAGCCGGAGTGGCTCAACATGGCAAAGATCATTTTGATGGCTTTGTTCACCGCTACTCTATTGACGAGCGAAAAGCGACTCCGTGCCTTCTTTCTTGTTGTGGCCTTCTCCTTGGGGTTTTATGGGGTCAAGGGGGGTCTTTTCGGCTTTCGGACTGGCGGCGAGCAGATGGTTTGGGGCCCCACTCCCTCCATCATCGGAGCCAATAACGGTCTGGGTGTCGCGTTCAATATGTGTCTGCCGATATTCTGGTACCTGGCAAAGGGCGAACAACGGAACTGGCTCAAGCGGTTGCTGCAGGCGATGTTCTTCCTGACGATTCCTGCCATCATGTTTACTTACTCGCGTGCCAGTGCCCTCGCGATGGGAGCCGTCATCCTGTCGATTATCCTGAAGGCCCGGCGAAAGACGCTAGGGGTTGTGCTGGTGGTCTGTGTCACGCTCATCATTGCCGGATACCTGCCGGAAAAGTGGATTAACCGTCAGCAATCTACACTGACCTATGAAGAGGATAGCTCCGCCATGTCGCGTCTGGGGCAGTGGCAGTTCTGCTGGCGGCTGGCTTTGGATCGTCCTTTAACCGGGGGGGGGTTCGAATACTACTCGATGGAAACCTTTGCTCGGTATTTCCCGGAATTTCTCAATACCTATGGGACATCCTGGAACTCTCACAGTGTCTACTTTGGGATCCTGGCAGCTCACGGGTTTCCGGGACTGCTCATGTTCTTGGCAATGATTGGCTCGTGCATGTTCAGCTTACGAAGCCTGAAGAAGGTGGTTGCTGGCCAGCAGAGTCTTTCTTGGATTGAGAATTACGCCGATATGATTCAGGTGAGCTACGTAGGCTTCCTCGTCAATGGCGCATTCGTCAACATGGAATCCTTCGACTTGGTCTACCACTGGGTAGGTATTGTCGCGCGGCTCAAGGTGCTGACGCATCAAAAGCTGAGTGCGGTCGTCACGCCAGAACCGCCAACAACCGAGCTTCTCAGTCACACATCCCAGGAAACTAGGCCCTTGCCAGTCTATCGGACCAACATGTCACAGGCTGCCAGGTTGTAGCGAGCAATCTCGCACTGACGGGATGGGAGGACGGGACGTTCGTTTGACTGCATCTCGAATGAACCGCCAAGGACGCGAAGAGCGCCAAGCCGAGGGCCTGGGGAAGCCAAAGACAGCATCCAAACCCGGCGGATGGTTTGGCTAATATCAATGGCGGTTTCCCCTTCGGACCTTCCGATCTTGGCCTTCTTGGCGGTTTCTGTTCCCTTCGCTGTGGAATGAAACTTGATCGATTGGTCAACTTTTCCGCCAGCAAGTAGAACTGGTCGAGGAAAGCTGAGTCTTCCTTATGTGTGGCATCGCTGGAGTCTACTATTCGGACCAGTGTCCGGTGAGTGTGCAGTTGATTGAGCGGATGACCGGGGCACTCCGCCACCGCGGTCCCGATGGGGAAGGATTTCACCTGGAGCCCGGAGTGGGGTTGGGACACCGTCGTCTCAGTATCATCGACCTCAGCGCGGGCCAGCAGCCGATGGCCAACGAAGACGGTACGATTTGGGTCACGTTCAATGGAGAGATTTACAACTACCTGGATCTCCGGAAGCGGCTTGAGGAACAGGGTCACTGCCTGCGCACGGCGTCCGATACCGAGACCATCGTTCACGCCTATGAACAGCATGGCGACTCCTGCGTTCAGCATTTGCACGGAATGTTTGCCTTTGCGCTTTGGGATGGAGGCAACCAGCGGTTGTATCTGGCCCGAGACCGGGTTGGCATCAAGCCCCTCTATTACTACTACGACGAACAACAGTTTGTCTTTGCGTCGGAATTGAAGGCCTTGCTGTTGCATCCCGGTGTGGGCAGAGATCTGGATCTTACGGCTCTGGAAGACTACCTCGTGTACGGCTACATCCCGCTCGACAAAACCATTTTTCGGCGGGTACGCAAGCTTTTGCCAGGACATTACGCCGTCGTTGACCGGTCCTATTCAGGACTCCGGCTCCAGACTCATCATTATTGGGACTTGCAGTTTCGACCGGACCGGAAACGCTCGGCAGCAGACTGGGTCGCCGGTTTGAGGAATCTACTCGAAGTCACTGTGAAGAGCCACATGATCAGCGACGTTCCCATTGGCGCCTTTCTGAGCGGAGGGCTCGACTCGAGCTGTGTGGTGGCCTTCATGGCCCAAGCTTCGTCGAAGCCCATCAAGACGTTTACGATCGGTTTTGAGGAACCGGATTTCGACGAGCTACCCCATGCCCGTCGGGTGGCAGAACAGTACGGTACCGAACATCACGAGCTGCTAGTACAGCCTGACGCGATTGAGTTGCTGCCTTTACTGGCCCAACAGTTTGATGAGCCGTTTGGCGATTCCTCGGCCATTCCCACGTACTATGTTTCGCAGCTGGCCCGAAGTCACGTCACTGTCGTGTTGTCTGGCGATGGAGGAGACGAAGCCTTTGCCGGATACAAGCGTTATGCTCACACGGCTGCTACCCTCAAGCTGCAACAGCGTCTGGACTTTTTGCCTGTTTCCCTTCGGCGGGTGCTCTTCGGCATGATGGCTAGAAGCCTGCCGCCCCACACGCCAGGCAAGGGCACCTTGCGGCGGCTGGGAATGTCGGCCTGCGAGACCTATCTAGATGTCGCCTATTTTCACGAATCCGCGTTTTTGAAGGAGCTTCTACATTCAGAGATTAGGACCTCGCTCCGATCCAACGGAAACACTCGGTCCTTTGAAGCCTACTACGCGGCCGCACGCGAAGCCGACCCACTGAGCCGCATGCAATACTTGGATACCAAGACCTACTTGCCCGAAGATATCCTGACCAAGGTAGATCGAGCCAGTATGCTGACCTCTTTGGAATCTCGAGTGCCGCTGCTCGACCACCAAGTACTCGAGTTTGCAGCTCGGATTCCGTCGGATCTCAAGTTCCGCGACGGAGAGGGCAAGTACATTTTCAAGCGATTGCTCCGCGACCTCTTGCCACAGTCACTTCTCTCCAGACCAAAGATGGGATTTGGCGTGCCGCTTGTTCATTGGTTCAAGAAAGACCTCCTGGGATACACGCGTGACGTTCTTTTCTCCCCACGCAGCTTGGAACGCGGCTTTTTTCGAAGAGAATCCGTCGAGGGTGTGCTGGAGGAGCATCGCCGAGGCAGGGCTGACCGTAGCCACGACATTTGGCGACTGCTCTTCTTCGAGCACTGGTGCCGGCACTACCTGGATGCTACCGTCTCCTCTCGGTGAGACTAGCCCTCCATGTCGGTTTAGGACGCGCCCCTGACCATTGGCGGCGGACCCAGGGCCACGGCAAATTCCGTAAGTCATCGCGGTTAAGGCAAAGCCCTTGCTGACGCGCGGGCTACTGACTTGAGCCTCGGCCTGTTCAGTAGCCGAGGGAGGGCTGGGGACTTTGGCAGGGCCTTGGACGACGGACTACGGGCGGTTGACAACGGGCAACGACTCATGTGCGGGATTTGTGGATTCTACTGGTATGACGGTCAGCAGCAAGCCGATCCGTCTTTACTGCAAGGTATGACCGACACCCTGCTTCATAGGGGCCCGGATGAAGCCGGATACTTCAGGGATGCGCACGTGGCGCTCGGCCATCGCCGGTTGAGCATCATTGACCGGGCCAGCGGTCAGCAGCCAATTTTCAACGAGGATGGCAGCAAAGTAATCATTTTCAACGGAGAGATCTACAATTATCGTGAACTGTTTGAATGGTTGCTTAGCAAGGGCCACCGCTTCAAGACTCGCTCTGATACTGAAGTCATCCTGCATTTGTATGAGGAACTGGGTGATCGCTGCGTGGAACGGTTGCGCGGCATGTTTGCCTTCGCCATCTGGGACCAGCAGTCAAGGACTCTTTTCCTGGCTCGTGACCGTTTAGGGGTGAAGCCGCTCTACTACGCATTGCTGCCGAGCCGGTGCGTCTTCGGGTCGGAGTTGAAGGCGATCATTCACGATCCTTCGGTTCCCCGGGAACTTGACCTGGAGACGCTGGATCATTATTTCTCTCTCCTCTATGTTCCTTCTCCGCGCACCATCTTCCGGCACGTCTCGAAGCTGCCGCCGGGTCATACTCTGACTGTCAGTTCGGATAGCGCCACGCTCCGCCAGTACTGGGATGTGCAGTTTGACCCGCAGCGAACTGAAGGGATGACGGAAAGCGCAATTGCGGACCGCCTGCTGGAGTTACTCACCGAGTGCGTGGATATTCGCCTGATGAGCGAAGTGCCTCTGGGGGCCTTTCTTAGCGGCGGCATCGATTCAAGTGCCATCGTGGCTCTGATGAGCAGGCTGACTGGCAAACCTGTTCAGACAGCGGCCATTGGTTTCCAGGAAGATCAGTACAACGAATTGCCTTATGCGCGGCTGGTTGCAGAGAAGTTCAAGGCAGATCACAACGAGTATATAGTGGAAGCGAAAGCCAGCGAAGTGATCGACAAGCTTGCTTGGCACTTTGACGAGCCTTTCGCTGATGCATCGGCGGTCCCTACCTACTACGTCTCACGAATGGCGCGCGAACGGGTTACAGTCGCCCTCTCCGGGGATGGTGGCGACGAGAACTTTGCGGGCTATCGTCGGTATTACTTCGATCTGTTGGAGAACAGGCTTCGCAGTTACCTGCCAGGCTGGGTGCGCAGCTCGGTGATCGCGGGTGTGGCCAGGATCTATCCCAAGGCTGACTGGCTTCCCCAGTTTCTGCGTGCCAAAACCCTGCTCACCAATCTCAGTCTCCCTCCCGAGGAGGGTTACTTCCGCAGCGTTTCGGGCATCGAGGACTCTCTAAAGGTCCGGCTATTGAGTGCCGACTTCCGCGGGCAACTGAACGGACATTCCCGGGCCAGCGATTTGTTGGCTGGCTACTTCGAGCGGTCCAAGGCCCCAGACCCGTTGTCGGCCGTACAGTACGTGGACATCAAGACTTACCTGGCCGACGACATTTGTACCAAAGTGGACCGCGCTAGCATGGCCAATTCGCTGGAGGTGCGGAATCCCTTCCTGGATCATCGGCTGGTGGAGTTTGCTGCGGGAATTCACTGGCAGCACAAGCTGCGCAAGACCGAAGGAAAGCACATCCTGAAGAGAACTCTCCATTCTCTGCTTCCGCCGGAAATCCTTTACAGGCGAAAAATGGGGTTTCGTCTTCCGATCGCACGCTGGTTGCGGCATGACCTGCTGATTTTCAGTCAGGAACGTCTCGAGGTCCTGGGGCGCAGGCATCCTTCCATCTTTGACTCGAAATCGATGCATGGCCTTCTGCAGGAACATCGCAGCGGATTGAAAGACCACAGCACCGCCCTGTGGGCATTGCTGATGTTTCAGATGTGGGACCAGACCTTTCTTGCCAGTGGGAGAGGCTCTGGATGAAAATCCTCACCTACACCTCGCTCTTCCCCAATTCAGTTCAGCCGAATCATGGCATCTTCATTCAGAACAGACTGCTGCACTTCGTGCGGACTTGCGGTCATCAGTGGCACGTGGTGGCGCCGGTGCCTTACTTCCCGAACTGGCCGATTTTCGGGCGCTGGCATGAGTTCTCAAGAGTTCCCAGGGAGGATGTCCTCGCGGGATTCCCGGTGCTGTACCCAAGATACCTGGTCACGCCGAGGGTTGGCATGATGCTTTACGGTTGGCATATGCTTTCAGGCACCCGGAAAACCGTGAAGCGCGTGCAACGGGTCTTCAATTTTGATCTCATCGATGCTCATTTTCTCTATCCCGATGGCTTTGCGGCGGTTTGTCTCGGGGCCCTCCTGAAGAAACCCGTGATTGTGAGTGCGCGAGGGTCTGATGTGCACCTATACTCCCGCTTCTTGAGTATCCGGCCCCTTCTGAAGTTTGTTCTGCAGCGAGCCGACGCCATCATTTCCGTATCGCATTCGCTCAAGGAACAGATCATCCGCCTGGGAATCGCTGAAGACAAGGTTGCCGTCATCGAAAACGGTGTGGATCTCGCTGAGTTCTTTCCTGAGGACAAGCTGACTGCTCGCCAGCGCCTGGGCTTGCCGCGTGAGAAGACAATCCTTCTGTCGGTGGCAAGACTGGATCCCGTCAAGGGAATTCACTATCTCATCGAAGCTCTTGCCGAGCTAGTGAGCGAGGACAGGGACGTTTCACTGGTCATAGTTGGCCCGCCGAGTGACCCGGCATACGCTTCGTCGGTCCAGCAACTGGTGGCAACAAAGGGTCTGGGTGGCCGGGTTCGCTTCGCCGGAGCTCAGCCCCACAGTCAGCTCCGCGATTGGTACAATGCCTGCGACCTATTCTGTCTGTCGAGTGTCCGCGAAGGCTGGCCTAATGTCTTGCTGGAAGCGATGGCCTGTGGCAAACCGATCGTGGCCAGCCGAGTTGGGGGGGTGCCGGAGTGCCTCAGTTCGCCCAATCTGGGCGTACTGGTGGACACACCCGGTGGAACAACATTTGCGTCGGCAATCCGTGCGGCCCTGACCCGCCAATGGGACAGGAGTGCAGCCGTGCGCCACTCCGCGACCCATGACTGGGGAACTGTGTCGCAGCGCCAAGAACTGCTCTTTACCCAGGTGCTTGCCGCGCCACCGGCCTCAGCCGAGCTAGCTCAAGCGCCTCCGCTCAACCCAAAATAGCCGCATGGATCTGCAGATCCGCAGGGCAGATCTCACGGGCGATCGCCAGATACTCATCCGTTTTCTTCGTGAACACCTCACCGCCTCATCAAATGAACGTCGTTTTCGCTGGTTGTACTGCGACAGTCCGGCCGGCAAGGGAGCGGCTTGGCTGGCGTTCAGCAAGGGCCAGCTTATCGGAGTGGCCGCAGCCTTCCCTCGCCTGTTTCACGTGGCGAGACGCCTGCTACCATGCCAGGTGCTGGGCGACTTCTGCATTGATCCAAGCCATAGAAGCCTGGGGCCAGCTTTACAACTCCAGCGCGCGTGCCTGGCTGATGCTCAGGTTGGGAAGGTTTCGTTCTGTTACGATTTCCCCAGCCAGTCAATGATGGCGATCTACGGGCGGCTGGGAGTCTCTCCATTCGGGGAACTGATCCGGTTTGCCAAGCCGTTGAAGGTCAACAGCAAGGTGAAGGAGTTTATCGGGGAAGGTTGGGCGGCGAATGTGGTGAGCCACCTGGGGAATTGGGTACTGATTCTCGAAGATCCCGGTCGCGCTCGCAGAACCGCCTCTGACGTATCTGTTCATCAAGGCAGATTTGGCGAAGAGTTCTCGGAGCTAAGTTATCGAATGGCCACCCGCTATCTGGTGTGTGGACACCGAAGTGCCGAGTACCTGAACTGGCGCTTCCGTGATCATCCGTTGACGGCTTACACAGCCTTGACGGCGCGCCGGAGCGGTGAACTGATCGGCTATGCGGTGTTTACGACAGAGAACCGCTACGCGCAACTGGCCGACATTTTCGGAGATGTTAACCGGGGGGAACTTGAAGACCTTCTCGGTGCTGTCGTCCATTTGGCGCGTGAAGGGGGAGCGGATACTCTGAGTGCCGCGGTTCTGGAATCCACGCGGCTGTCAGACCTGTTGACTCGCTCTGGGTTCTATCCGAGGGAGCGAACTCCAGCGGTCGTTTGCCAGGGGCCGGACTCTCCCGTCGGTCAACTTGTCGCAGAGCATTCCCACTGGTTCTTGAACCAAGCTGACCGGGACCTGTGAGCCGCCTGTCTAAGCTTTTTCCCCCGCAACGTTCGTCAGCGGCTAATCCGATACATCCAGAGTGGAGCCATGATTAGATCTGAGGTAATCAGTGAGCGGGTTCGGGAGTTCGTTCTGAGTCACTTTCCCCTGGCGCGTCAACGCTCGATCCGGGACGCAGATTCGCTTCTTGACAACGGGATCGTTGATTCGATGGGGATTTTGGAACTGGTGAATTACATCGAAGCAGAGTTCGCCGTTGCTGTTTCCGACGAGGATCTGCTGCCAGAGAACTTTCAGTCTATTGAAAGAGTAGCTGCTTTCGTCCTGACGAAACAGTCGGCGTCGCAGCTCTCCTAGGGGAGTCAGCGTGGACTTCTTGATTCATCACCTGTTGGGCGCCAGCACGAGTCGCTATCCAGAAAAGGAAGCCCTCGTCCACGGAGATCACCGGTTGACCTACCGCGAGGTGTTCCGCCAAGTTGCTGGGCTTGCTCAAGGGCTTCGTGCTTCCGGGCTGCAGCGTGGAGAACGGGTCGGAATCTACCTCGAACCTTCCATTGCACAAGTAGTGTCAATCTTCGGAGCCTCACAGGCCGGGTGTGTGTTTGTTCCCATTAACGCAGTACTCTTTCCAGAGCAGGTTGTACATATCGCCAACGACTGCCGCATGTCGGCCCTGATCACGACGCCGACTAAGCTTAAAGCACTGAGGCCCACCTTGGCTGCAGTCCCCTCACTGAGATCTCTTGTTGTGGTCGGTCCCGAAGACTCCGGCGATCTGGAGCTGCCCGTTCACTCCTTTGGGCGTCTGTGCCAGATGGAACCGCCTCAAGCCTGGCGCGAGCTCAGTATTGAGAAGGATCTTGCCGCTATTTTGTATACTTCGGGTTCCACCGGAAAACCAAAGGGCGTAATGCTGACCCACGCCCAGATCATGGCAGGAGCCTCGATTGTTTCAACTTACCTGGAAATCACTGAAGCCGAGCGCATTCTTGCGGTACTGCCCTTCAGTTTCGATGCCGGGATGAACCAGCTGATGACAGCTTTCCAGCAAGGCGCGGCGTTGGTCTTGGTGACCTTTGTGTTTGCCAAAGAGGTCGTGGAAACGCTGGTGAAAGAGCGAATCACCGCGCTGGCCGGAGTCCCTACCCTGTGGAGCTTGATTGCTCAACCCAACTCCACCCTTCACAAACGCCAGTTTCCGTATCTGCGATATATAACCAATACGGGTGGCACGATGCCGCAAAATGTGCTCGCTACTTTGCGCAAGACGTTGCCAACAACCCGGGTATATTTGATGTACGGTTTGACAGAGGCGTTCCGATCAACCTATTTGCCTCCTGAGGAACTGGATCGGCGACCGACTTCAATGGGGAAGGCCATCCCCAACACCGAGATTCTGGTGATCAACGACAAGGGAGAATTGTGCAAACCCGGAGAGATTGGCGAATTGGTGCATCGAGGACCAACGGTGTCGCTAGGTTACTGGGG
>JAKEER010000297.1 GCA_022616615.1 Acidobacteriota bacterium
GATGTATGCGGACTGTACGCACACATGACAAACTGCGCCATGTGTGCGCCACCCAAAGAATCACACACGACTTAACAGAGTGCTACTAAGTAGTAGTCTAGCTGCAACCTTTATTTATTGACGCTGCCTTACCTCAACAACTCCTCGAGCGCTGTCGTCGCATCGGTGGAATCATCTCGGTACTTTACAATCACCGGGCAAGCAATGTGTATGTGATGCTCCAAGGCAAAAGCGCCTCGGGCAGGACGCGTGCCAGGCACCACGACAGCATTGCGGGGCACAACCAGCGGAGTGCTGGCGGTTTTCCTCAGCACCCTGCTGTTCACCAGATCATAGACTGGAGTGGAGCCGGTAATGATCGTTCCCGCCCCCACCACGGCGCGTGTTTCCACAATCGTTCCTTCATAGATGCCACAGTTGCCGCCAATCAGGACATCGTCCTCAATGATCACCGGCATGGCGCCGACAGGCTCTAGCACGCCGCCTATTTGACTTCCGGCGCTGAGATGCACGCGCTTCCCAATCTGCGCGCAGGAGCCCACCAGGGCATGAGAGTCCACCATCGTCTCGTCGTCCACGTAAGCGCCTGTGTTGATATACATCGGCGGCATCAAGGTCACGTTGTTTCCGAGATACGCCCCGCGCCGCACAGAAGACCCTCCTGGCACCAGTCGAACGTTTTGCGAGAGTGCCGTGAAGTTCTTGAGCGGATAGGTATGCTTGTCGCGAAACTGGAAGGTGTCGTTGATGGAGAAATCAGCCATCCAGCCAAGCCTGAAGCCAAGCAAAATGCCTTGCTTCACCCAGTGGTTCACTTGCCATTGCTCGCTGCGCTTTTCAGCGGCGCGAATTTCGCCGGCGTCGAGTCTGGCAACAAATGCCTCAAAAAGCTGGCGGGACTCTTCGTCGAGTGCTTCACGTTTTCTGGAGAAATGGAGCGGAATCAGTGTTTCGAGATCCATAGTTCGAAGGGCCACAGAGGCACGGAGAAGACAGATGCTGGACGCAGATTGCGCAGAAGAACGCGGATTCGGCGTGACCGAATGACTAATGACGAAGCACGAATGACGAAATAATGACGAAGCTGAATTTCTAAAGGTGCCTGTTTGTCATTCGGATTTCGGATTTCTTTAGTCATTAGGGCTTGGCCCAGACGAAGCAGTGTTTCGAGGACGTCACTCTTTCCTAACCTGCGTGCATCTGCGCAATCTGCGTCCAACATCTTTCTTCCCTTTAAGCCGTCTGACGGCTTAAACTCCGCGCCTTGGCGGCTAGCCAATTAGTTTCAACTCTCGAAGGACGGTTTGCAGCTTCTCGCGGTTCTTAGGTTGCATCGGGCAGAGCGGCAGCCGGTAGACCTCCTCAATCATGCCCATCATCGCCAACGCCGCCTTGACGGGCACCGGATTGGTTTCCAGAAAATTAGCGCGCATCAAAGAATACGTTTTGTAGTGCATTTGACGGGCTTCATCCCAGCGATTCTCCAGCGCCGCATGGATCATCTCAGTAAACTCCTTGGGCATTTCGTTCGACAGGACGGAAATGCAGCCGTCCCCGCCGGCGGCGATCAGGGGCAGCGACAAGGAGTCGTCTCCCGATAACACCGTGAAGTTCACCGGCCGGTCGCGCAAGATCAGCATCATCTGGTCGAGGTTTCCAGAAGCTTCCTTCACGCCAACAATGTTGGGAATCTCCGCCAAGCGCAACAACGTGTCGGGCTCAATGTTGACGCCGGTGCGGCCGGGAATGTTGTAAATGATAATGGGGATGTTCGCGGATTCCGCGATCGCCTTGAAGTGCTGGTAGTGTCCTTCTTGTGTGGGCTTGTTGTAATAGGGCCCAACGGACAAGACGGCATCGGCTCCAATCTGTTTTGAGAACCGCGTCAGTTCGATGGCGCGATGGGTGTTATTACTGCCACCGCCAATAATCACCTTCGCGCGCTTGTTCACAAACTTTACGGTGAGCTCGCACACACGGAAGTGCTCATCGTATTCGAGCGTCGAGGCCTCGCCCGTTGTGCCGCAGGGAACGATGGCGTCAATCCCACCAGCAATCTGAAAGTCGATGAGCCGCTTCAAGTGCTCCTCGTGCACCTGGCCATCGCGGTCGAACGGGGTGACCAGGGCCGTCATCGCGCCACGAAATAGGGGTCGGGTTGTCATCATCTAAGTCTCCCAAAATTTCTTTGGAGTGCAGCGGGTTGACCCCGGAGCCAAGCAGCTTGAGCCGGCGGACTCTATGTTCACAACAGTGAATCCGGCGGGGCTGCGAGCTCCACAGGAAAGCGGTGTCAAGCCACGGTACTGAAAAAGGGGCTCGTCGTGAGGGGCCGAGAAGGCATGGAGGCTCGTTTACGGCGCCTCGCCGCCCAGCAAGTCCTCCAGCACCTGCTCAAACGTGTAAATCCCTTGGCGCCCCACGATCCATTCCGCGGCCAGCAATGCTCCCGAAGCGAAACCGGCGCGCGACCGCGCGGTGTGAGCCAGTTCAACGGTGTCGGCTGCCGAGTCGAACACCAGCGAATGAGTTCCCGGAAAGTGGCCGGCCCGCAGCGACACCAGATGGAACTCTTCCGGCTCAATCGCCCGGTTCAGCGAATCGCCCACCACCCGCTGCTTGCGGGGAAAGTGCTGGAGGACGATTTCGCTTAACTTGCGTGCCGTGCCGCTTGGGCTGTCCACTTTCCGGCGGTGATGAGTTTCCATCCCGCAAACATCGTATTCTTCAAAACGGTGGAAGAGCCGCGCAGCCGTTTCGGCAATGCGGTAAAAAAGGTTCACTCCCAGCGAGAAATTGGGAGCGTAAACCAGGCCGGTCTTTTCTTGCACGACCATCTTTTCGACGGCTGGCAGGTGCTCATACCAGCCCGTAGTGCCTACCACTAGGGGCTTGTGAAGCCGGGCCGTCTGCTCGACGTTGCGGACCGCCGCTTCCGGCTGCGTGAATTCGATACACACGTCTGCGCTTCCAATCGACTGGGCAGAAACTTCTAGAGCCGAGCCATCTTTCGAAAGGGGATCGATTCGCGCCGCGATGGCATGTCCTCTCTGCCGGGCGGCCTGCTCCACTTCGCGTCCCATCTTGCCGTAGCCAATCAGCGCGATCTTCACTTGCCTTGCCTCTTGGAAGCATGCGGATGATATCAAATGCTCTTTGCGGGCCGGAAATGTTTTCCACAAACGGCGGCTGCATGGTAACTTTCAGCCGCCAGTTCGTAGTGAAGCACGCAAGTGCTTCAGCGCCCAACAGAAACGTGCAATCTCCAAGGAGCGGCGAAGCGATTCTGGGAGCGCGGACGTCCCGTCCGCAATCGTGGCCGCAGGCCACTGGAGCGGCCTCTGGCCGCCTCGGAGCGGGCGAGACGCCTGGCGGGACGCCCGCGCTCCCAGCCGGAAAGCAAGGAACTTTTAAATGACCCTCTTTCACTGGATTGCCATTTTTGGAACTGCCTTCATCGCAGGCATCGTGAACTCCGTGGCGGGTGGAGGAACGTTGCTCACTTTTCCGGCTCTCGTTTGGCTGGGTCAATCGCCGATTGTGGCAAACGCCACCAGCACCGCTGCTCTCTGGCCGGGATCGTTGGGTGGAATGTGGGGATACCGCGACGACCTGAGGCGAACAAAATCGCAGCTGTTCTTTCTCGTTCTTCCGAGCATTGTGGGCGGCATGACCGGCGCGGTACTGCTGCAGCGGACGCCGCCGGGAGTTTTTGCCAGGCTGGTTCCCTTTCTGATTCTTTTTGCAACAATTCTGTTTATGGTTCAAGGCACGGTGCAACGCTGGCTACAAGTTCATGAGCATTCGCACGACGGAACACGCTGGCTGGCGGGAGCAGCGGCGTTTCAGTTTGGGGTGGCGGTCTACGGTGGCTATTTTGGCGCCGGCATCGGCATCCTCATGTTGGCCGCGCTCAGCCTGCTCGGTTTGACTGACATTCACCAGATGAACGGCCTTAAGAATCTGTTTGCTTTGTGCATCAATGTCGTCGCTACGGCATACTTCATGACGGCCGGGTTGGTGGAGTGGCCTGTGGCCGGAACTATGGCTCTGGGAGCAGTTTCCGGAGGCTATGGCGGCGCCGGTTTGGCGCGCCGGCTGGGTCCCAGGGTCGTCCGTCAGACGGTAGTTGCGATCGGCTTTGCAATGACGATCTCACTGTTCATCAGACAATATTGAGCGCACCCGAACAACGTGTAGCCGGCGAGGTAACGAGGCGGATACCGTTTCCCTCACCGCCTCCTCACGTCGGCGGCTACAGGGTGGTGTGCTCACGTGCGTCTTCTTTGCATCTGTGCCGAGTACTCGGCGAAGAACAACAGAATGGCCGCTGATAGATAGACCCAAGTAAGGATCATGATGATGGTGGCGATGGAGCCGTAGACATTCTTGTAGTTGGAGAACCGAATGAGCGTCGTAAAAGCGTACTTGGCCAGCTCCCAGGTCCATGCCGCCATGACAGCCGCAGGTGTGACCTGCGAGAACCGTATTTTTGTGTAGGGAACAATCTTATAGATCAACGCAAACACGCAAACCGTTAGAAAGAAACTTACGAGCACCAACAGAACCTCGAAGGCAATTCCGGTCAGCGCCAGATTGCCAGCCTTGGGGAAGACAACACGCAGAAAGCGGTCGAAGCGGCCAATCATCGCCGTTGCGAAGACAGAAGCCAGAATGAAAGTGCCGCACAGCATCGCCATTGAAGCAGCCACAACCCTTTGAAAGAGGAAGCCGCGTTCCCGCTTGACTCCCCAAGCCCGATTCAACGCGAGCTCCAGCGGAATGAAGGCGCCGGAGGCCGTCCAGGTCAGCAGGCAGAAGGCCAGTATTGAAGTAGGCCCGGTGGCGGCGGTGATCTGACGTAGATTGTCTTCCACCAGATCGGCGCCGACGGGCAGATAGAAACGGACCGACTCCACGATGGGCGTCTCCAAGCTGAACCGCCGGATGAACACGCCGCCGATGCCCAGCAGAATGAGAATGAGAGGAAAGAATGAGAAGAGTGTGTAAAAGGCGATGGCGGCCGCATACATCATCGAGTTCCCTCGCAGGAAACTCACAAGCGCTCGCCAGAGATGAAAACGAGTGGACATGTGACGAGGAGGGAAAGGGCCAAGCAAAGAGAAACGACGAATGACGAAGCCCGAATGACTAAAGAAATCCTAAGTCCGAATGACGAACGTCCGCGCACTCCGTTATTCGAGCTTCGTTATTCGTCATTCCTTCGTCATTCGTGCCTAGTCATTCGTCATTGTTTCTGCTGGCATCGGGCCTCTTCCCCTGACCCTTTCGCCTTTCACCGTTTCCCTTTTGTCTGGGCGCGTCCGAGGCTGATGAGGTTTGCAAAAATCCGGATGGCCCCAGGGGTGCCTTCGGGCAGCTGCCGGAACCAGGCATAGGATGTCAGGATGTATTTTCCGGCGCCATAGTCTGCGACAAGCAATCCCCCGTCTAGAGGCTTCCCACCGGGATCTCCCGAGGCGAGCAGCGGTTTGAACCGTGGATCGCGCTCTTGGATGAAATAGAGTCCTCGCTCCTGCACCCAGCCTTCAAAGTCCTGAAGTGTGATCTTGTTAGGAAAATTGAAGGCGGCATGTTGTGGATTAAGAATCATGACGGGAGCATTTTCGTCCGTCACGCGGTCGTCGTTGCTGGCAATCTTGGCGGGATACGGAGCGTATTGCGCTTTGTTCCAGGGCTCCTTTCGATTGTACTGAACCAGAAAGACGCCGCCCTCTTGCACGTAATCCAACAAACGAGCATTGTTGGCGATAAGATCGTCGCGCACGTCATAGGCGCGAACACCAGCAACAATGCAGTCGTACTGCCGGAGGTCGCCCGCAGCGAGATCGTCTGTTTCCAGAAGCTTCACCGACAGGCCCATTTGAACAAGCGTGTCGGGAACGCGATCTCCAGCACCCATGATATAAGCCACGTTCAGTTTTGCCGGCAGTTTGAGATCAAACGTAACCACTTCAGAGGCGGCCTTCCGGTAGAGCGGCAGCCGCCAAAGATCCAGCACAGAATACATCCGATAACTTTGATCGATCTTCTGACCGTTGACAGTGGCGACCGCCTCAAAGACCTCGCGCCCAGGTTGAATCTCTTTTCCGGCAACGGCTACAAACTTGAAGGCTGCCAGTTCTCCTTCTTTGGAGAAGGTGAACGGCACCTGCTTGGGTTCACAGCTCCACCCAGCAGGAGGACTGAGTGACAGGCTGCCTGAGACGGGTTTGGACGCATTGTTTGCCAGCTTCACCTGCAACTCGCGGCGGCGTCCAGTCGAGGTGATTGAAACCATCTGAAGGGGAGGAGTGACTTCAATCGCCACAGGTGGAACGATGAACAAAGGAATCTTGCGCGTTCCCTTGAAAGGATTCCTGTCCAGGTACTCTGCAGCCCGCTTCAGGCGCAATGGAGTTCCCTGCAGTCGGTGTTCCATGCGAGCAAACAACGGCGCCGGAATTAACGGCTCATTGATTAGGGCAGGATCGGAGACCGCATACACTGCCTCCTGCTTGCTGTTTCGTTTCCAGTGTGGAATGGAGGGCTTCGCGTCCTCAGGCACCCTGACGGAAAACTTGAGATTCAGAGTCTCATTTGGGAACAACGACAGTGCCGCCCAAGGGCCCGAGACGTTGAGAACAACCTTCTCCAGCGGCGGCAGCGGCTGCACATGCCCCTCCAAGAGCTGGTGCTTCCACTGGGACTCGAGGAGGATGTGCTGGATCTCGATAGTTTCTGAAGAACGATTGACGACGGTCGTCTCAACGTTGAAGGATTGACCCGGGGTAACTTCTAAATCGTCCGCCAGGACTTCGAAATAGATCCCTGTGGAAAGTTCCAAGGCCTTTTCAAAGTCACGCTCACTTTCGGCGAGAAAAAAATCCAGCGCCTGGCTTTGGGGTGACTTCGATAAGGTGTCTCTTAGACTCTGGTGCAGTGCTCGCACTTTCTCCAGACCTCGCAGCAGGTGTCCCACCGTGCCGGAAGAATCGCTGGGCCGAAGGTGTTCTTTGGCCTTGGCGATCAGTGACTCGACCTGCGCAAGCTGGTCTGAAACTTTCTTGCGCTCTCTTGAGCTGCTATCGACTAACTTGGCAAGATCCACCAGACGAACGGGTACATCGTCAAGAAAACCACCGTCCACCCTGCCCTCGGGAAAGATGAGCCGATACTGAAAAGTTCTGGCGCCGGGCGCCGAGTAGGCATCTCCGCTCCCTTGACTGCGATGCGAGCTGTACCCGCGTGAGGCGATTTCCTGGTAGGACGCTCCAAGCAGCGTAACATGTTGGCCGGGATTCACGCGCAGGGTAGGTTGTTCCTTCTCACCAACCCGGCTATAGAACTTGTGCACTTTCCAGAGGGTCAATCCCTCGCGGGCCTGATCGGGAAAACGCTCAGGATCGCCAGCGGTCTGAAACGCCTCCTGGGCCAATAGTCCTGCCGCCTGATGGTGTCCATGCCCGTCCGACTTGTCTCCCCGCCATACGGAGACCATCACGTGCGGTCTGAAGCGCCGAATCGCCCTCACCATGTCGCCCAGTACAGCCTCTTTGCCCCATTTGCCCAGAGTTTCCGTCGCACTGTTCGAGAAACCGAAATCGAACGCTCGCGTGAAAAACTGCTGGACTCCGTAATATTCGCCGGCAGCCATCATCTCGCCAGTGCGAATGAGGCCAAGTGCCTCGAACAGATCGGGGCCGATAAGGTTCTGACCGCCTTCGCCCCGTGTCAAGGTCAGCAAGGCTGTCCGGGCATGCAGGCCGCGGCTCACGTAGGGCAACACGCCAGAGTTTTCGTCGTCGGGATGGGCCGCAACAAACATGACCCGCGACGTAAAGGGCAGGCGATCGAGAGCCTGCGACAGGCCCATGACGCCTCGATCGATGACCAGTTCCTGAGTTTGTGCGTTAAGAGACGCTGGGATGAAGAAGAGCAAGACGAATGCACGCAATCGTATTGGCGTGTTCATAGTTGATGAGTTTCAATGCATGCGCACCGGCGCAAGAGCCCTCGTGCCGCCGTGAATGTGGGAGCCGCTGTCCCAACGGCGATGTTGGGCGGAGAGAACGTCATCCCCTTCGCCGCTGGGACAGCGGCTCCCACATTCGTTCTTCTTTTCAGCGCAATGTTGCGCAGACTGCCGCTGTTGGCGGTCTGCGCTACAGGATTCGCTTACGAAGCAGCGCGCTGGCCAGCATCCGACAAATACTTTTCCGACAACACAAAAGCTGCGCCGATCAGTAACACGAGAAACACGCTGTAGGCCGCCGCACTTCCAAAGTTAAATTGGCGTAATTGGGCCAGAATCTCAATAGAAATGGGCCGATTGTGAATGGTGTAGATCACAATGGATGTGACGAATTCTCCGAGGGCGGTGACAAAAGCCAGCAGAGAACCGGCCAGCGCTCCGGGCAAAACCATGGGCAAGACAACCCGGCGCATGCTGTAGAGCCAAGTTCCACCCAGGGAGCGTGCGGCTTCCTCCAGGGAAGGGTCAAATTGCTCGAAGCTCGCCTGCACAGCTCGCACAACCACAGGAATGTTGCGGATGAAATAAGCCAGCGGCAGGAGCCAGTAGGTGCCAACCAGCAAGACTCTTGCCTGCCAAGGATTGTGCTGGTTGAAAGTGCTCGCCAGGCTGAGAGCCAGCACGGTGCCAGGCAAGGCCCAAGGCAAGAGAATCAAGCTGTTCATAAGTACCCGTCCCCGCACTCTCCGGCGAACAATTAGATGCGCAGCCACGATCGCAAAACCGAAGTTAGCCAGCGTCGCCATTGTGGCCATCTGCAGACTGTTGATGACGGGTTCCAGGAACCGTGAATCGGAGAAAAGGCGTCTGTAATTATCGAAAGTATAGCGGGGTGGCAGGATCTCAATAGTCCAGGTCCCGTCCTGTGCGAAGCTGATGAGAAACAACGTCAGGTGGGGAAGAAGCAAAAAGAGAAGGGCGACAATTCCAGTCGCCCCTGCCAACAGTCTTTTGACCGGGTGGATAACTGCGGTGATTGGCTGCTGCGCTCCTTTGCCTGCCGAACGGTACTTCGACGTTCCTTCGTGGCGTTGCAGAAGAAAGAGGAAGACGATCGAAGTCAGAGTCAAAATGACGGTCTCCACCATGGCCATCTCCAGGTCGCCATTGAGTTTCGAGTTGTAGATCTGCAACGCCAGCACCCGAATACCTCCACCAAAAATGTAAGGCGCACTGAAGCTGGCCATGGATGTCATAAACGTCAGCAACGAAGCACCCACCAGAGAAGGCGTTAGTTGACGCAAGGTTATCAAAAAGAAAATCCGGGAACGGGATGCTCCCAGGGACTGCGCTGCTTCAATCAGGGCAAAGTCCAAACGCCTTAGGCCCGCCGAAACAAACATGTAAAAGTAAACATACATCGTGTAGGCATGCACAAACAGAATCGCTCCAACGCCCCGGAACGAAAACAACGGTTCGCGCCAACCGAGCCAATGCTGAAGGCTCCGGGAGAAGATGCCGCTCTCACCGTACAAAAATAAGAACGAGATAACGCCCACCAACGGTGGCAGCAGGACTGGCAGCGACGCCAATGCTGCGAAAATCTTCCGGCCAGGGAAATCAAACCGGTGAAACAAGAAGGCCAAAGGAACTCCAATGAGGCCAGAAAGCACGACACTCCAAACCGAGATCCAAAGGCTGTTCCAAAGGCCCTCCAACTCCGAAGGATTGGTAAGGAATTCGCGGTAATTGGCAAGCGTCAGTTGGCCAGCCTGGATGAAACTCTGAACGAAGATGTAGGAATTGGGATAGAGGACGAGCCAGAGGAGGACGCCAAGAGTGAGAAGCTGGAGAGTGATCGTGGATCGCTTTTTCACGAATGAGATGCACTGCTTAGAGGATCTGGAGATCCCCAGGTTGAGCCCAAAGCTCCAGTGTCGTTCCTA
>JAKEER010000298.1 GCA_022616615.1 Acidobacteriota bacterium
AGTGCCGCGCAGCGTACCTCGAATGGCTCGCCGCGGGTCGCCGAGACCCGTCTGCCTACATAGGCTATGTGTTTCTCTTCTTCTATGGTCTCGAACGACGTGCCTTGGCCGACACGCGGCGGTCCCCACAGGCGAAGCAAGATATTCCGGCCATTATCCGAGAAGTCGAAGAGCTTCTGCAGGTGTATGGCGGGAATAGCTCCTTTCGTGGTTATGCGTCCCAGTTTCTGGATGTCTTGAAACTTGTTCAAGCCGAAGGAGGAGGGGTTGAACCCCCGATGGAGCGCCCGAGCTATGAACTGCCTATCTCTGTTCGCGTCGGAGTTGGCCGCTTTGTCGCTGCAGGCAAACCACTCCCGGCTGATTGGGCTCTAAGTTGGTTCCTGACCCACCCTGAGACGTACCTGCGAACACCCGCCAAGCGGTGCGCTCGGGAATTTCGAGAGCTGTTCCGCACCCGGTATTCGCGGGCGTTCGGCGACGGGCTTGTTCTCAAACCGAATCGGTCGAAACTCAAGCTGGCGATTAGACCAGCAAGCGCATCTTTCGGGGGAGAGGTGACCGTCAACACTGATCTGCCTGACATTGCGGCGCTTACAGCCCCTCTGGCGAAGCTACGCGAGATTGGTGACAGCTGTGAGGCGGATCTGGATGCCTTCAGCCGCTGGGTGGGTCGCAACCCCGAGGCACCCAAAACGGTCGCGGCCGCGGCTTTGCTTCCGTCTGAACTCGCGAAAACACATGAAAGTCAAGAGGCGCGTGGGTTGTGGGACTGGATCGACAAAACCCTCGGTCCCCACGACCGGGCCCTTTGCGAGACGGACGATCTGCTGCAACACTGCGCTTCGTTTGGCAGCGGCAAGCTGGCTAAATCAGAAGCGGTGCTCCTGGCACAACTCTTGGAGAAAGGAACGTACGGCATCGAGCCGGATGTTCGATTCGGCGGTGCCCCGTTAGCTCCTGGCGGGAAGGCCATGATCTTCAAGCTTCCCGCCGATGCGGCACCGATTGCCTCTCCGCAATATACGGCCGCGACGGTGCTCTTGCATCTCGCTGTCGCCATCTCTGCTGCTGACGGCTCGATTTCGGCAGCCGAGGAGAAACATTTCGAAGAACACATGCAGCGATCATTGGCCTTGAGCAGCGCAGAGCGCATCCGGCTGTCCGCTCATTTATCCTGGCTAATGCAATCGAGGCCCAGCCTCACTTTAGTGAGAAAGCGCTTGGAGGCTCTCGATCTGCAACAACGGCGGAGCATGGCCGAGTTTGTGATCGGCGTCGCCGGTGCTGACGGGCAAATCAGCCCGGAAGAGATCCGGACACTTGGGAAGATCTACCCGTTGCTGGGTTTTGCTGCGGACGATATTTATGGCCATGTCCACGCGATGGCCACAGGAACTGCGGCTGGCGTCGAGGGCGGTGAGCCGGTTCCCATCACGATGGCACAGCCATCAGCGGGATATGCGATCCCCGCAGACCCTGGCACGGCCGAGGCCGTGCACCTCGACTTGGCCGCAGTGAAGAGAAAGTTCGCCGAGTCCGCAAAGATTTCAGCAATCCTCGATGACATCTTCACGGACGATGAGGCTGGGAGCATTGCACAACCTGTGGCACTCCTATCTCCAACGGGCAGGGTTCCGGCGGCGCATGGCACCCTTCTCTCGAGGCTTGTCGAACGGCCAGAGTGGAACCGGTTGGATTTCGAGAGGATTGCGGCAGAATGTAAACTCCTGCCGGATGGTGCGATTGATACCCTCAACGAAGTAGCGTTCGAGGTCACGGGAGTTCCAGTGATCGAGGGGGACGATCCGATACAAATTGACTCTGCCACAGCAAAGGAACTCCTCACATGAGCACGCCGCCAGTCAGACCGCGTGAGCGGGACGCGATCATCCAGTCGCTTCGGGCTGGTGTTGTCCCGCGAAATGGTCAGCAGCACATCCAAGTCGGGCGCGTCGAGGAAGTGAAGGCACTCATCACCGACCTCGATCGGATCGCCGACGGTGGCTCGGGAATTCGGTTTGTTATTGGGGAGTTCGGATCCGGAAAGACGTTCTTTCTGTACCTTATTCGCTCCATCGCCCTTGAAAAGCGACTTGTCACACTCCACGCCGACCTAACCCCAGACCGTCGCCTCTACGCCACAGACGGACAGGCGCGCGCTTTGTATCAGGAACTTGTTCGTAACATGTCCACACGCTCCAAGCCCGATGGCGGGGCGTTGGCGAGCCTAGTTGAACGGTTCGTGACTTCGGCCATCGAGGCGGCACGAACGCGTGGCGTGAAGCCCGAAGTTGTGATCCGTGAGCGTTTGGCTGCGCTATCCGAGATGGTGAACGGCTACGACTTCGCGGAGGTGATTGCCGCCTACTGGAAGGGGCACGACACAGGCAACGAAACATTGAAGTCGAGTGCCGTGCGCTGGCTGCGTGGCGAGTTCACGACCCGAACTGATGCCAGGTCGGCCCTTGGCGTTCGGACGATTGTCGACGACGCGAACGTGTATGACCAGCTGAAACTCCTCGCGCGCTTCATTCGCCTGGCGGGCTTCGTGGGTACTCTTGTCTGTTGCGATGAGCTGGTAAACCTCTACAAGCTGGCCAACACGAGAGCACGCAATACCAACTACGAGCAGATCCTTAGGATTCTGAATGACTGTCTCCAAGGGTCGGCAGAGGGCCTGGCTTTTCTGATGGGTGGCACGCCAGAGTTTCTGATGGACACGCGGAAGGGGCTTTACAGCTACCAGGCGCTTCAGTCCCGCCTCGCGGAGAACCGATTCCTCAAGGATGGCCTCGTGGACTATTCGGGACCAGTCCTCAGGCTGGCAAACTTGACGCCTGAAGATCTCTTCGTTCTCCTTGGGAAATTGCGGCACGTTTACGCGTCGGGAGTTGTGGATCGCTACTTGATTCCAGATGAGGGCCTGAAGGCTTTCATGCATCATTGTTCGCGGAAAATCGGGGACGCGTACTTTCGTACTCCGCGGAGCACGATCACAGCGTTCGTGAACCTGCTCGCCGTCCTTGAGCAGAATCCTGGCGTGTCCTGGCAGCAACTCCTCGATCAGGTTCAAGTGCTGACTGAGGCGAATCCGGATCTGCAGCCTTTGGAGAGCGAAGAGCAGGAGAGCGAGCAAACACTTCCAGAATCGGCAGCAAAGGCGGGCGATGACGACTTGGCCTCCTTCAAGCTCTAACCAAAGTGCCGACGCTCGAACCTCCGCAGGATTCCAGCGACTGCGCGAGCAGATTCAGCGATGGGTCTGGGATCAGGGCTGGACCGAACTGCGTGATATCCAGGAGCAAGCCATCAGCCCCATCCTTGACGGTGGCCGCGACCTGATCATTGCGGCGGCCACGGCTAGCGGAAAGACAGAAGCAGCGTTCCTGCCAATTTGTTCTCGGATTATTGAGCGGCCTACCAGCAGCGTCCGAGCCATGTGCGTTAGTCCACTCAAGGCATTGATAAATGATCAATTCGACCGGCTGGACCGCCTCTGCGAGAGAATCGATATACCTGTGCATCGGTGGCATGGGGATGTCTCTTCGAGCCACAAGCGCCAGCTCCTTTCGGACCCAGCAGGGATCTTACTTATCACGCCGGAGTCACTGGAAGCGCTGTTCGTGCTGCGGGGTACTACGATTGCGAAATTGTTTGCGAATCTCGACTTCGTTGTTGTCGACGAACTCCACTCCTTTATCGGCGCGGAGCGAGGCCAGCAGCTTCAATCTCTCCTTAGCCGTCTAGAACTTGTCCTTCGCCGCCGCGTTCCGCGCATCGCACTCAGCGCGACACTTGGCGACATGGAGCTTGCGGCAGAATTCCTCCGGCCGGGCAGAGCATTGCCATGCGAGATTCTGGTCTCCAGCGAGTCGAGACAGGAGATCCGACTGCAAGTGCGGGGCTATCGCGTCAAGCCGCCCGACCCTGCTGCCCAGGAGAACGGTGTGGCAGTCGACCCCTCGGATGATGCCGCTGTCCCCACGATCGGGGCGCACCTCTTTGAGGTGCTTCGGGGCAAGGACAACCTGATCTTCGCGAAT
>JAKEER010000299.1 GCA_022616615.1 Acidobacteriota bacterium
GAGGAGCTCTATGATTGGTGTCTCACTGACGTCGAACTACGAGAACCCGACCAGTCATTGTGGCTCGTCCCTCAGGGCTACAACGTGTCAGATTACATTGACTCTGACTGACCCTCATTGTTGGCCAAGCGGGATGGTGGACAGGGTGGCATTCTGGGGCTGCGTAGATTTCACCCTCCCAAACTGATCATCTCGATCTTCTTGTGATCTTTGCTTTGGTAGCCCTGGATGGAATGCAGTGCTTCGAGCCGTTCGTCGGAGTATCGGTCCCTGCGCTTTCGCCAGACACCGCTGATGAATTGAACTAACTCTTCATCCGTCGCGCCGCTTCGCAGCAACGACTTTAGGTCGTGGCCTGTCTCGGAGAACAGACAAGTCACCAGCTTCCCGTCCGCCGTCAATCGGACACGCGTGCAGCTCGAACAGAAAGGCTCCGTGACTGAGGCGATGACGCCGATGTCGCCTTGGCCGACTGCGAATTCGTAGTCCACTGAAGGTGCTGTGCCCTGGTCTCTTCCCACTTCGCGTAATGGATAACGGGCACTGATGGCAGCGAGAATCTCCGTCTTCGAGACCATTCGCTCCGACTTCCAACTGTTGGAATTCCCCACATCCATGAACTCGATAAACCGCAACGCGAAGCTGTGCTCGCGGGAGAACTCGACCAGCTCCAGGATGTCAACGTCATTGACGCCGCGCTCGATGACCGCGTTGATCTTGATTGGATGAAGCCCGGCGCCCTTGGCCGCGAAAAGCCCCTCCAGCACTTTGCTCAGCTCGCCACGTTTGGTGATTTGCCGAAAGCGTTCAGCATTCAGTGTATCCAGACTAACGTTGATCCGCTTCAGCCCGGCAGCAGCCAGGGCAGCTGCGTTCTCGGCGAGGAAGATGCCATTGGTCGTCAGGCTCAGATCTTTCAAGCCTGCCAGGGCCGAAAGCTGGCCCACGAGGATCTCGAGATTGGTTCGCGCCAGTGGCTCTCCTCCGGTCAAGCGGATTTCGTCCACCCCAAGACCAATGAAGAGCCGGGCCAGGCGCGTGATTTCCTCAAATGTGAGGATTTCCTTCTTGTCGATCCAGACATATTCATCAAAGGGCATGCAATAGGTGCAGCGCAGATTGCACCGGTCGGTGACGGAGATGCGAAGGTCCTTGGCGGGGCGATGGAAGGAATCCAGAAGCATTGCCGATTGCCGATTGTCGATTGTGGATTGCATCAGTGATGCCAAATATTCGTCGTCGTCCTCGGCCTTTCTTCGAGAACGAGCACGAGGACGACGACGAGAACGACTTTCAGCCAAATCCCCTGTCGGGAGGGGAAAGGGCCCCCTAGTCCCTGGGGTGGGTGGCGCCTCTGAACAACGACCCACTCCGTCTGCCTGTGCGACCGCTGTCAACCTGCGACCGCCGTCGCTGCGCCAGCCACCCCTCCCAAGAGGGGATTATCTTTGGAGACAAAAAAGGCCAACTCTCAGCGGATGGGAGTTGGCCCTTAGAACGATCACCTAGCGGTACGTTATGCCTGGAACGATTCACCGCAGCCGCAGGTGCTCTTAACGTTCGGGTTATTGAACTTGAAACCGGAGCCAGTCAGAGCTTCCACCCAGTCAATCTCGGTGCCGTCCAAATACATCGAGCTGCCGCGATCAACAAAGACCCTGAAGCCGTTCATTTCCAGCACTTCATCGCCGCTGTTCTCCTGCTTCTCAAATCCCATGTGGTACTGGAAGCCGGAACACCCCCCTCCAACCACCTGCACTCGAAGGCCCGCGAACGGTTCCGGTTGGGAATCAAGAATCTCTTTCACCTTGCCTTGCGCCTTGTCAGTAAGTGTCAGCATTCGTTTTCACTCCTTGTCATGAACTTCAATGATTCCTTGAAGATTGTAACCGTCCTGCCGAAAAAATCAACCGATAACCGGCCACCGGCCTCGGGAAAGAATCAATGCGAAGACGGCAAAAGCCACCGCGGAGACGCTGAGACGCAGAGAGTTCCTAATGAAACAGCCCCATACCCCCATGTTCTCTCTGCGTCTTCGCGTCTCTCCGGTTCGTATCTCTCTATTTCCCCCCATCCAATACCCCATTCCAAGGCGGGATGACGATCGTCACGTCACCATAACACTTCGACTGGCAGGCCAACCGAATGTGCGAATGTTTTCCAACCGCCACGTCTCGCGGCACATAGCCAAAATAATGGAGGCGCTTCTTCTCGAAATCAGCTGCATCCGACAAATTCTCATGTCCTCCCAGAACACCGATCCAGCAGTAGCCGCAGGCGCCGCTACGGCATTCGGCAGGCACCGGTCCGGCGATTCGCCGGCGATCCTGGCTCTGGAAGTCGCGCTTGTCGCAGCTTGAGGCCATGGAGAGATCCTGGCCTTCCAGCGCCTGGAACGAGCCCTCCTGCCGGCTTTCATCGAACGTCACCCGGTGCTTCTTCTTCCCGCCGAACATTGCGCGCCAGCCGCCTTCTTTTCCGAGCCTCGACTTCAGCAGTTGCTCAGGCGACTGGTGATTCTTGATCTGATACGAACCCTGGGCTGCCGCAGCAAAGGCAGCGATGCGAACCTGCTGAAAGATCATGACGCCAACGGCCGTGATGCCCAGCACAAAGCGGTCTTCGACGCTCTTATCGCGCGCCACTTTGGCGGCAATGCCGCGGATCTGCTCTTCGAGCCCGGCGCTGGCCGCTCGGGTCATCGATTCCGCGTGCTCCAAAATTGCTTTCTTCACGCCGCCCCAAAAACGGGAGCCCAGAAAATAATCGACGGAAGAATCCACCTGCTCGTCCAGCCGGTAATTGCCGTCCAACTGCAGACGCTTGGCAGTCTGTACGGCGTCGGTCGATTCCTGAAGCTCGCGCGCCAGCTTCAATGGCCAGAATGAGAACCAGATCTTCGTCGCAATCTGGTCGACGGGATGGATCGAAGACAGCAAGCGTCCCAGAACCTCGGCCCACTGCTTTTCATCATGCTTTGTCAGAAAACTGTGAAAAACGTTCTGCTCCACTGCAATCATGTCAATCCCCTTTGGCGGTGGAGCCGGGCAGTGCCCGTCATGACCGCGTTTCTGTACGAGTTCGCAAACCTGGCGAACCATCCTAAAACCGGCAGTTCAAATTAACCAGAGGCACAGAGGCACAGAGAAAACAGGAAGACACTCGAAGATCCCGGGCTATTCGCTTTCACCCAAGAGTGAACGAAAACGAACAGATTCCGCGGCAAATCCCCGTGACCCAATTTCCTCGAAGGCCGCACGGGTGGTCAATCTCAGAGGAAAGGTCTCCGTGCCTCTGTGGTGGCTTCTAGTGCCGTTTCTAGGATCATAGGATGAAAAAGCCGCCGCAATCCAAAACAAAAATGGGCCGCCTCGATAGACGGCCCATATTGGCTTGCCTGAGTCACAACGCAATCATGGATTACTTCACGGGCTGCCCAATTTGCACGAGCTCCGGCTGCTTCTTCTTCAGCACCATCTCTTCGTAAATCGCGCGAACTTCGGCGGCTTCGCGCAGCGCCTTCTTCCGCATGCGCTCCTCTTCAGCCGCGGTCTTAGGCTCCTCACCGCGCTCACGCACGCGAGCGGCATCCACAGGATCGATCTTGAGCGAATGTTCGTAGCTGTCCAAATTAACATTCTTGCCTTTGGCAAAAACTTCATGCTTGCCGTGCTTCTTATACCACTCAGCCACGGTGGCGTTCTTGTACATGTTCTCGATGATCTGCCGCCAGCCGACACCGGTGTTGTAAGCGCAGAAGGAAATCTCGCCTTCCTGTGTGGCGTAAGGAATGATGCACATTTCGGTGCGGCGGAAGTCGTAGTTGAACAAATCTTGGAACCACATGCCTGCGATGAACAGGAAGTTCCAAGGATCCTCGCGCCGCTTCTGGATGTCAGCCATGGTCCGGTCTGGTGTCGACTTCCCGTAATTCTTTCCGGTAACGCCCCAGGTCTTGTCGAACTTCTTTATGATATCCAGCAGCGTCAACTGGCTGGGCGCCTGGAACGGTTTGAAATTCTTTAGGAGCGCCAACCCCATCATCACACCTGAAAAAGTGCGGTTGCGCGCGGCGTCGGTCACTTTCTGCAGATCCTTGATGAGGCCGGGCACGTTGATGAACTGTGGCACCGGCGCCATTTCCTTGGTCTCCTTGTGAATCATGATGGCTGTGCCCACGCCGCAGTTGGGGTGGCAGCCGCAACTGAACGAACCCCAGTCCTTGTCCGGTCCGTGAACCAGATCAGCGAAATCGGCGAAGGCGCCCATCAGGGAAATGGGGAACCAATCACGCGTCGGTTCGGTAATGCCGGCCTGCGCTTTCACGTCGCTCGCCATGTGCGACAACGTGTAGCGCTGGCGGTGGCGCCGCGCAGGGGTGATCTCTTCGTCGCGGCCCGTAAACGAGACGGGCTGGAAAGCAATAAAAGCGATCTTTTTGGGGTTCTCCTGGGCAAACTTGACGATCGGGCCTACCTGATCGTTATTCACCCCGTTGACCAGCGTCGTCACCAGCACGATCTCGATTCCTGCCTCGTGCATGTTGTTAATCGCCCGTAGCTTCACATCGAACAAGTTGCCAATATGACGGTGGCTGTTGGCATCGTTGCCGATGCCGTCGAACTGGAGATAGGCATAGCGCATTCCGGCTGCAGCCGCTTGCTTTGCAAACTCCTTGCTCTTGGCAAACTCGATGCCGTTAGTTGCTGCTTGCACACTGTTATAGCCAAGTTCCCGGGCATAGCGCACGGCCTTCAGAAAATGGGGCGACATGGTCGGCTCTCCGCCGGAGAACTGGATGGACATCTGCCGCCGCGGCTTGATCTCCAGCGCGTTGCGCATGATTTCCTGGATCTCCTCCCAGCTCAACTCGTGAACGTAGCCCACCTGGTTGGCATCCATAAAGCAGGGATCACACATCATGTTGCAGCGATTCGTCAGGTCGACCGTCAACACTGAGCCGCGGCCATATTTCACTGTGCTGCTGCCGTGATGGTGCAACCGCTCGTCGTTATGCGCGCGGATGTCTCGGCCGGGGAAGTTCGCCTCAACCCATTCCAGGAACTTAACGTCCTTGGCCATCAAGTCTTCAAACTTGCCGTGCTTTGGGCATTCCTTCATCATCCAGACCTCGCCGTTCCGCTCGATGATCTGGGCCTTGATCTCGCCCACACTGTCAGTCATCAACGTTCGGTAATCCTCTTCGCCATTGATGATCTTTTCGCGAACCTCACGAATGCAGGTCGGACAGAGTGAGTCGGTCGTGCGGGGAAAGCCGAGCGTGGGTTTCGATTTCTCCCACGACTTCAGTAGCGGCTTGTCTGACCACTTAGGTGTAAACGACGGGTTCGGGCGGTACTTGTTGAAGAATTGGATGGAATTAAAAGTCGCGCCTGCCGTCTTGCAAA
This sequence comes from Acidobacteriota bacterium, assembly GCA_022616615.1. Taxonomy (GTDB): domain Bacteria; phylum Acidobacteriota; class Terriglobia; order Versatilivoradales; family Versatilivoraceae; genus VFZK01. Next base: position 5,409 of record JAKEER010000299.1, read on the forward strand.
TGGCGCTGTCGACATACTTCATCAAGCGGGTGCCTGTCTTTCGTGGCATGGTTATGGTTCTCCTCTATTAGCTCGCGGTTCCGGAGCCTGCCGGGTTATCTGAAGGGAGATGCCGAGGGGAATGCTGCTCTGCTCGCTTCACTTCTACTGGTTCGACTGATTCCTTCGACTCACTCGAATAAGACCTTCATCCTCAATGAAATTTGTCTGCCGGATTCGATTTGCCTCAAAGCGTGTTTAAATCTCGCAGCGCGTCAGTTTAAGACCAAGAAAATCAACATCTTCAAGTGCTACCAGACCAGAGCTAAAAAGTAGTCCATGGCCAACTCGGTCTCAAGCTGACGCAATTTATTCAACCGTCTCCAGTTATTAAACAAAAATTCAGGGAGTTGCCCCAAATCGGGGTTGAGCGGCCCAAAGGGACCCAGGCAAGTGGCGTTGAATCTGCGGGAAAGCGTTTTTTGTCGCTGTTGCCCATAGTCCATGTCAGAATGGCGCCATTCGAAGTCTGTCAACGTGCTGGTTCATTCATGGGCGAGTACTTGCCGCTGTTTCCACTGGAGGTTGTCCTGTTTCCGGACATGCTTTTGCCGTTGCACATCTTTGAAGAGCGTTACAAGCAGATGATTGGGGAGTGCCTGCAGAACAAGTCAGCCTTCGGAGTTCTTTACGTCCACGATGAAAGGGTCGAAGAGATCGGCTGTACAGCCGAAATTAGGCAGGTCGTACGACGTTACTCGGACGGACGGATGGACCTAGTCGCTGTTGGTTTGCAACGATTTCGAGTCGCGTTCTTCAACACTGAGAAATCCTACCTTCGCGCCAGCATTGAGCCGCTTGCCGATCTGCAGGGTGGCAGTGACCCCTCCGAAGAAAAGGCACTGCAAGCCCTGGAACTGTATGAGCAGGCCTGCAGGCTTATCAGCCGCAACGATCCTGAAGAACTCGGCCCGGGACCCTCCTTTACCGGCTTGGCATTCAAGCTTGCCTCATCGCTTCATCTCAACAATGGCATCCGGCAACAAATCCTGGCGGCGCGCTCAGAAGACGAACGGCTAGAAACATTGTCGCTACATCTGTCAGAACTCATCCCGCGCCTGACCGAAGCGCACAAAGCTGCCAAACATGCTGGCTCAAACGGGCGCCTGCGCCGCGATTAGACTCCCATCACGGTGACGATGCGATTCCTTGAGCCGCTTCTTGATTGCGGACTTCGAATGCGCTTGGCGGGCTTAGTGTCACTTGGTGGCGATGAAATTCAAACTTCAGTCACACATTAAAAGGTTCGTCAACTGGAAAAACACTTCTGCACAGGTTTTCCCGGAGTTTTTTCTGTCGCGAGGACACTCCGCAACACC
>JAKEER010000300.1 GCA_022616615.1 Acidobacteriota bacterium
ATAGTCGTGACCAGTGCCTGTGACTCCCTGTGTGGGATGCCCGCCACTTCTAATTGCACCCCTCACTGTTCCCTCATTTGACATCTCCAAACCTCTCTAATAACCTTTGCGTCGCCTTGCAGACTCTGCCACTTAAGACGCCGACACAATGCACCGCCGAAAATTTCTCGAACGAACATCTGCCCTGCTGCTAGCAGGGATGCAGTCTCCCCGCGAGCTTTCAAGAACGGAGATTTCAATCGAAGCCGATCGGTTTTTCATCAACGACCGCGGGAGCGAAAGAGAGCATTTTTTAACTTGCTGAAAGAGGTGACTGGAGCATGAGTCCACCCACGTTGAAAGGTGTGATGATTGGGGCGGGCTACTTTGCCCAGTTTCATGCGGAGGGCTGGAACCGTACCCCAGGCGCTGCCATCGCGGCCATCGCAGACGCCACGCCAGGCCGCGCTAGCGAGTTTGCGGCAAAGTGGAATATCTCCCGGGCTGATGCTGACGTGGAAGCAATGTTAGACCGGGAGAAGCCGGATTTCGTCGACATCGTCACGCGACCCGAGTCGCACGCTCCGCTGACGGAACTGGCTGCCCGCAACGGTATCCACGTCATCTGCCAAAAGCCGATGGCGCCTGCGTGGGAAGACTGCCTGGCGATGGTAGCAGCCTGCAAAAAGGCTGGCGTGCGCTTGCTGATCCACGAAAACTGGCGCTGGCAGCCATGGTACCGGGAAGCCAAGCGCGTGATGGACAGCGGCGCTTTGGGCAAGCCATATCACCTGGCGTTCCGGCATCGCGCCGGCGACGGGCTGGGACCGGCTCCGTATAGCCTGCAGCCCTACTTCGCACAAATGCCGCGGCTGCTGGTTTATGAAACGCTGGTGCATCACCTCGATACGAGCCGCTATCTGGCTGGCGAAATTGACTCTCTCTATTGCCAGATGAAGCGGGTCAATCCGGTGATTGCCGGTGAAGATTGCGTCATGATTCAACTGACGTTTGCCAGCGGCATACAAGGCTTGATAGACGGCAACCGCATCAGTGGCAAAGTGCCCAGCAGCCTCGCCATGGGTTCCTTTCGGGTGGAAGGCGATAAAGGCATGATCCGCTGCAGCTCGGGCGGCAGGCTTTTCCTGACCCAACATGGTAAAGATGAGACTGCGCTGCCCTCGGTGACGCCTCCCGCCGGATATCGCGGCGACAGCATCCGTGCAGCTCAAGAACACTACATTGCTTGCCTGCAGACCGGCCAGCGTTGCGAAAGCGAAGGAGAGGACTACTTGAAGACAGTTGCCGCGGTTGAAGCCTGTTACCAGTCGGCGGCGAAGGGGCAGGTCGTAAGGATAGAGGATGGAAGATAGAGGATTGAGGATTGAAGAAGACGGAGGTCATCCTCCTCGATCCTCTATCCTCATCCTCATTCCTCCTCCTCCGCTGCGGTTCGATTTTTTCTCTTATGACAAACCACGCAACTTTCAAAATTGCAGTCCTCCCAGGAGATGGCATCGGACCTGACGTAATTGCCGAGAGCCTCAAAGTCCTCGGGACCGTCGAAGGCAAACTCGACGGCGTGCGATTCGAGTTGCAGGAATATTCCGTGGGTGCCAGTGAGTATCTTGGCAGTGGCGACCCGCTCCCGCCAGCCGCACTGGAGAAGCTGAAACAGCACGATGCTGTCTTGCTTGGAGCGATGGGACTGCCGAACATCCGCTGGCCGGAAGGCGTCGAAATGACGCCACAGATCGACATTCGCGAAAAGCTTGACCTGTACTGCGGCTTGCGACCCATTCGTCTCTACCATGAACATCACACACCGCTGAAGAAATACAAAGCTGGCGAAATTGATTTCCTGATCGTGCGCGAAAGCACAGAAGGGCTGTTCTCCTCACGGCTGCTGAAGCACCCCGTAGATGCCTGCGAAGTAACCGACACGATGCGCATTACACGCCACGGCTCGGAACGACTATTTCGCTCCGCTTTCCAGCAGGCGAGCAGGCGACGCCAGCATTTGACTTTGGTAGACAAGGCGAACGTCCTCCCCTCGATGGCATTCTTTCGTAAAGTCTTCGATGAGGTGGCCCATCAGTTTCCTATTGTTCGGACTGACAGGATCTATGTGGATGCCGCCAGCCTCTATCTTGTGCAGCGGCCAGAAACGTTCGACGTGTTTGTGACCGAGAACATGTTTGGCGACATCCTCTCCGATCTGTCAGCAGGGCTGATTGGCGGCATGGGCATGGCACCTTCTGCAGACATTGGCGACAAATACGCTGTTTTCCAGCCGTCTCATGGTTCCGCCCCGGACATCGCCGGAAAAGGCATTGCCAATCCCATTGCAACCATCCTTTCTGTAGCCATGATGCTCGATTGGTTCAATCACGAAGAAACCCGGCGCGGGGCCGACCTGATTCGACGCGCAGTGGAACAGGTGATGTCTGACCCATCCAACCGAACCGCCGATCTCGGAGGCCACCTTTCGACAACCGAGATCGGCGACCGAGTGGTGAAGGCTACGGAGTTTTAAGATGGCACAGGAGCGACTCGCTCGCATCGCTACACGAGTACTCGTGATTCCGCTCTACGGCAAGCTAAACGAATTCACGACGATTGAGGATGCAGTTCGATTCCTTGATCAACACAGGATTTACGAAGGCTCAGTCGAATTCAGAAAATATGAAGTCCATGTCGAGTTCTCGAATGGCGGCAAAGTCGATGCTTCTCTGGATTCAAAGCAACGGGTCAAAGAGTTTTTGGAATTTGTCTCCCGCCAATAAGGTTACCGCGCGATGCAGACAATCGCTCTCGTCGTTGTACTCAGTCTTCGTCGAAGACAAACACAAGCGCGATAACGAGAATGATTTCTTGGAGAACCAAGATGCAACATCCCTGTCGCCTTTTGATACTCGCTCTTTTTCTTCTCCTTCTTCCTGCCTGCTCACAAGAACGGCCTGCTGAGCAAAAGTCCACCATCGATTCGAGCCTGGCCGCTCTCAAGACTGCTCTGGACAGCTTTGCCAGCAAAGACCTGTTGCGGCATACGCGCATTCTGGCTTCCGATGAATATGAAGGGAGGGCTCCAGGAACCCGGGGAGAGGAGCTCACGGTGAAATATCTTACCGAGCAGTTTCAGAAACTGGGACTGAAGCCAGGCAATCCGGATGGAAGCTATGTGCATAAGGTCCCGCTGGCAGGGTTCACTCCGACGCCGCAGGCTTCTTTCGTCTCGGGCGGGCAATTGCTTCACCTCCAGCCGAAGACCGACTATGTTGCTGTCTGCAGGCGCTACATTCCGGAAGTCAAAGTAGAGAATTCCGACATCGTCTTCGTCGGCTATGGCGTGGTAGCGCCAGAGTACGGCTGGGACGACTACAAGGGCGCCGATGTGAAGGGCAAAACCATTGTCATGCTCATTAACGACCCTGCAGTGCCCGACGCCAGCGACCCGTCAAAACTCGACGAGAAGATGTTCAAAGGCCGGGCCATGACCTACTACGGCCGCTGGACGTACAAGTATGAAATTGCCACCGAGAAAGGCGCGGCCGCTGCCATCATCATCCACGAGACGGGCCCGGCAGGCTATCCTTTCGAGGTGGTTTCGGGAAGCTGGGGCGGCGAGAACTTTGATTTGCGCCGCCCTGACAGGAACATGAGCCACATCGCCGTGGAGTCGTGGATCAGCCTCGATACCACCAGAAAACTGCTCAAGATGGGTGGCCAGGACTTCGACTCCCTGAAGAAAGCCGCAGCCAGCAAAGATTTCAAGCCGGCGCCGCTGAAGGCGAAAGCGAACTTCGTGGTGAAGAACAAACTGCGCGAAGTGGACTCACAGAATGTCATCGCGAGACTGGAGGGCGCCGACCCAGCGCTGAAGAACGAAGTTGTTGTCTACTCGGCGCATTGGGATCATCTCGGAAAGGACGAGAAACTCACGGGCGATCAGATCTTTAATGGGGCGCTCGACAACGCTTCGGGCGTCGCTTCTCTTCTGGAGCTGGCTGAAGCCTACACGCGGCTCAAAACTCCACCCAAGCGATCGGTGCTCTTTCTTTCAGTGACTGCTGAGGAAAAAGGCCTGCTCGGCGCGAAGCACTACGCCGAGAACCCGTTGTATCCGCTGGCAAAAACCCTTGCGAACATCAACATGGACGGTGTCAACCAGTGGGGCCGGACCAAAGATATTGTCGTGGTGGGATTAGGCAATTCGACTTTGGACGACGTGCTCGAAGAAGCGGCGCGCACGCAGGGACGCAGGCTGCAGCCGGACGCAGAGCCGGAAAAGGGTTTCTACTACCGTTCCGACCACTTCGAGTTTGCGAAGCAAGGTGTGCCTGCTCTGTACCCCGATTCGGGAATCGACTACATTGGCAAATCAGCCGAATACAGCCAGCAGAAGCGAGATGAGTACACGAACAAGGACTACCACAAAGTTTCGGACGAGATAAAGCCGGATTGGGACCTGTCGGGAGCCGTCGAAGATCTGCAGCTGCTATTTCTCACGGGTTATCGGGTCGCAGAAGCTGAAAAGTTTCCAGCATGGAAGCCGGGAACAGAGTTCAAGGCACGCAGAGAAGCAATGCTGAAGACTTCGAATTGATCCACGAAGGTCACGACGAACACGAAGCCCATCGACATTCAATCGGTAGAGTGTGCTGCCTTTCAAGCGCACCACTGGCAAGCATTCCGCAGCGACTGTCCCACATGGCAGTTATGAAAAAATTGAAATGTTTCGGCTCCCCCTCTCCCCGACGCGGGAGAGGGGAGCCGAAATCTCGCGAGGGCGGCAACCAGTAAGGCTCTTCGACTTTCGCGACAGAAACTAGCTAGCCCTATCGCCTTCACGGGGGCGAAGGGAACCGAAGTTTTTAGTTTCTTCACACTTCAAGAGGACGACAGGTGCCTGCCGTAGCTGCGGAGGGTGCCGCTTTTCAAGCACACAGACAACTGGCAGATCCGTGGTGCCCTTGAAAAGCAGCCCATACTGTTGCACCATCACGCGACAACTGCTCCCCACTCCCTCCTGAGACTCACTACTCTGCGCGACCAGAACCACAACAAAACCAAGCCCGCCAGGATCAATCCCACCGACAAACCAATCCAGAGGCCGAAGACACCCCAGCCCAGAAAGAAGCAGAGCAGATAACCGACCGGCAGCCCAATGACCCAGTGGCCAATGAGGTTGCAGACCATCGGTGTCCTGGTATCGCCCGTCCCGCGCAGGATTCCCGTCGCCACAACCTGCAATCCGTCAAACAACTGGAACACGGCCGCCAGCAGGAGCAGTGGCACTCCCAGGGAAATCACGGAAGCATTCACCGTGAAAACGCGCAGGATCACGCGGGGCATCAGCCATAGTCCCAGGCCTGCCAGAGACATGAACCCGGCTCCCAGCACGAGCGCCGTCCAACCGGAACGCCCCGCAGCTTCCGGATCGTGGCGGCCCAGGGCCTGCCCGACGCGAACGGCTCCAGCCGACGCCATCCCCAAAGGAACCATAAACGTCAAGCTGGCCACATGCATGGCAATCTGATGCGCTGCCAGCGCCACCGGCGTCAGTTTGCCGGCCAGCGTCGTGGCGGCGGCGAAAACGCCAACCTCCATCGTGATCTGCATGGCGGCTGGAAATCCCAGGCCAAAAAGGCGGCGAATGCGAGCCATCTCAGGTTTCAAGCACGTCTGCCACAACCCGGCGCGTTCGCGGCGTTCATGACGGACGATGGCCGCCAGCAATACCAGCATCATGTAAACACGAGCTAACGTGGTTGACCATCCAGCGCCTTCGGCGCCCAGTGCCGGAGCCCAGCTTCCCGAAAATCAGCACCCAGTTGCCGAAGGCATTCACGAGATTGGCGCTGATCATCGCAAACAGGATCGGCTTGACTTGATTCGAGCGGAATCCCGTCATTTCCGCGAAAGCGGCAATTCAGTGTCTCTCGACGGGGACAGGATTCCCGCTTTCGCGGGAATCTGGAGACTGGAGATTTTTGTTCCCCTCCTCGGCTGAGGAGGGGCGGGCGCTGGCACAGGGACGGCGGTCCCGGAGCCAGCGCCGGGGTGGTGCGACCGGCCCTTGCGGAAACCTCCAATCGAACGTTTCGTGC
>JAKEER010000301.1 GCA_022616615.1 Acidobacteriota bacterium
CGCTGCAAGCTGGCGCCGAGCGGCAACGGGTGGCCACGGCTGATCTCAAACCGCCGGCCTCCCGAGCGTGTGTTGCTAGGCTTTCTTGATTTCAAGATGCTTCCTTAAGAATCCCCCCTTAAAAAGGGGGAAAGAAGGCAAAGCCTTCAGGGGGTTGTCTTGATGGGTCCGGGAGAATTGAACGAACAACCCCCTGGCGCTTCGCGACCGCTGTCGCTTCGCGCCGCCCCCTTTGTTAAGATTTGCTAAGGGGGGATACTTTCATCGAACGTGGCGCCGCTGAGCGGAATGGTTCAGCCAGATACGGACTGTGGCGCCCTCGCCGTGCCATTGATCCACGCCGGGCGGGGCGGGCACATCATCCTGCGAAAACAGGACCAAGCCGCCCTAGCGCTGACATCGGCCACGGCGCCGCCACAGGCTTCAGCAAGATGTGGCGAATGATGCCATAGCCCGCAGGAAACCTCAAACTGACGCAGCGAGAGGGCAAAAGGCACAGCACTGGAAAAGCCGACCTTTCCAAACACCGGTCAGCGATGGACAAATCCATTCTGTACGGACTGTACGGAGCTATTTCATGGAACTTTTTCGCTTAACGGGAGTGCGAGCGGGTGTGCGTACTTATTCGACCCAGCGGGGCTGCCAGGCGCCCGTGGCGTTCAAAGAATTCAAGGGGGACTTGTATCGGCATGTCGGTGCCCGCCGCTCTCGGGCTGACTTTTTTTAGCTTGAGCGAAATCGTGCCTGACTGCCCCGGCTACCAATGATAGGCCAAGCCTATGGAACCGCGAAAGACGCTGAAGGGCGGTTCTACCGCTTGGTTGTTGCGCGCTTCCCCGACCAGTATGCGGAACTCCGGCCGCGCCGAGAAGCGGCGGTTCAGGAAAATCTTCACCCCTCCGCCGAAGTTGTAAGCAAAACCATTCGCTGTATCTGAAGTCCCAATGAACAGAAAATGAAACTCGCGACGGTAGTGCAGGTGGCCGATCCCGCCCAGGACATAAGGCTGAGCGCGGCTTTCGGAAAAGTGATAAAGCAGACTCCCAGTCGTAAAAACGCCAGTGCCCTCGAAGCGCAGAGTTCCGCCGGCAATGTCTCTGAGATGCGGTGTGCGAGAGACTTCGATTTCAAATCCTAGTTTTGGTGTTGCGCGGTAGCCAAAGCCACCGCTGGCGGCAGTCCCGGTTCCTATCGAGCCTTCGTCGTCATAAGCCTTCAAACCGCCTACCGTCCCGAAGACTTCGTAGCGCGTGCCAAAAGTCTCTGCCCAAGCCGCTCCTGGCATCAGCAGCAGGGCTGCCAGCAGGATTTTCGAACGCATGAAATGACCTCCTGTTAAAAATAGGTGGCTTTGCGGGGGTTCCGAGCGCCATCTCCTCTGTAGGCCCCCCTTGTCCATGTTTGTCCAAGGGGGGAGCGATTATTTTCATCCGGTGTGACTCCAAGCCGTCAGTACCAGGCAGGCACAAGACGGTGCCAGCTCTTGCGGTCAATGCAAAGACTTAGCCAAAAGCTTCGCCTATGCCGGGAGATCGTGGAAACACCACGATGTCAGTCGGATTAGCTGACTTGAAAATGTTTTGATCTTGGGTTCAGGTGCAACATTTGGCTGGCGGATCTTATGAAGTGGCGGGATTCTCCGGCAGCAGTGAAGAGGGTCTGCAGACTGGGGATGAGGCGGCAGGGCGGGTTTTCTTCGGCCGGCCACCGAGAATCAAGAACCTCATCAGCGCCGTGAGAACCGCGCCCGGCCTTCTGCTTCTGATGGCGCTTTCACGCCAGCGCCTGACTCAGGTCCTCAATCAGGTCGTCCACATGTTCCAGCCCGATCGAGACGCGAAGTAGGTCGTCAGGTGTGCGAGTGCCAGGATGCTCAACGGACGCTCGATGCTCGATGAGACTTTCCACTCCGCCCAGGCTTGTCGCGCGAGTGAAGACCTTGACTCCAGCAGCCACCGCCATCGCCGCGTCGCGGCCGCCTTTCACTTGAAAGGCAAGCATGCCCCCAAAGGATTTCATCTGGCGCGCGGCAGCTTCGTGCCCTGGATGGCTTTTCAGGCCCGGGTAGTGCACGGCTGCGACCTTCGGATGCCGGCTGAGAAACTGCGCCACCAGGAATGCCTGCTCCGACTGGGCACGGACTCTCCAGGCCAGCGTGCTCACACCGCGCTGAACCAGCCAGCAGTCGAATGGAGACGGGACGGCACCGCCTGAGGCTTGGATGAGCCGCAGTCGCCGGAAGAAATCGTCCTCCACTTTGGAAATCAGAGCACCGCTGATGACGTCGCTGTGCCCACCCAGATACTTCGTCGTGGAGTGCATCACAACGTCGACGCCCATCTCCAGCGGACGCTGCAGGACCGGCGTTGCCCAGGTATTGTCGCAGGCCACCAGCGCTCCGGCGCGGCGGCCAATGGCAACCATCCGGTCGATGTCCACAATCTTAAGGAGCGGATTAGAGGGCGTCTCCACCCAAAGCAGCCGGGTCTTGGAGATCACGGCCTGCTCCACCTGGCTTGCATCGCTCATGTCCACATAACTGACCTTCAAACCCCAGCGTTCAAGAAGCTCTCGCAACTGCACCGAGGTGCCGTAATAGACATCGAGCGGCGCAATGACATGGTCGCCCGGAGAGAGCGCCTGAAACACGGCCATCGACGCCGCCGATCCGGAAGCAAAGGCCGCTGCCGCTGCTCCGCCCTCCAGCGCCGCTAAGCAGGTTTCAAGATTTTTGCGGTTCGGATTGTTGCTTCGAGCATAAATGTAACCGTGGGGAAAGGCGCCATCGGCTTCGCGCTCGAAGGTGGTTGCTAGTTGGATGGAGGAAGTAATCGCCCCAGAACCCGGGTCGGAGTTCTTCCCAGCATGAACAGCGATGGTTTCGAGCTTCATCCGTCACTCCTTCAGTAGTTCAGTGCATAGTCTCGTCTGCCAATTCCAGAGTGAGAAGTTATTCCTCAGACCTCCTGCCGTTCACCCGGGTCGGGGCGGCGTAACTCACCCGGGTTCATCCCACCACATTTCGGTGGTTCCCGCAAAGCCTGCTGAGATTGCTATCACGGCTCCTGGTTAGTTCATACGCGCTCCTACCCGGTGCAACCTTACTTTGAAAGCGGTTTCCCCCATGGCCGGACCAATGGATTTCTGGCGCGGCCACGAGCTGGGCGACCCTTGCGCTCACGTTGGCCTTGGACGATCCTCCCGGAAAAGATTCACCGGTCATCGGCAGGTCCAAACCCTGACTCAATCAACTTCTCGCCGGTTACCGTTGGATCACCTGACCAGGAAACAGCAGAGGGGCGCGCCTCTGAAAATCCCCCCTTAGCCAAAGGCGGAAAGAAGGCGAAGCCTTCGGGGAGTTGTCGTGATAGTTTCGGAAACCGTCAAAGACAACCCCTGGGTGCTTCGCGACCGCTGGCGCTTCGCACCGCCCCCTGGAGCTGTGAATAAATCAAGATTCGACTCCTCTCGCCACCCGCGAGAGGGAGTGGGGTTGGGGTGAGGGGAGCTGACATCTCTTAATTTATTCACAGCTCCGTCGTGGCGCCGCAGTCGATATCAGCTGCTCCTTTTTGGAATGTCTTACGCAACGGCAAAGCTTGCTTGATTTTTGCGACCAAGTGCAATAGCTTGCCTGTCAGATCAAACTCGTTTGGAGGCGTTATGAAACGCAGAACATTCGTAGGAAGCATCTTTGCAGGACTGGCCTCGGCAACAAGCAGCTTCGCCGCGCAAGTCCAAGCCTCAAAGCTTAAAGCGGGCGACATTCCGACCCGCGTCTTTGGCAAAACTGGAGAAAAACTCACGATCATTGGCCAGGCAGGGGGCCGGTTTCCACTCATCACGAAGGAAGAAGCCAAGGCCATCGTGAGGAGAGCGTACGATCTGGGCATCAACTACTTCGACAACGCCCACAGTTACTGGGATGGACGCTCTGAGGAAGTCTATGGCGAGGTTTTGCCGGCGTTCAGAAAGCAGGTCTTCATGACAACAAAGTCAGTGAAGAGGACCCGCAAAGAAGCCGAGGAAGAACTGCATCTCTCTCTGAAGCGGCTCAAGACCGATTACGTGGATCTTTGGCAGATTCATGCGGTGAATGAGTTGGACGAAGTCCAAAAGGTTTTCGCCCCCGGAGGAGCTATTGAGGCTTTCGAAGCCGCCAAGAAAGCTGGGAAATGCCGATTTATTGGCTTCACGGGCCATCGCGATCCCGACGTTCATCTGGCATTTCTCAAAGCGTACGACAAATACGACACCATTTTGATGCCCTTGCACATCGCCGACCCTGGCTACCTTAGTTTTGAAAAGAAGGTCTTGCCGCTGGCACAGGAGCGCGGCTTGGGTATTCAGGGGATGAAGAATTTCGGCAATGCCAAACTGATGCAAAACTTCAGCGCCAAGGAATGCTTGTCATATGTGCTGAGCTTACCCATTCACTGCACGGCCATCGGGTGCACCACCATCGGCCAGCTTGAAGATGATGTTCGCATCGCACAACAGTTTAAGCCTTATAATGCGGAGCAGATGGTCGCGCTGCGCGAGCGGGCCAAGGGCATCACCGGACCGCGCCTAGAAAATTGGAAGCGCAATGTCGAAACCAGTGTCGCGATGGAACGTCCGGCTTACATGGGCGGGTGACGTCGCGCCTGGGATTCAGTGCTCGACCAGAGAGAGATTGAAAGGCACGGCGCTCCTCAAACTCCAGTGCTGGGGCGACAGATCGCAGGACTAGCCTCGCCTGATAGTGGGACCAACTTGTGCCCGAGATCGAGCGTGATTTCCCAACGTATTGGAATCTTCGCTGCACGAGATGCACCAAAGCTAAGCACTATTGCGTCAACGCCTCGATTTGCTTGAATCGAGAACGCGAAGGAGTGGCTTTCAGAAGATGGTGCTCTTCATGGCAGCTTCTTGTGACGGCTGAAGTGATACCGTGCTCTACCTTCCTCTACGCCAAAACCGATTCGCTTCCCCCTTGGCGGCTCGGGTTGACGTGGAGGGTCAATGATCTCCATGATCCGCTGCAGCACCGCAACAATGGCTACTTCGTGGACATCTAGCCGCTCCTTGAGTTCCTTTTCCAGCGCCGCTAGCTTGAGTGCCAGTTCACGGCTGCCGGCCAGGACTGCGCGCATTTTTACGAAAGCGCGCACTACAAACACGCTCATTAGCACCGCACGCGGGCTGTTTAAGATCGTGGCCGCCATGATGGCGCCGTGCTCGGTGAACACAGTGGGCAGAAACCTCGGGTTCCGATGCTTCTGCGAACCGGTCACAATTTGTGACCGCATGGTCTCCAGTTCATCTGCCGTTAGCTGAAATGCAAAATCTTTGGGAAACCGATCTGCGTTTCTTTTTACTGCTTGATTCAGCGCCTTATTAGTGACGTCGTAGTTCGCGGCCAAATCAACATCCAGCATCACCCTGTTGCCGCGAATCTCGCGAATCAAGCTGTCGATTTCCTCAACAGCGATGGTCAGGCCTTTTGGGACCATGGCCCAGTCCTTTCAAGTTAACTCAAATTGCCGCCTCCAGCCTTGCGAACTTTGCAAACTGCTGCTCCAGACTGAGTGCTCAATCAGTTCATCTTCTGCGCAAACGGCTCATGGCTAGTTTTCTTGGCAACAGCATGTCACCCTTACTTACAGCAGGCGAGTCTTCCTTGAGCCATCACCCAGCGCTCGAGCACGTAGTTGAGTGCGTTGGCATCCGCTTGGTCCGCCTCTTCCATGTCAAGAGTTCCCGTCAAGTCTGCCAGCTCCTTCAATTCGGGCTGTTCGCGGATCTTGCCAGTGGCTTCCTCAAAAATGAGCCCATTCTCCAGATTTGAAAAGTCGGCGCGGTAGGGACCGTGCCACTTCGTCGAGTCTCTTTGGAGCTCTGTAAACATCAGAGGCGCAGTCGCTGTCATCAGGTTGTTTGGCGGCAGCCCCAACAGCGCTTCAATCGTGCTGAGCGCGCTCACAGTGGTCAGGAACCGGGAATCAACGTGCGGTTTCTGGGAACTGCCCTGGCTGTACTTGGAGATGAAAAAGCCGATGCTGCGATGCGAATCCACGTGGTCGCAACCCGCCTGGGCGTCGTCTTCGAGAATGATGATGGCCGTATTGCTCCAGTAATAAGGATCGCTGGAAACCGCCTCCACGAGCATTCCCACCGCCAAGTCGTTGTCCGCAACGCTGGCGTCTGGCGTCGGCCCGCCGGGCGCAACGCCGCGAGTGTGGTCGTTACCCATACGCACGATACTCAACGCAGGCAACGTGTCTTTGCCGGTTTCCTTTTGGATTTTTGCAATCGAATCAAAATCGCGCTTCCAGACCTGAAAGCGAAGGATGTCGGGATGCAACAGGTCGTAGCCAGCGAAGAGCGGCTGAAAGGATCCTTTGAACACCGTCTTGGTCGGGATGGTTCCACCCAGCACCTTCCCGCTTGCATCAAGATCGGCATAGACAGGGACTTTCCAAGGAAACAGGCTCTTCTCTCCGATACGTGGATGCACCAGGAATGCCGGCAGTGCATCACCCTTTCCAAGCACCTTCAAAGGCCGTTCAGGATTGTCGCAGTATTCGCCATACATTCCGATAGTCTTGCCCGCGGCAGCCACGTTGTCCCAGATGTAGCCTCCGTGAGGTGTGTCGACGTCTGACTGGTTATGTTCAATCGGATAGACCTCGTTGTTTCTTCCTTCAGAATCGTAGGTGAAATTCTTTGTGGAGTAGTTGATCTGCCATTGCTGCTCGTTCCAACCGCTGTTGATTCCGGCGGTGCTCCAGGTATGCCCATTGAAACTGACTTCGGCGCTGTCAAAGAAATTGTCTAGAATGCCGAACTGCCGCGCCAGCTTGTGCTGGTTCGGCGTGAAACGCTCGCCGAAATAGAGGCAGGTCTTGTCGGCCCTTGTGTTTTCGAGATCTCCAAAAACCTGATCGTAAGTGCGGTTCTCCTTAATCACATAAATCACATGCCGGATGGGGTTGAAGTCCAGCGCCCGGCGGACGGCGCGCAGCGACTCTGCATCGAGCTGATTGTTCCGCTTCACCGCCTGCGTGTACTTCGGCAGACTTCCCATCGCTTCCTCTAAGGAAAGCGCGTGCAGCGAACCCTTCAAGAGAAGCGGCCCATAAGCACCCGGACGCTGTCCTGGTGGAAACGGCCGGTTGGGTTTGTTTGGGCCGGCGCCGATCCCCTTGCCGCTCGTTAGAAACAGCGTGCGTCCATCTTTGCTGATCTCGGTCGTATGCGGATACCAAAGCGTCGGCAGGTAACCTTCGACACTCGCCTTCATGCTGGCAGCGCTTTCGCCTGCCAGGCGAACCACCGCCACGGCGTTCAGCAGGCCCAGCGTGACAAACAGCCGCTTGCCATCAGGAGCGAAGGTGAGATGGTTCGGCCCGGCGCCCCAGAGCTTGCGCTCTTTCATTTCTTGGGTTCGCACATCGAAATTAGCCGCCAGTTGCCGGTAGCTTTTGGACGACGGGTCGTTGTCGATGATGCTGACCAAATCCGTGTTCTCAACCGCTACGAAAACTGCCTTCCCCGCCGGATGTACGGCCAAGTGACTGGGGTGGCTGCTGGGCGCCGAAGGGCCGGTCTGCTGTAATCCCACAGGAAAGTGCGAGGCCTTGCCAGTCGCCAAATCGACGACGGACACCGCCGAACCGTTGTACAAGCTGACGTAGAGCGTCTTGCCGTCTGGCGAAAGGGCTGTGGCGTAGGGATACTCGGCAGGCAGGGCAGGGTGGTTCGGATTGGTATGAAGATTAAAGACCCGGTTCACCCGTTTGAACGCGCTGCTAAGTTCCACTGCCGCATCGCTCAGCGTGAGGGCCGCGTAGATCAAGTCTTCACCCGGGTTGTCAGCATCGGGCCTGACAGAAATGCCCGAGGGCGTCGGCGCCGGATTGTTCTGCCGAATTCCTTCCGGCAAGGGCACATCGGACGGGTGAATCTGAATGAACCCATCGGGATACAGCCCCCGTTCACCCGCGGCAAACATGCGAATGCCATTTTGGGTTCGATCGCCGAGTTTTGCATCTTTCTTGGTGGAAGCCAGCGAAAGATATAGCCGCTTGCCATTCGAGCTGAAGGCCAGGCCATAAAACGGAGTGCAAATGTCCTCCGGACCGTCAAAGTTTAGGCCAGTGCCGGGCTCTGTGAAATCGGAGACCAGCCCGGTCACCCTATCGTAGACGGCAATTGATTTTCGAAACCCTGACGCCGAGTGCCCGTAGCCATTGTTCAAGAATGCGACGTAGCGTCCGTTCGGACTAGTAGCTGAGTTGATCGGAAAGGCATTCAAGTCCGAGATGAGAATACCCGCAGGCGGCTCGACAAGCACTTTGCCGCTAGGCAAGTAAACCGGCTGCCAGTGGTTCTGGGGGAGCGATGATGGCGCCGCAAGCAGTAAGAAGAGTGCAACAACAATGACTGGCTTCGACAAAGGCTGACTCAGCATCCGAACTAGCCCTCCTTAGTTTCCCGTAAACTGGAGGAGGGATTATCTCAGGACTCGTATGAATTTTGTGTGAAATTGCTTTTCGGCTTTTCGGCAGCATTGCTGTTCTTGAGTGGTACAATCCCCTTCGCTTCAGGACTGTTGAATCTCGAGTGTGAGTCTCGCGATGACATTGAATCTGTCCAGCGCAAGTCCAAGTTTGTCGGCTCTCGTAGTCGGCGGCGGCATGATTACCGAAGAAGTGGTGCTGCCGGCGCTGTTGCAGCAGAAACGGCTGGGCAACATTGGCAACATCACCGTTGTGTCGCGCCGCGCCTCAACCATCCAGCGTCTTCAGAAGATCTTTCCAGATCAACTCATGGGTCTTCCGGATCCTGCGACGACCCCGAGCGAGACTTCGCATCCCGAGGGTTTCCGCGAAGCCATCGCGCAACTGCCAAAACCCGGCATCGTCATCGTGGCGACGCCCGACCATCTGCATACGCCGGTAATTCTGGCGGCCGTCGCGGCAGGCCATCATGTCATCGTCGAAAAGCCGCTTTGCCTGAAGGTTGGTGAAGCGCATCAGATCTGGCAAGCAGCCCAAGAGAAGGCGGTCTACGTTCTGACCGACTACCACAAGCGCCACGACCCGGCGATTCGTGGCGCCAAATACAAGTTCGGCCACGGCGACTTGGGACAGATGCTCCACGGCCACGCCTGGATCGAAGAGCGACGGGAAATCCCGCTGAAATACTTTGCCAACTGGTGCGAGCAGAGCTCCCCGTTTGAGTACATTGGCGTGCATTATGTCGACGCCTATTTCTTCATTACGGGCCTGAAGCCGCGTCGCCTGATTGGTTTTGGGCAGAAGAAGCTATTGCCACGACATGACAAGGATGCTTTTGACGCTGTGCAGGCTGTCATCGAATGGGATGATGGTTCTGTCCTCTGGGTGCAGACCGCGTGGGTCTGTTCCGAACACAACAGCGCGCTGACCAACCAGGGCTTGCAACTGCTGGGCACAGACGGAGAATACTGGGCGGACCACAAAGCGCGCAATTGCCACTTTGTCACGCAAAAGCACGGCTACGAGGACTACAACCCCAATTTCTTTAAGACATTTGATAGTTGGGACCCGTCAGAGGCAATCGATGTCGCGGGCTATGGCTACTTAAGCATTGTGCAGGGGATTGACGACGTGCTTCACCTTTTTCGGCGGACCGCTGGTTTGGCAGAGCTTGAAGCGTTCCGCAAGAGGCAAGAGTTGCTTCAGTCGTGGGAACCCAAGCGGGCGCTGCCCGGCCAAGCTTTGATTGGAACTGCTGTGAATGAGGCAGTTCGGCTAAGTTTGGCGAATGGCAGCAAGTATGTGGGCTTTGATGAAAACTTGTTTCCGCGGGTGTTGTAGGACTTTCGGTGCCGCCCGGCTCGCCACGGCGAATGAAAAAGGAATGTAGTGCAGGCGGTCTGCGCCTTGTCGTCGCGGGATGCTCAAGTGCAGCAGACGACAAGACGGCAGGTCTACGCTACACGGTTCTATTTTTCAGCAGAGTTTCCCAGGCGACGTCGAGGACGATAAGAACGGGTTTCAAGAGGATTTCATGACAACCAGAGGAGATGACATTCAGCTGATTGTCTTGGACCCGGGCCATTTCCACGCTGCTTTGGTTCAGAAGAACATGTATGCCAAGGTTGATTCGCGCGTCCATGTCTATGCTCCTGAAGGGCCAGAGCTCCAGGACTATCTAACCCGCATCCAGGGCTTCAACGGCCGCGAGCAGCAGCCCACATCCTGGGAGACGGTGGTTCACGCCAGGCCTGATTATCTCGAGGCAATGTTGGGGGAACATCCCGGCAACATGATGGTCACCGCAGGAAATAACGGGCGCAAGACGGAGTACCTCAAGGCGGCAGTTGATGCAGGGATCCACGTCCTAGCCGACAAGCCGATGTGCATCGACCTGCAGGGTTGGAAGCTGCTGAACGCAGCCTTTGAATCGGCCCGACAGAACCGGGTGTTGCTCTACGACATCATGACTGAGCGCTTTGAGATCACCTCCATTCTGCAGCGGGAACTCATCCAGACGCCCGCCATATTCGGCGAGCTTCACAAAGGCACGCTGGAACAGCCTTCGGTGACCAAGGAAAGCATCCATTATCTGAGCAAGACCGTTGCTGGAAAGCCACTGCGGCGTCCGCCTTGGTACTTTGACGTGGCCCAGCAGGGAGAAGGCATCGTCGACGTCACCACGCACCTAGTCGACCTCGTGATGTGGATCTGCTTTCCTGAACAGGCCATCGATTACACCTCAGATATTCAATTACTTCGAGCTCGTCGCTGGCCCACGCGAGTGACTCAGTCTGAATTTGGGAAGGTGACTGGCGCGCCTGAATTTCCGCGCTACCTGGAGGAGCATCTGGACGGAGACCGCGCCCTGCACTGCTACTGCAACGGCGAGATGGACTACACGCTGAACGACGTCCACGTCAAACTTTCAGCCGTTTGGAACTACGAAGCACCAGAAGGTGGAGCCGACACACACGAGTCTAGAATTTGCGGCTCCAAAGCTGACGTCCTTGTCCACCAAGGAAGGGCGCAAAACTATCAGCCGGAGCTCTACATCGAGGCCGGAAAAGAGGGTGTTCCTCTGTCAAACTGGGAAATTGACCTGCAAAGATCCTTTGCCGCGATACGGGAAAAATTTCCTGGAGTCGAACTGATCAAAGAAGATGCACACTGGCGAGTTCACGCGCCAGCAAGCTATCGAACCGGCCATGAAGCCCACTTCTCGCGAGTTGCGGAACGCTATTTCGATTTCCTCCGCCAGGGTACGCTGCCCGAATGGGAAGTGCCGAACATGATCGCCAAATACTACACGACAACGAAAGCGCTGGAACTGGCGAGACCCGAGGTCCCGGCATCAGGAGTGAAAGTGCGATGATCCACAAACCCCACAGCAGAAGAAACATCCCTGGAAGCGCGGACTTCCCGTGCGCGGATGGCATCTGCCCAGCGGGAGAACGTGAGCCCGCGCCGGCGTTTCGGCGTTCCCGCGACACCGGTCCGCCGGACGGGAGGTCCGCGCTCCCAGGAACTATCTGTCTCTTCGTGCTGGCAGCAGTGTGGGCATCTTCAGTGGCCGCTACCGACAAGGCTCTTCAGGAAGACATAGATTATCGCAAGGAACGCGCCGTCTGGATGCGCTCGGAAAAGAGTCCACTAGCGCTAGCCGGCCTATTCTGGTTGAAGGCAGGCAGAAACAGCTTCGGAACCGATCGCGGAAACGACTTTGTGCTGCCTCCGGAAAGCGCTCCAGGCCGTGTCGGGCATTTCGAACTAAAGGGAAATAGAGCAAGCGTTGAGATTGAAAGTGGCGTGACAGTGACGCTGAACGGGCAGCAGATCGGCCTCCGGGAACTGAAGACTGATGCCGATGGATCGCAGCCAGACATCCTTCATCTGAATGTCCTCCGAATGAAAGTGATTGAACGGGGCGGCCGGCTGGCCGTGCGCTTGGTGAACCTGAAGAATCCACGCCTGCTTGAGTTCCAGCGTGCCGACTTTTTTGAGATCGATCCGGCATTCCGAGTTGAAGCGAAATTTCTGCCCTACCAGCCGGCGAAGAAAATCAAAGTGGCAACTGTCACAGGATACATCGAGGAGTTAGAGTGTCCAGGCGCCGCTCAATTCACATTGGGCGGAACAACCGTTCAGCTCGAACCGGTCTTTGAAACGCCGGGCGACACGAAGCTTTATTTCATGTTTAAGGATGAGACCAACGGGAGGGAGACCTATGGCGGCGGCCGGTATCTCTACACCGAGCTGCCGCGCAACGGCCGAGTGACGCTCAACTTCAACCAAGCTCACAATCCTTACTGCGCCTACAACAGCTATTCAACCTGCCAGATCCCACCGCTGCAGAATTGGCTGAGGGTTCCCATTCGTGCCGGGGAAAAAAAGTACCCGGAAGCCAAGTAACCCTCGATTGCGTTGGAGTACAGGGAGAGCTTGTCAGGACTCGGCTCGATACTGCTTGCTGTTGGCAGCGCGGAAACGCACCGCGATCTTGAAGCCTAATCGGTCGGGCGTGTGCTCTACGCGGGTGACCAATCCCATCGCTTCGTAAACTGCTTTGGGAGAGACCCCCTTTTGCATTTGCTTCGGCAGTGGCAAGGAGAGCTCAAGCACCGTACCCATCTTGAGCTGCTGTTTCAACAGGAAGATGGCGCCATCGGCGCTGACATTGATAGACCGAGTGACCTCTTCACAGCGGTTTCCATTGGCATCGGCCCACTTGACGCGAATGGGAATGTTCACGTCAACTCGCTTTTGCCGTCTTCTGTCTTCAAACATCGCTTTTTAGCTTCCTTTACTCAAACTGGTGCCTGCGGCTCTCATCATACTCCACGGCCTGTTGCAGTTGACGGACGAGAGCATCAAAGCCTTCGTCGCCTGCCGATTTCGCTTCACCTTCAAATCGGGCCGCGACGGTGAAAAGTTCGTTCTCGTTGACCTCACGACAGACGCGCAAGACTTGAGCCTTGATCTGAAACTTGGGAACACAGTCACTCTCCACTCCCTGTCCAGAACAAATGCTGAGATCGAGCACGATGCCTGGTTCAATGCTGGTCTGCAGCGAAAACGAAATGCCCCCGGGACTCACATCCCGTATGGAAGAGACTTCTTGGAAGGCATGGCCGCTCCGGTTTATCCCGCTCACGACCAATCTTGAATCATCTCTCACGCGGTCAGCGGCTCTTCTCTCCACTCTGCGTTTACCCCCTAAACAAGCCTTTGCGCCTCGAAAAAGTCTGCCCAAACTGACTCTACTCCTCACTCTCTTACTCATCGCACTTTTTCGAGATTTAATTACCTAATCTTTGGCGAACTTGAACTCTTTACACCCTTTCGGGGCGGCAGAGGGGGATTACTGAGTGCACACCGCAACTCATCTGCCAGACTGAATCATCCAGGGCAGAACGGGAGGGACTGCGAACGGATCGACAAGCGATCGGGTTAGGAGTAGGACCGACCGGAAGCGATTTATGCAGAGATTGGATGAAGTCTTGACCTCCGAACCCGGCACTCGCTCAAGACTTCCGGCCGAGTTTTTCTATCACCCGGACGACGATGTCCCCCACTACTTTCAAGCTCTGTGCGCTGACCTTGTCTAGCGTATCGTTGGGCGTGTGCCAGAGGCTGTTGTTGAAGCCATAGTCGTAATCAATCAAGTCAACAGCAGGAATTCCGGCTCGAATGAATGGAAGGTGGTCATCGACCATTCCCTTTTGGACCGGCGCCAGGTGTCTGGCGTATCCAAGCTCCTTCGCCGATTCTCTGACGAGTTCCATCAGCCAGGGAGTTGAAGAGGTGTCGTTTTCGATCTTCAAATCCCGGTCGCCAACCATGTCCATCAGAACCATTGCCTTAATCTTCTGAGCCTGGCCGTCTGTTTTGAGCTTCTCGACGAAATAACGGCTTCCATAGAGACTGTCGGTCTCCGACCATTCCCTCTGCGCCTCTTCGCCATCAAAGAACACGAGCCAGAGAGCGGATCTATTACGATGCCGCGAAAGAACACGGGCAAGCTCCAGCAGCAGGCCTGTGCTGGAGCCACCATCATTGGCGCCAACAAACGCCGCGTTGGTCATCAGCCGGGTGTCGTAATGCGAGGCCAGAATGATAATGGGCTCGGCGCCGCTGGTCTTGGCGACGATGTTCTTCATGCTGACTGGGCCGTTGGGGGTGTTGGCGAGAAAATCCTGGTAATCAACCTGAAGCTTTAGCTTCTTTAAAACATCGGTGATGTAGGCTTGGGAACTAGCGATGCCTGGCGAACCGGCAGGGCGGGGACCAAAGGCGACGAGTTTTTCGACGTGAGCGTAGGCCAGCTTGCCGTCGACGCCGGAAACCGGCGCGGCCACGCAATGCTGGACTGTCGCGGAGGCGCAGAAGAGACAAGACAAGGAGCGGAAACAGAGCAGCCATGCGGCCATTCTAGACAAGGATCACTCCCGCACTACTTCGACGCCGGACTTCGGAACCGCCAGCTTTTTCAACTCGTGCTTGTCGTTCAGCCAGAGACTGATTTGCAGCTCCCCAGTGTCTACCAACAGATGCTGCAGCTTCAGGCTCTGATTCAAAACCTGTACCGCTTCCATGCCCTTGTCGCTCACGCTGACGCCGCCTGCAATGAACTGCTGCGGCACAAAGGCAGAGAACTCCTGCACCCCACCTTTCAAAAAATCATACCGCTTCGCCAGAATAATGTATTGATGGAAGACATTGTCATCCAGCACCAGAACGTCTTTCCGCAAGTCAATCTGACGCGCCTCGGTTTCCTTCCCACTGTCGTAGACCGCTTCACTCATCACGCCCCTGAAAGTAATGCGCGCCTTTGTCTTGTTAGGACCCGATTCCTGGCTAATGTCATAGCTGGCAGGCTCAAAGAACTTATTGAATTCCAGCACAGGACGTATGAGAAAAGATACTTTCTCTTTGTCGCGTTCGACCGTCAATCGAATCTCGCCGGAGGCCTTAACGCTTGAGCCAGACTCAGCAATCTGGAACTTTTCCTGTCCGATCTCTTCACCGCTGAAAAAGATCTTAAACGTGCCATTTTCGTTGCCAGAATAGAGCAAAGGGGCGGCTGCACCAGACTTCTTGCTCTGAGTAGCGGTGCCTAAGGCTGCTCCGCAAGAGAGCAATAAAGTACCAATCCAAACTGCTGCTGTGCCACCAGCTCTGAGCCGGATGAAAATTCCTCTCTTCAGAGGCAACGGCGCCGGCTTCAGCAGTCTGCAGGGGTGGGGACTGGAGGGTCGCGAGAACACACTCCGGGAGGCTCCAGCAGTCATCAGAAGTGCTTTCATCTTTCGAATGTTACCTTCTTCAGAATTGAAGCAGCCGCCTGCGCGGGTCCTAGGTCCGAAACGTCGATCGAGAAATCACTCTTGCGGTACAACGGCGAGCGAGCTGTATACAGCTCCTTGACTCGTTCCGGTGTCTGAAGCAAGGGACGAGTGCCATCGGCCGGGCACCGAGCCAGGATAACCTCCAGGCGGCAATCAAGGAACACAGAAACGCCCAGTTCGGCAACAATCGGACGGTTGGCTTCCTGCGCGAAAGCACCGCCACCAAGGGCAATGACGCAGCCGCTTCTGTCCTTCATAGCCTGCAGATGGCGGGTTTCAATCTTTCGAAATTCAGGCTCACCAGCATCGTCGAAAATCTCGCGGATAGCCTTGCCCTGTTCCCGCTCGATTTCCTGATCAAGATCGACAAAATCCCATCCCAGCTTTTCCGCCACCAAGGGCCCCACTGTGGACTTGCCCGATCCCATGAAGCCGACCAGGAAGATCCTCTCTCGTGCCATCTCCAAACCAAGCGCCCAACTGGCGTGGCCAGCCAAGTCACATTCTGCCGCAGAAACAAAAAAAGCCCAAGCAAACTTGGGCTTCAGGGAATGCATTGAAGCAGCAATCAGCGGCGGTTGATATTAATCTCGCCGCTGAAGGTCGAAAGATAAACCGTGGCATCGCCTTGATTCAAAGTTCCCAGAAGCGATTGTTTCCCGGCTATGCCAACGCTGGAGGGCGCATGGTTTTTTGACTTGATAGGCAAGTTGCTCCTGATCTTGCCTTTTACCGTTCTGGCGTTCCACTCGACTGATGCTTGGTCTGGACATTGAACAAGAATGATGCCCTCGTTCGTCGAGAACCGGTAGTTTCCAAGCCGCACAAAGTCACCCTCGTAGGAGATATTCCCCAGCGTTGAGTTTGCGGTTACGCTGTTGCTGTCCAGTTTGCTGAAGGAGATATCACCGCTCACGGTAGTCGTTTGAATGGGTCCGGCAGATTGCGAAACCACAACCTTGCTCCCGAGCGAAGTCGCCTGAACACCACCCAGGGCGCCGTTAATTCTCACTGCCGCTTCGATAACATCGACCTTGACAGGCCCTTTCATGTTCTCCACGTCCACTGTTCCCATGTTGTTGACAATCTCCACAGCAGCTTCCTCTGGAACAAACACCTGGTAATCCACCTTAGCCTTGTCTGCCGCGGCCAGCTTGTCCAGAACGTGGGTAGCCACTTTGACCTTGCTGGCTGTTGCCTCGGTGTCGATTTCAACATTTTGGGAATATTTGGTGCAGATCACCTTGATTTCGGAATTCTGCCAGCCCTTCACGCTAACGGTGCCCGTGTAGTTGGTCAACATCAGACTGGCATTTCTCGAAACAGAAAAAACCTTCTCGATCCGCTCTGCGGCATGGAGAACATGGAGAAATGGCATCGGAAGGAGCAAAAAGAGAACCGCGAATTTTAGACGATGTTTACTAGCCATGGGAGTTCATTCAAATCCTTCCTGGAAATCCTTACAAAACGTCTGAATTGACAATCGACTGCATAATTTCGATCTTCTTCTGATAAGCCGTCAACAGATATCGGTGCACCAGTGGGTTGTCTGGGCTGTTTTTCACAGCGTCCTGACATTCCTTGACGTAATAATCCATTGTCGCAAGGTTATCATTGAGGATCTGGGCCATTGCAGGATCCAACGTCTCGATCTTCCTTTTCGAGACTTCGCTCAATGCCTCAATCGCCTGCTGATAATGCAACTCGGCCTGTTTCAATTCCTGGAAAACTTGCGCTTCTGTAGAAACCTTAGCTTCCTGGTGGCCGCGCTGCGTATAGAAGTAGAAAACACTCGTCGACAGAATTAGCGCCAGTATAGCACCGCTGAAGGCCGGTTTCAAGCCAGGCATCAACCCCGCGGGAAAGAGTCTCTGCCAAAAGCTCTGTTTTTCCTCCTGGGTTTTCATCAGCCCTTCGGAAATAAGCTGCTCCTGAAGATTGGCCCACAAGCGGCTCGGGGGTTCCACAAACCCCAAAGAGCGGGAGGCTTCCTTGATCTCCTGGACATCCTGGTAAAAGTCTGAACAGGCCTGGCACACCTTCAGGTGAGTTTCGATCTGCGTTTCAGCGGGGCCGCCATCGACCCAATCCGAGATCTTCGATTGCATCTCAACGCATTTCATACACCACTACCTTTCACGGATTTGAGCCTTAAGAAAGCGGGATGCCTCAGACATTCGAGAGTACAAAAGCTCAACACTGGCGATTAGATAGAGAAAGTCTCAGGAACGATGCCTCAGTTTGCTTTTTTTTCGAATCGCTTGCCCTTACTTTCCAAGTAGGCGCGCAACTTAAGACGTGCCTTGAACAGCTGGGATTTGGAATTGCCAATGGAACAGCCAATGATACCAGCAATCTCATTATGTTCATACCCTTCAACATCGTGCAGGAGGAAGATGGTGCGATAACCCTTGGGCAGGTCGGCGATGGCCTGCTCGAGAGTCACCCGGTCCACTGCGCCAATCAGGTTGAGGTCGGCCCCGCCATACTCTTTCTTGGGAAGATCTTCCTCATCGTCCGGCTCTTGGTCCAGCGAGATCTCATCGAGTCCCTTCTTTCGCAGGTGCATCAGGACAATGTTGACCGTGAGCCTGTGCAGCCAAGTCGAAAAGGCCGACTCGCCTCGGAAAGTCCCAATCTTGCGGAAAAGCTGCATGAAGGCTTCCTGGGCCAAATCTTCTGCCTCCGCGGCGTTGTTGACCATGCGCAGGCAAAGCGAGTAGACACGCCGCTTGTGCAGGTTGTAGAGGGATTCGAAGGCTCGCGGGTCTCCGGCGACACAGCCCCGGATTGCCTCTTCCTCCATCGCCTTCGCAGAGGGTATTTTCTCGTTTTCCAATCTCGTGTCGAGGCCTGAAAAGAAAATCTGAAAACTTGTAAACCTATACAAAGACTACACGAAAACTCGAAATCAGATTTGAAAATAGCCGATGCCCAAGGACACTGTCAACTGGAGATTCGGCAATTGCTGGGTGGCAAAGTCGATGCCGCCAAAGCGAGACAAGGGCCCGAGAGGCCGCCTCCTCGCGTTGACCGCCACAGGCGCTCTAGGGCTGTGATTTAGGAGGGATTCAGGCTGATACTTCGGTAGGAAGTATGGATCGTGATCGACGGCCCGCCTTGTCCGCTCGAACCGCGCACCCGCAAGCTCTTTCCAGCAGTTGATTCGCTCAGGCTCACTGACTCGAAGCCCGAGACGAACTTGCCATACTTGGAGCTGGCATCCAATTCAAATCGGCTCTCTTTAGGTAGGGTGATTTCGACGCCGCTGTATTCCGCGTCGATGACAATCGGTTTGACCGGTGGCTGGGAGTTTTTGATGGAGATGTCGCCATGCTGTCCTCTCACGCTGATGCCCCCCAGCACATTCTCAAGTTCGACGTTTCGGTAAGCAGTGACGACCTGAACATCGCCGCCGATGTTTTGCCCCCTAACGTCTGCATGCTTGCCATCGATGACTAGGGCACTTTCCAAATCGACACAGGCGACCCGCCCATACCGGCTGGAGAGATTGACAGTTCCCTTTAGCTTTCTCAGGTCGATAGGACCATGGGCGTTCTCAATCTCCGTTTTGCCGCCTACGCTCTCCACTTCAACAGCACCGTACTTATTCTTGATGCCGCAGTCGCCCGTTATCGCCGAAACATTCACCGGTCCATACTTATTCTCCACACGCAAGTTGCCATCGACATTCTTGATCGTAATCGGTCCGTGGGCATTCCTGATGCCGTGGCTTCCTGAAACTCCGTCCAATGTTACCTGCCCATGCTCATTGGAAAGCGTTAGCGCCATCGACTTGGGCACCCACACAGTCAGATGGGTCTCCAGCCCTCGGCGCCACTTATCCGGCAGACTGTCCCGGTTCGTTGAGAGACTGTACCCTCTGTCCTTCCGGTCGATCACGATCTTCAATTGATTGGCAATTTCCCTGCCTTGAGTTTCATTGTCTGCTCTGACCTTTTCCTGAAGTTTGACGTTGATCGCAGGCGAATTGTGAACCAGCACGGCGATACTACCGAACTTATTAACGACCTCCAAAGCTGCAACATCGCCGCTGAGCTGCTGGCTGACCTCCTCGCTGAACTCAAACGCCGGCCGCGAATCAGAGAAATCAAAGTCCTCAATCTCGAAACGAAACCTCTCTTTGTCTGACATCCCGCCGAACGATCCAAAACGAAATGCCTTCGTGAGGTTCGTGGCCGTTGTGCCGGCGATCAAGAGAAAGACGAGCAGCACCACGTCGCCGCCGCTGAGCAGGCTTCTTCGGCCGGCGGCTGGATCTTGGCTGCTGCGAAAGTAGCTTGCCAGCTTGGAGATTCCCCACAGGATGATGATGACCGGCCAAAACCGCGCAAATAGAAGCCAGGGAGCAGACCAATAGCGGGCAAGCAGTCGCCAGGGGCGCAACTCGGGAAAGATATTGCCAAGCAGGAATAGACTGCCGAGCCCAATCAAGATCAACGACCAGGCGACGGTGCCAAGGCCTTTCTTCATTTCTCAACTGCCTCCAGAGGCTTTTCCTTGCTAAGGTGCTCCCGAATCTTGTAAGCCCCAAATCCAATCAAAACGACTGGCCAAAACTTCAGCGCGCCTTCCAGGAATCCATGCACCCATTCGTTCACAAACAACAACCCACCCATCACTGTTAGAATCACGCCGGTCCATAGATTTTCTTGCCGCTTGTCGGTTTCTCGGGCTTTCACGTGAAAACCTGCCGCCCGCAGCGCTCTTCGTTTAGCCGTGTGATAGGCTTCGAGAGGCATGTAAAAATAGAAAGCGGCTGTCATGATTCCGAACAGCGGCTCGAAACTGCCCACCTTCGAACTTCCTGCCAAAGACACGAGAAACCCGAAAATCAAGACGTGAACAAAGGCTTTCAAGTACTCACCGTTGCAAATGGCACCAACTCCTGGGATCAACCCCAGCGCGAAGGCCGTTCCGGGAGAACACAACGATTCCGTAGCCGGAGCAGACGCCGCCATCGGTCGCGGGGGGGGGACACTTAGGTTCTGGGAGAAGCAGGAGGTACAGATCTGCCGTTCGCCAACGCGCACCAGGCACTGCGCGCAAAACGGCTTCAGACAACTTCCACAAGCCGCCGTTGCAGCCACTTCAAGATGTTTCGTGCAGTTCATAGAATCCAATGCCTCTGGCGCCGTGAGTGCGACCATCAGAGGTTCGCCCCGAACTCACCACTGCCCGAAAGGCCATCAGATGTTCCGTCGCTGAGTTTTGCTGAAGGCGTTCCTTGGCCTTCGGCTCGGGCTTTGGTGCCCTCTCTTCTTCGCTATCCTCTGCTTGCAGTTCTTCAATTTTCGACTGAATCTGATAGAGAATCTTCAGATCATTGAGCCGCCGCATCCCATTATCATAGGCCACGTTGGCCGTGCGGTTCAGGCTGTCAACCACGCGCCGCGGCGTGAGTTCGCTCCAGCGAACCTCACCCAGATTCACTCCCAGCGCATTCATGACGATGGAAAAAGAAATGGCCGCCAGACAGGCTCCGGTTGCGAAACGCGGGGAGGCATACAGTGGACGGAATAGCTCTCGCAGATACTCCGTCCACGACAACGACTGCTGCCGCCCGGTTGTTTGCTGCAAGACTCTCTCGATGAGGCGCAGCGGAGGTTCCAGTTCTGGAAACTCCTTGCACAAAGAAATAGTGAACTCCATTTCCAAAGCAAGCAGTGCACACGCCTCGCACGTATTGAGGTGCGCCCGCACCATCGCCGACTGGGCTTCACTCACATCTTTCTCAACGTAGAGCCCCAAAAAACTCTCAACCTCATGACATTCGACCTTCATAGAAACTCTCCCAGCCCCGGTTGGAGAACCTGCCAACCAACCCGATCCTTCTTGTCTTCCAAAAGCACTTCCCGTCCTCGCCCCGTCCCTTAGGGGCCGATTCGAGGCGGTGCAGCCTTTCTCTTAATATGCCGAAAATCCCTGCGCGCGCGATTTCAGTTTCTGGAGACCTTTCGCCAGCTCTACGCGGCCGCGGTTGATCCTCGACTTCACGGTGCCTGCCGGAACCTTGAGAATTCGCTCAATCTCTTCGTAACTGAGTTCCTCAAGATCCCTCAGAATGACCGCCTCTTTCAACTGAGGCGGAAGGCGGTCCAAAGCTTTCCTCAATAACACAGCCCTCTCCTGCCGCTCCAACTCCGCCTGGGCGCTCGGCTGGTTTGCCGCCAACGTGTCCAGGAGGCTCAATTCGTCGTCTTCTTCGGCCGTGACAGAGACGGTCACCCGGTCGTCTTTGCTCTGGCGGTAGTGATCGATTAGCAGGTTCCTTCCGACACTCATCACCCAGGTCAAAAACTGACCGCTTTCTGCGTTGTAGCTGCTCAAGTTTCGGAACACCTTGATGAAGACTTCCTGCGTCAGATCCTCAGCTTGGTCGACCCTGCCAACAAACCGAAAGCAAAGGTTGTAAATCCGCTTTGTATGGCGGACCACCAACTTCTCCCAGGCTAGCGGGTCACCTCTCCGGGCTTGCTCAATGATTTCCGCATCCGCTTCCGTCAAGATTCGGCTCCCCGGCTATCCTCAAGGGGATTAACGCAATGAATCACGTCAAGGTTCAAAATAACTCAAGCGGGTAGCGCAAGCACAAAGCTGATCAGGTTTCCGGTCCCGGTTCGTGTGGAGCATCTCCGGAGCGGCCTGTCAGGTCGTTACTGATTGAAAAAGATAAGCTTAACGGGTAGTCTCGGCTTGACTGAGATGCCTGTTTTCGAGTACAACCAAACTTGCCCCCAGCCAAAAGCCCACTCAAAGCACTGGGATTTGAGGGAATTTCGCCAAGCCTCAAACGACCGAACGGCTGGGGACAAATGGAATTGGCTTAATATTCTCTTAACCCGAAGGGGGCTGGCAATTGGAATTTTCCGCCAAGAGGGCCATCGTTCACGGATGGCAACCACTCAACTTGGAAATCTCATCCTGAACTAGCGCTTCAAGAGTCCTCCTTATGAAATGTCCCTTCTGCGGACACATGGAAGACAAAGTGGTCGATTCGCGTGAGAGCCGGGAGGGCGATGTCATTCGGCGGCGGCGCGAGTGCCTGGAATGTGGCCGGCGTTTTACCAGCTATGAGCGCATCGACGAGATCCCCTACCTAGTCGTCAAGAAAGATGGCAGCCGGGAGAAGTTCGACCGCCAAAAATTGATGAACGGCCTGCTCAAAGCCTGCGAGAAGCGTCCAGTCAGCTTGAACCAGTTGGAATCGGTCGTCAACGAAGTGGAATCTTTTGTTCAGGAAGCCAGCGATCGGGAGCGCAGCACGAACGAAATTGGTGAGATGTTGATGGAACGGCTCCGGAAGCTCGACAAGGTCGCCTACGTCCGGTTTGCCTCGGTCTATCTGGATTTCAAGGACATCAAGGAATTTATGGCGGAGTTGCGGGACCTGTTGAAAGGCAAGTAGGATTTCAGATTTCGATTTGAGATTTTGATCGACCTGCCATGGTTAAGCGAAACCCAGCGATTGCTGAGCTGTTGCAACTGCAGGAAGAAATCAATCATCTGCTGTGCGATCTTACCGTCCGGGTTTCTGGAGAATTTCTCGGCTCGGCCAACCACTGGGCTCCGAACATCGATCTGAGCGAGGACGCCGGTGAGATTGTCGTGAAAGTGGAAGTTCCAGGAGTGGCTCAAGCCGATCTCGAAATCGTCTTTCAAGAAGGCTACTTGCAAATCCGCGGGGAGAAACGGCAGCCAGCCCATAGCAACAAGGTTCGCTACCTCTGCCTGGAAAGAGGTTACGGCAAGTTTCAGCGAACTATCTATCTCACTGTCGCCGTTGACATCAGCGCCGCGCGCGCCAGGCTTGGCAGCGGAGTTCTTACCATCACGCTGCCGAAGCTCTCCAATCGCCGCAAGCAAGAAAAGGTCATCCCGATTGAATCTTCATAGCCAACCGGAGTTCTATGCCCGACGAAGAAAAAAGTGAAGAGTCCCAACTGAAAATTCCCGACGTTCTGCCCGTGCTCGCGCTGCGCGACATCGTGGTGTTCCCCTTCATGATCGTCCCTCTGTTTGTCAGCCGCGACCGTTCCATTAAAGCCGTCGACCAGTCGTTATCTGAAAACCGGCTCATCCTACTCGTCTCACAAAAAGAAATGGAGCAGGAAGAACCCGTTGCCAAGGATCTCTATCAGATGGGTACGGTCGCTATCATCATGCGCATGCTCAAGCTGCCTGACGGCCGCATTCGCATTCTGGCGCAAGGGCTTTCCCGGGCAAAGGTCGAATCATTTGACGAAGAGTCCAAGCCCTATTTGCAGGCTAAGATCTCTGTCGTTTCGGAACCCCTGCTGGAGAATCTTCCCGTTGAAATGACGGCGCTGGTTCGCAATGTGCGGGCTTCGCTGGAGAAGGCCGTCAGCCTGGGCAAGAATATCTCCCCCGAAGTCATGGTTCTGATGGCCAACCTGGAAGATCCGGGCCGGCTGGCCGATCTGGTTGCCTCAAATCTCGATCTCAAATCCCCGGACGCGCAAGGGGTTTTGGATCTGGTGGACCCTGCGGCCCGTTTGAAGAAGATTCACGAACTGCTGGCCAGGGAACTCGAACTGTTGACGGTACAGCAGGAGATTAACACGCAAGCCCGAGGTGAGATCGACAAGTCTCAGCGCGAGTTCTATCTGCGCCAGCAGTTGAAAGCCATTCAGCAGGAGCTGGGCGAGAGCAGCGAGCTGTCTGAGGAAATTCAGCAACTGCGCGACAAGGTGGCCAAGTCCAAGATGCCCAAAGAAGTTACTGAGGAGTGCGAGCGCCAATTGAAGAAGCTGGAGCGCATGCACCCAGACTCGGCTGAGACGGCCACGATTCGCAATTATCTCGACTGGATGGTCGCCCTGCCTTGGGCCGTGTCTACAAAGGACAATCTGGATTTGCGTCGCGCCAAACAAATTCTAGACGAAGACCACACGGGGCTAGACAAAATCAAAGAAAGGATCCTGGAATACCTGGCCGTGCGCAAAATCAAGGGCGAGACCAAGGGGCCCATCCTCTGCTTTGTCGGCCCGCCGGGGGTTGGCAAGACCTCCTTGGGCAAATCGATCGCCCGGGCTCTAGAGAGAAAGTTCGTCCGCCTCAGCCTCGGCGGTGTCCACGACGAAGCCGAGATCCGCGGCCACCGGCGCACTTACGTCGGGGCGATGCCCGGCCGCATCATGCAGGGAATCCACCAGGCAGGCTCAAACAATCCGGTTTTCATGATGGATGAGGTCGACAAGATTGGCGCCGACTATCGCGGAGATCCGTCTTCGGCCCTGCTCGAGGTGCTCGATCCGGAGCAGAACTCCACATTCCGCGACAACTACCTGGGCGTATCGTTCGATCTGTCAAAGGTCATGTTCATCACTACCGCCAATCTGCTGGACCCCATCCAGCCTGCGTTTCGCGACCGCATGGAGGTCATCGAGCTTTCCGGATACACAGAAGAAGAGAAGCTGGCTATCGCCAGAAAGCATCTGATCCCGAAGCAGCTCTCCGAGCATGGATTGAAAGACCGCCACGTCCAGTTCACCGATGCCGGCATCCGCGCCATCATCGCACAGTATACGCGCGAGGCCGGTTTGAGGAATCTCGAGAGGGAAATCGGATCGGTTTGCAGGAAAGTGGCCCGCAAGATTGCTGAAGGAAAACGGGGAGGGTTGCGCCTTACCCCGGATAATATCCATGAGTACCTTGGCGCCCCCAAGGTGCTTCCAGAGGAAATGTCCAAAAAGGACCAGGTCGGCGTCGCCACCGGCTTGGCCTGGACTCCGACCGGCGGTGAGATCATGTTCATCGAATCAACCGCCATGCGAGGCAAAGGCGGGTTGATGCTGACCGGAAAGTTAGGGGACGTGATGAAGGAGTCCGCCCAGGCCGCACTCAGCTACGCTCGCAGCCACGCCAAAGACTTGGGCATTGACGAAGGATTTTTCCAGGACCGCGACATCCACATCCATGTGCCCGAGGGCGCCATTCCTAAGGATGGCCCTTCGGCGGGCATCACCATGGCCACTGCCATGGTTTCGCTCTTCACCGGGCGTCCGGTGAAAAAAGGGGTGGCCATGACCGGCGAGATTACGCTTAGTGGCAACGTGCTGCCCATCGGCGGGCTGAAGGAAAAAGTGCTGGCTGCGCGCCGGGCCAAGATCAAGCAGGTGATCATTCCTCATCTGAACCGCAAGGACCTGGACGAAATCCCGAAAAGCGTCCGCGCGTCCATGAAGATCACTCCGGTTGAGGAGGTCAAGCAAGTGCTCGACATCGCTCTGGGTCCGAACTCCTCTCGTCCCGCCTCTGCAAAGAAACCCCGCAGGTCCTGATGCGCTCCGGCCTCCCTTCCGAAGTCCAGATGATCCGGGAGATCCAGAAGATTGCCTCCCGCCCACGAGACCGCCGGCTGGCGCTCTCTATCGGCGACGATGCCGCTGCCTTTCGGATGCGGCGCGGCCGTCTCGTGCTGATTTCGACCGACGCGCTAGTCGAGGGGATTCATTTCGACTTTCGATACTGCTCTGCCGAGGATCTTGGCTGGAAAGCCCTGGCAGTGAATCTGAGCGATATTGCAGCCATGGGTGGCACGCCGCTCTACGTCACCACCTCCATCGCGCTGCCCAGTGAAGTCACTCCCGGTTTCGTGCGGCGTTTCTATCGTGGCCTGACGGCGCTGGCTCGCCAGCACGAGGTCACTCTCATCGGCGGAGACACTTGCCGGTCGCCGCGGGGGATCTTTCTCGATGTAACGATCATCGGCGAGGTCGAGCCCCGAAGAATGCTGACTCGGCGCAGTGGAATGCCCGGAGACTTGCTCTATGTGACAGGAGAATTGGGCGGCTCTGCAATAGGGTTGGAGATGCTCTCGCGTTCGCGGAAGCGGCCTGCACGGTCTGTAACCGCCCGCCGGCATCTGAGGCCGCTCCCGCGCTGCACCGCCGGTCGCTTTCTGGCGGAGCGGCGTCTGCCATCCGCAATGATCGATCTAAGCGACGGGCTCTCCACAGACCTTAACCACCTGTGCAGGCAGAGTGGTGTCGGAGCAATGATTGAAGCTTCCCAAATTCCGCTGCCAGGAATTCCCATACAACAGCGCAGATTGCTTTCGAAGGACCCACTCCATTACGCCTTGCATGGCGGCGAAGATTACGAACTGCTTTTTGCCGTTCCTTCGCGGCTGGGGCCGCGGGTACCGAAACACATTCATGGCCTACCCGTTCACGAAATTGGCTGCCTCACCCGCACCCCCGGTGTTTGGCTCCTGCACGGCAACGACAAGCAGCAGCTCTTGCCGGGAGGATTTGACCACTTCGCTCCATGAAGATCCATTGGTGCTGGCAATCGGGCGGGGGCTTTCTAGCCGAGTCTCCCGGGAAACGAAAGAGCACCTGCAGCCAGCCGGCAGGCAGCTCAATTTCTGAGGGCAAGACTATGTCCAGCAAGCTTCAGGCTTTTCTTCACTTCACTGGCATCGGGCGCCGCTGGCCGCAGCTCCAGGTAGCGGAACCAGTCCTTCATGGCTAGGGAAAGATGGTTGAGCTGGTAATGCGCAAAGCCGCGGTCGCGAAGTTCTCCTGCGGCGTCTGGGTCGATGAAAAGGATTTTCTCAATGATGGCAAGCACCTTACCGTAGTTCTGCTGATTCCAATAAATCCCTTTCAGATTGCCCAGCATTCTTGCCAGGATCTGGCGGTTGTTAACAGCATTCAGGCAGGAACGTTCGAACTGAAAATCTTGTCCATGCATTTGAGCTAGTTTTTTTCGACAGTCTTCCTCCAGCAGGATCTGGCCGCAGTTAAAGGGATCGATAAAGATCTCCAGCCCCTCGTGAACACACTTGACGATGAAGTGTCCGGGCATGCCCACGCCCTCCAGTCTTAAGCCGAGCCGCTTTCCCACCTCCATGTAAAGCACCGACAGAGTAATCGGGATCCCGGTCTTTCGTTGTATCACGTCATTGAGAAAACTGTTGCGAGGGTCATAGTAGTTTCTTTGATTGCCATGAAATCCCTCCACCCTAAAGAGCTGCCGGTTGATCGTTTCAATAGCATCCATGGGCCGGTCTGCCGCACAAAACGGCAGCTGCGGCGCAATCTTTACCGCAAGCCCGTCGATTTTCTGAAGGCATGCGCGCACGTTCAGTCCGGGGTATTCATCTAGCGCTATCAGCAGGGCTGTCACCGCCAGATCAATCTGCTCAGGTTCGCGAGACACCATTTCTTGAAAGAGATCTGACGCCAGCGTCCGCGTCCTACAATCTTTTTTGGGCTCAGGATTCTTCATCCGAAAAGGTAGACAGCATTTCTTTTATTTTCGGGGAGATCTGCAAGCGGAAGGAAAGCCCCAAACTTCGGGGCTCTCTCGATCTGAGAAAGGGACTGGGAGCGCGGTCACTGGCGGGTGCGCTAGCTGGCTAGGCCAAGCTTGCCGAAGCCATCAGTTTCCCTCGGCGCGGGCGCCGGATTCCATGCTTCGTCATCTTGTTATAGAGCGTCCTTCGAGGCACATCCATCGCTTGCGATGTTCGGGTGACGTTCCAATTGTTCTTTGCAAGAAGAGCACTCAACTGTTGCCGCTCGATCTCGTCGATGGTTCGCTCGGCGAGGTAATCGTTGACAGACACGGCCGCCACTTTGATATCGATGTCTGGAAGCTTTTGCTCTCTGATCATGGCGTTCGTGATGAGCTTAGCGTAACGCCCGATGCGCTCTAGATCCAGCGACGAGAACAGCCGCGCCGAAACCGTGCTATCCAGGTAAAGGATGCCGTAAAGCGACCCTTCCACTCTCAGAGGCATACAAGCGAAGGAAAGAATATCGCTGCCCTTGAGCACGGAAATCTTGCGAAATCTTTCATCCTTACGTGTATCCGCCACATAGGTTACTCCGGGTCCCTTGCTCAGCTCGCTCAAATAGGCGTTAGAGACATCCTTGGTTGCGCTGAGATCGCTCGTGTTGCTGCCAGCTGACGCCTTTGAGTCGAGCTTATTACCGTCGCCAAGAACGAAGACAACTCCTCGTTCTGAGTTTGTCAGGTTGACTACGACAGACAGTACTTTGTGAACCAGTTTCCCAGGCACCAGAATGCTTTCCACCATGTCAGACACTTGGTCAATCATCTCCGACCGTGTTCCTCTCATAAGGTTTTTCCCCTTCCTGTGTGATTTAGATTTGATTTTGTAGGAGGATGCGCTATATTCAGCGCAAGTGATTTATTAGCACAGGAATATTGTTCAAATCAAGATTAATTTTTTGGATTTTCTGAGTTTTTCTTCTGGCTCCCTGTTGAATTTTGTATTGCCCCGGGATGCACAGGCACAGTTGTCGAAGGGAGGTGATGCCCTGTCTAAAAGCAAAATTCCCTTTCTGAGTTAGTAGATGTCTGGTCCCCCAAGTAGTGCTTTCTCTATCCAAAACCCAAACCTTGAAAGGAAAACGCAAATGAAAAAGACTGCCCTGAAGTCTCTCGTCGTAGTGGTCTTTCTAGTCTCCCTCGGTAGCTACACCACTCTTTCTATTGCAGAACAGTGGCTCGACTCAGCAAGAGCGCTCCTTGTTGCTGACGGCCCCGAGCCTGTTCCCCCGACCGCTGTTCTCATTGCTGACGGCCCCGAGCCTGTTCCCCCGACCGCTGTTCTCATTGCTGACGGCCCTGAGCCTGTTCCCCCGACCGCTGTTCTCATTGC
>JAKEER010000302.1 GCA_022616615.1 Acidobacteriota bacterium
CCGTCCGGATCCCGCCGCGCAATCCGCTGCCCGTTGAAGAAGATGTACTCAGTATGAACGTCCCCCGTCAGGTCGGTTTCCAAGAAGACCTCGGTGCCGGCTCGTTCCAGCCCGTACCAGTAGAGCGGCCCGCCTCCACCGATGGATGCCCTGAGGTACGAGTAGGTCCTTGGGTGGGGGTCTATGCGCTTCGCTCAAAGCGGTACAAAATACAGCAACGCGAGACCGTAGATATTTCCAAGCATCATTGCAAACACAATAAGCCGTTCTGCATCCCTTATCTTGCGCCATTCCTGGTCGCGCATGCCTTGTCTGCGTTTGAATACCCACCACATGCCCAAACAAATGAAAGCCAGGTCAGCAACCAGGAATGTTGGGGATAACATCACGGACCTTGCTTCTACGTACCTCTCGTAATACAACGTGCTTCTTAGTTCACTGTCTCGTCGCATCGCTTCCAAGAAACCCCAGTTGACAACCGCTAAGGCAGTGACGACGATTGCAACCACGAGGATACTGAATGGCTGGTGGCGCATCATTGTCCTCCATTCAATTGCAGTCAACCACGATGGGAACTGTGGTGTACGTTGTCTGGGCAGAAGCGATCTTCCCTCCCACTCCGCCCCCTACGGTTAAAGTGGAGGTGGTCGCGTTACCAAAAGCCATTTCAAAAGCATAAGGGCCGCCAGAAACACCAAATCCGTCCGCACGGCCCGAAAACTGATCGAAGTTCTGCG
This sequence comes from Acidobacteriota bacterium, assembly GCA_022616615.1. GTDB lineage: Bacteria > Acidobacteriota > Terriglobia > Versatilivoradales > Versatilivoraceae > VFZK01. The sequence goes on from JAKEER010000302.1 coordinate 738, forward strand.
CACTTGACCTGGTGACCTGATATCCACCCGTGGCACCGGCACCATAGACGCCGAACCCCGGGTTTCCTCCTCCCGTCAGTGAGAGACCCACTTGGCCTTGCGGGTTCGCTACGGCTGCCACACCTCCCGTAACAGCAACTCCTGATATGAATCCGACTCCAGCAGACCCCCCAAAGCCTATACCGATAGTTTGATGTCCGGCGCTAGCCAGCCACTGCATTGGCAAGGTGGCAGCGCAAGTCAGTGCCCTCGGGAGGTTCTCCAAGATCTCACCAATGCCGCCAGGGCCGCCACCGCCGCTATCGGGATCGGTTGGGAGCCGACGTTCGGGCCGGCCGCCGCCCGATCGATTCCAACCCCATCTGTACCAAAAGTATTCATACCAACTTTCGAAGGTCCACGTGCAATTCCTTTGTCCTCCCTCGATTCGCGAACATACCTGGATTAGCAAGCCCAAGGGGTCGACGAGGTTCAGCGGGTCGTTGCGGGTGTAGGCGTAGAGGTTGAGGGACTGAGGGTCGGAGACCGAGCCGGCGATGGGGTCGGTCTGCATGAACCGGCCAAGACGGGAGTTGTCATACCTAAACATGGCGTAGTCGAGGGTGGATTCGGGGTCGCGCTCGTAGGAGGTGAAGCGCCACTTGGTGGCGCTGGTGGAATACCACGCCTCGCCGTAGGGGCAGTTCCCCTGTTGCCCAATGACGGTTCCCGCCGAATCGGTGTTCACCCGCACCGAGAGATGATCCTGGTGGTGGTACTTTGTCGTTCCCCCTTCGATGGTTGCCAGCAGGTTGCTGCCCGAGTAGATGTACTCGCGTGTGAGAGAGCCAACCGCTGTGCCGTCGACGTATTCCGCAATCACTCTGGTCCACGAGAAAATACGGCGCATGGTGCTCCTGTTAGCCTTCTCCTTTCCCTCAGCCCGGCGGCGCCTTCTCCGTCAGATCTTTGTCAAATACCATGACAATAGCCCCAGAAGGATAGGTGTAAATGAGACCCACTCTTAGGTGAGGAAAATCCAAGGGGCTTGCAAATACGTTCTGGCATCCAGGAGCTGGGTCAATGTGCGGGCCTGCGCTAATGACCACCACCTTACCTTCAATCCTCGAAACACAAAAAGGGTGGTTCCAAGCGTCGAGCTGGTCCTTGGTCGCAACGCCTTCCAGACTTGTGCTCTCCTTCGGCGTCCGCAACTCCTCAGGTCTGCGCAACGCAATTCTTGCTACTTGAATCGCGCTCAAATAAGTAGCGAACTTTTCTTTCTGCCTCTCCGCCTCAATGACGTGGGTTGAAGGTACAGACAACATCGTTCCCACATTTGCCTTGAAAAGCTCTTCTAGGTTTCCCTGCTCAGGTGGCTTCTGGATCGTCCAGCTTGTATACATGGCCAACAGGATGAGGCTGATGGTTGCTAGTACCGTCATCACGATTGTCTTAGGTGTGCTCATTTCAGTTTGCTCCAAAAAGAGAATAACAATCAACAGCCGCATTCAGGAAGCCAAGTGTCGATTGGATAAGTTCGGCCAGTCTCTTGAGGTCATCATTTCGATTGAAGAGAGCTCGCAGCAGAGAGCTTGGAGTCCTCTTTGGTCCGAGCGGAAAAGGGCCCACTGCAGCAGCCCCACGAACCTCAGTGAATTGTCCCCCGGAGAATGTGGCCACGTAGAAGAAAACCCCAAAGAAATCTGAGGTTCGAACCGGGTCGCTGAAGCCAAAACTTATGCTATTCGGAGAGTTTAGTACAGCTCCGAAGGAAGTACCAGGGCCGATCATAAAGCCCCCCACGTTGGCGGCCTCCGTAGGGCCGGTCACGGGGAACTTCAGACCTACGAATTTCCCCTGGCTGTCAAACTGGTATGTTAGTGTGCCTTGTTGAACAAATCCACCACCTTGGGCGATGATCTGGTCGCAAATGCTATTTTCTTCACCCTGTTCTTCACCCTGTTCCTTATCCTGGGGCTCACGGGGATTCAAGGGCCGTGTGCAATAGGTGGGGCCGACGCCCGCAAAAATTCCCGATCCCGTAGGAACATTGATAGGCTGCTCTGTGTCTGAGTCCAAGTAAATGTCATAATAGTCTTCCCGCCAAATGCGGACACTAGTAACGCACAGCAAGCCGAGAGGATCAACAAAGTTCACCGGGTCGTTACGTGTATATGCATAACGATTCATGCTTTGTGGATCACCGATGCCACCGGCTATTGGATCAGGGGTCATAAACCGACCCAAGCGACTGCAGTCATAGCGAAAAACGGCGTAGTCGAGGGTGGATTCGGCGTCGCGCTCGTAGGTGGTGAATTGCCACTTGGTGGTGGTGTTCTGCATGTACCAGGTTTCCCCATAAGGGTAGTGGCCTTGCTCGCCGACCTTGTTTCCCGCCGAATCCGTGTTCACGCGCACCGAGAGGTGGTCCGGGTGGTGGTAGGTGGTAGTGCTGCCCGCAATGGTGGCTATGAGTTGGCCGCCGGCGTAGATGTACTCGCGCGCCGGCGCGGCGGGCGGCGAGGCGTTGACGTACTCGGCGATGACTTTGGAGCCGGAGTAGATATAGCGCGTCGTGGTGGAGCCGACGACCGTTTTGATTCGCAGGCCGGTGGCGTTGTAGGTGTAGGTGGCGCCGGTTCCGTTCACCGTCTTGATGCGGTTCTCCGCCTCGTAGGTGTAGGTATTCAAGCCGTCCTGGGTCATGTTGCCACTAGCATCATAGCCGAACCCGGTGCCGGTGATGCGGTTGTTAATGGGATTGACTGTTAGGGAATTCGAGGGGGCGGTGCCGGCGGTAACGGTCTGCGCGGTGCGGTTGCTGTAGCGGTCGTAGGTCCACGACAAGCCCCACTGTGGGTAGCTGGCCGAGCCCTGGGTCAAGGCGGTCGCAAGCCTTCCCAGCGCATCGTAGGTGTAGTTAACGGTGCGCCCAGACTGCATAGCATCGGTGATGCTGGTCATCTGCCCGTTGTTGCCTCCGTTTTGCGTGTAGCCGTAGCTCAGCAGCAGCAAGATTGTATCCTGCTTTGTGTAGCGCAGCGATGTCAGCAGAAGCCGCTCCGGGGAGTAGTCAAAGACACCCCGCACCCCGTTGCCGTAGTTGAAGCTGGTCACCTGCCCGGCGGGGTTGTAGGCGAAACCGCTGGCGTAGGTGGTGCCACCGCTCGACACCGAGGTCAGCCGCCCCACGGAGTCGTAGGCGTAGTTGACCACCCGCCCTGAGGGGTAGGTGATGGATGTCGGCTCGCCCATGTGGTTGTAGGCGTACGTAACGGTTCCGCCGGCGGAGTCCACCCACCGGGCCACTATGGTAACCCGGCCCAGGGAATCATAGCCGAACTCAAACCAATTGCCGCCATTGACCATGTGGCTCAGCCGGCCAATGACGTTGGTGTGGAAAGGCCATTCGGCCCAGTCGTAGTAAAAGTTCACCTGCGGCGTGGCATCGCTGTAGCTCACTTGGGTGAGGCGGTTCAACCCGTCGTAGCTGTACGTGGTGACGACGCCGCGGGCGTCGGTGCGCTGGGTGACCAGGTTGAAGCTGTTGTACTGGTAGCTGACCGTGCCGGCCTCCGGCGTCGTGCCGCTGGTCACTCGTCCCAGGTCGTCGTAGTTGAACGTGCGCGTCTGCACGCCCTGGCTCACCTGGGTGAGCAGGCCCAGCACGTTGTATGTGTTTGTCGTCAGCTGAGTAAGTTGATTGCCACTGGCGATGTCCGGCTCGTAGACTTTCGCCAATCGCCCCAAGCCATCGGTTTCTGTTTTCCGCTGCTTCCCGGTGGGATCGGTCACAGTGACTGCATTGCCTGCATAGGAGTGCACGGTTCGGTTCGAGGTAGGGGACCCGTCAGGCGGAATAACCAGCGTGGGCCGCCCCAGAGCGTCAAGCCGAGTCTCCGTCCAATACCATGCTGTGTCGGGAAAGGGGTTGCTCTCCCTGTGGGGCGTGCCAAGACCGTCGTACTGCGTCTCAGTGCAAGAGACGGTCGCACCCCCACTATTCAGCAGGCATTGCCGGAACGGGCGGCCCAATTGGTCATACTCGGTCCTGCGCCGCGCCCGGTCGGTACCCTGTACTGGCACCTCCACGATGATGATGCGGTTGGTGTCATCGTAACTGGTCGTGATTTGCTGATTGTCGGGCCGGGTAACCGCCGTCAGTCGCCTGAGGGTGTCGTAGCTAAGCGAAGTGGTCTTGTTGTTCGGATCGGTCGTGGAGCTCAACAGGCCGGTGTTGAAGTTGTAGGTGAAGCTGGTGGTAAGCTGAGTACCGGTGGGCGGACCATCTGTCACAGAATCAGGATAGGCGTACTGGGTGGCGGCGGAAAAGGCCCACTGCTTCTGCTGGCAGCAGTTCACGTCTCCCTGGCGCAGGTTGCCCAGGGAGTCGTAGGTAAAGAACTTGTCCACAGCCCCGCTCGGAGTGGCTGCATTCGTATAGGTTGTAGTCTTGGTCGGATTGCCACGGGTCGTGAAGCTGCAGCCGTAGTTGGTGTCATCATGCTGGGCGGCACCGGTGACGCAGGTCAAAGCAGTGGCCGTGTCGTAAACGATGTCGGTGCGGGACTTGATGGCCCCGGTAACGTCTCCTTCGCGCAGTATCTGCTGCTTGACTCGGTTGCGAATGTTCAGATTGGCATAGGCTGCGCCCGTCTCGTAGCCAAGTGTTGTCGTACGGACGATGGATCCCGGAGCCCCAATTCCCCAATCGTATTCCTTTAGCTGAGTCAGGTTGCCGTACGTGTCAAAGACAGTTTCAGTCTTTGACTGCTTCGATCCATCTTCAAGAATAACGGTGGTGCCCGAGGGTGTGCCGTTGGCCGCCCAGGTGGTGTTAATTGTTCGCAGGAGCGTGCCGCCAGTTTCGCTTCCCTGGTAGATTTTCTGGCTGGTGAGCTGCTTGCTGGAATTGAACGTGAAGGTGGACTGGTTGGCGGCGGAGTCGTAGGGGAGTTGCGGCGCCGTTACAACGGTCTTGAATGAGTCCGGGCGAACGAACTGCCAGGTGACCGACGAGACGCCGTCATGGATCACTCTGGTGAGGTTGTTGACCGTGGCGTCTGCGCAGATAATCCCATTGTTGGGCGTGGCGGGATACTGATACTCATAGAAGCCGCCGGTGGGCAGCGTGACTCTTTTGACACGTCCCGTGACTTTGTCGCTGAAGCCGGGTGTGACTTCATACGTGAAGGAGTAGGAGCGCCCATTGGGAAGAAGAATGGAGACGGGCAAGTTGACCGGTCCCGTGCTCGTGTACTCAACCACGCCCGAGCACGCAAAGTTCGTCTTGATGTTAAACGGTTGAAGGGTGAGCGTCGTAACCTGATAATTCCCGTCCTTGTCCAGCACATGGTACTCCATGGTTGTCGAGGACGGGCTCTTGACCTTCAAGGTGATCCGGCCCAGCGCGTCAATCCAGTGTGTTTCAGTCCCACTAACGGTAGTCTTGCTGATGTAATTCCCGTTCGTGTCGGTCAACTTGTTTGTGCCGCTGCCGGCAGTATGGTTGATCTTTATTCCTGACGAACTCCGTACGAAAGGCGACGTGGGCGCGTTGATGTCGATGTAGAATCCGCTTCCATCGGTGGCAGTACCTGTGAAAGTTCCTGTGGGCGTCGAGGGGAAATCGCACGCCTCCACTTGCTGCCAACTGACGCTAAATTTATGGGGTGTGCCGGCCGGATCGGTATAGGCGTAGTTGTCGCGGGTTACTGTTGTCTTGGTGTCCCATTCCCACCCCCAGTTGTAAAAGCACTTTATAGTCTGAGTAGTCGTAGTGCCGGTGTAGGAAATGAAACCGATCGGAAAGTCTTTCTTCCATCCCCAGGTTGCGACACCATTCTCGTCTGTCACCGGCGACCAAGTAGTGGTGCTGCCGGAGGTGACCTTTTTCCAGATCAGCGAGTCGTAGACGACGCCAAAGCCGAAATCCGTGCCGCGTCCAGGACTCGAAACGATGGGAATGGCAAAGTTGACATTCAAGTTCTGACGGTTCACGGCGTCGAACCGCCCGTCGGCGAAAGAGCCGTACGGGGGGAATCCTGTCGTTGGGTCTTGACCGAACGCAGGGACGATGAACAGAAGAACGCCGAGCCCGGCAAGGATCGCGCGCCTCACAGCCCACCCCCTTCCGACTCAACCGGGAAGTCGGCGTCGGTCAAGCCTTGATTCAACACGACATTCTCAATCGCGATCGTGGCCCACGGTGTACCATTGAATGACTTCTTGATCAGAAACGGATAAAGTACGCCCCCCACGTTTCGATATCCGGAGTAGTAAACGTCCACGGGAATCGCGCCCTCGGCGCCAAACGCTGCGCGACGCTCGTAGGACAGTTTGACTGGGAGACCGGAAGCTGCGTCGATCCAGAGGTCGGTGACGGTAAACGCAGCGAGATATTGGAATCGAGGCTTACTGGCGAAGGAGTTCCAAAAGCGTATTCGGTGAGCGGCAACCCCTTCCACGGTTTCAACGTCTAGGTAGTAGAAGGCGGTCTCCGGGTTGTTCAATGCAGCGGCAAGGAGTGTTAGAGGGAAGGCTGCGGATTGGCTGCTTACAGCGAGTTCGAGGGAGTATCCCTTTCTGGTCGCTCCCTCTTGTTCCGCCGCCTGCCTGCGCGAGTACGCAATCGTTCGACTCGCCTCCGAGGTTTGAATCTGCTCAGCCGTTTGGTCGACCCCACGGGTCAGGATGCGGATCCTGCCGCTGTCCGTTGTGGAGCCGGCGACCAGCTCTATCCTCCCTGAAGCGACCGAATCCGACGGAACCACACCTCCCATCGCAGCCAGGGATTGGGCGACAAGGCTCAGCGCGCGCGGGTCGCGCTGCGGCGATTCCTGCGCCGTCAGTGGGGCCGATCCGATTGTGCTGGCAAGAACAAACAGGACGAAGAAAACAATGACAGTGCTTCGCATGCCAGGCCCCCCTCGCAACCTCTCGAAGTAGTGCGGACTTTGCTTCAGGTAGGATAGATTGTCAATCCTGTCCCTGGTACAGGTTTGGGCAGGCAGGACCACGAGCGAGGGAAAGCCGCGCTGGGAGAGCGTTTTGTAGTGCAACAGCGCTCCTTTAAACGCTAAAATACGAGACAAGATGCCCCGTATTAGGTCATCTAGGACCGTTTTCTTCTCTACGCAGCAGGTCGCCGAGCTAGCTGGTGTAGCACGGTCCACCCTTGAGACATGGATTTACGAGGGAAGGGTAAAGCCCAGGACCATGCAAGTGGGAAGGAAGCGCTACCGGCTGTGGACCGAGCAGGGCGTAGCCGAAGTACTCTTGGTCAAGAAGAACACATACCGAAAGGGCCGTGGGCGGAAGAGAAAGCGAGCCGTAGGATGAGGAGAACTGGAGCCCACAATCCACTCTTTGCGATACAGGCTAATCGGCTGATTCCAGCAGGGTAGATTCAACCACTTGGAGCGGGGTGTGTGGGCAGGTTTTTGAGCCGACGCCGTTGGCCTGCTGCAGGACGCGGCTGATGGTCCCGCGGCTGGTGTTGTAGGCGCGAGCGAGCTGGGCGAGGCTGAGGCCGCGGCGGGCGTCGGGCATGAGCTTGTCCAGCGCCGGCCGTTTGACCCGGTCCCGCTGATGCCGACGCCCTTATCGCTAAGGCCCAGCAGGCCATCGCCCTGCTGACGGGCCAATGAGAACCTTGGGGGCAGCGGTGCCGGCGCGGTGGGCTCGTACCCTGCCTTTTCACCCTTACTGC
>JAKEER010000030.1 GCA_022616615.1 Acidobacteriota bacterium
CGCTGGTTGGAACAATGGGTGGAGGTCAACGAGCGGCTTTGCCAGTTACGTCCGGTCCCCGAGGCAGAAGGCGAGAAGGAGTCCGAGCAGCTTAAAAAAAAATTGCAGCAGAAGTACGCCGGGAGATCGAGCAGGAGATAGAACAGCAATTTTTTACAGCTTCGGGAAGACTTTGACCCAGCCCTGTGCTCATCCATTCAGCCATTGTTCAGGTTGCCTTGTTCTACTAGAATCCCGAATGTTGCCTGGCGCCTGAAGTTTCCCTTTCTTCAGCAAATCGAACTTCATGAACACGAAGTGGCACCAGCAAAACAGAATGCCGCGCCAGGCGACTGTGGAGCAACGCTTGGCTTGGCACCGGGCGCATCAGGAACATTGCGGCTGCCGGCCCGCTCCCAAGGGGTTGCTGGGTCTCGGCGCTCGGCCCAGGGCCGGCACTTCCAGAGTGCAGCCATTGCCCGCGCAGGGTCTTCTGTCATTCTTTCAGCTTCTTGAACCCAGGATGGTCCAGTGGCTTACGAAGCTCATTAACACCGACACGCCTTCGGACCAGAAACAGCCGCTTGATCGGCTGGCCACCTGGTTTGCCGGGCAGTTGCGAAGTTGTGGAGCGCAAACTGAGATTCTACAGAATCAAGAGGCTGGTAATCACCTGCTTGCTCGCTGGACCGGGGCGGGTGCGCGCCGGAAGCCGATTCTCATCCTCGGCCATCTCGACACGGTGTGGGGCCTAGGCGAAAGCCAGCGCAGGCCGGCCCGGATTGAAAACAGAAAGTTGTTTGGACCGGGCGCCTTCGACATGCGAGGCGGACTGACGCTCGTCTTGGCCCTGGCAAAATATCTCGCCACCCATCCCTCGGAACTCGGCCGGCCTGTCACTATTCTCCTGGACTCAGACGAGGAAGTTGGAAGCCTTACATCGCGGCCACTCATCGAAGCGGAGGCGCAAAGGAGCGAGGCCGTGCTAGTGGTGGAGCCCTGTCTTCCCGGCGGCGCTCTCAAGACGTTTCGCAAAGGCGTTGGCCGCTTTACGATTTCGGCCCAGGGCGTCGCCGCTCATGCTGGGGTTGACTACTCGAAAGGCGTCAGTGCTATTCAGGAACTGGCGCATCAGGTGCTGGCCGTGTATAAACTGAATGATCCAGCCAAGGGAACAACGGTCAACGTTGGGGTCATTCGCGGCGGTTCGCGTTCCAACGTCGTTGCCAGCCAGGCGGAGATGGAAGTGGATGTTCGCATTGCCGCCGCCGCCGAGGGTGAGCGCCTGACAGCGCTGCTGCGGGGCTTGAAGCCGAAGAATCGTGGCGCCAGCTTGCAGATCTCCGGCGGAATCAATCGGCCGCCCATGGAGCGGACAGCAAAGATCGTGGATCTGTTCCACCGGGCCAGCGCGCTCGCGGCTCAGATCGGCATCGAACTGGCACAAGGGGAGACCGGAGGCGGAAGCGATGGCTGTTTTACCGCGGCGTTGGGAATCCCCACGCTTGACGGGTTAGGGCCTGACGGCGCCGGACCGCATGCACTCCACGAACATGTTCTGATTGAAAGCCTCGTTCCCCGGGCGGCGCTGCTGACGCAGTTGGTGCTGAAATTGTGAAGGATGTGTGATACGTGAGGCGTGATACGTGAGGCGTGATACGTGATGCTTGATGCGTGACGGGCAGCGTTCTGGCATCTACACTGGTAAACGGCAATGAATTATGACGAATGGGTGAAAACAGTTCCTGAAGCAATTACCCAAGATACTCTCTGGAGAATCGAAGCCTATCGATTGGCAATGTTTTTGGCCGATGTGGCTTGGAGAGATGTGACAAAGCTCATGAGTGATAGACGCACCTTGGGACTGTCCGACCAGCTCTATCGGTCGATTGGCTCAATCAGTGCGAACTTGGCCGAAGGCTATTCGCGAAATACAGGCCGTGATCGCGCCCGCTTTTTATGAGTACGCTCTCGGGTCAGCCCGGGAAGGTCGTGACTGGTATTACAAGGGACGCTTTGTCATTGGGGAGGCTATCGCCAACCACCGCGTTGGTCTGTTAACTCAGGTCACCCACTTGCTGCTAACGATGGTCCCACAACAACGTGGTTTCAAAATTGGTGAGAAGAAAGGCGGCTATCGGAGTACGCCCGACCTCGCGGTGCAGGAAGGGCAAGTTCTGCAAGAGCTCTCGCTGCTTCTCAGCAACATTCCTATACCGTAATGCTTACCTTACTCCTCACGCATCACGTATCACGCTTCAAGCTCTTCAGATATCGTTTTGCTGCCATGTGCCTATCCCCATGAAACTCGATCAAATTGAACTCCGCGAAATCCAGATGCCGCTGGTGTCTTTCTTCGAAACCAGCTTTGGCCGCACGACGCAGCGGCGAATCATTCTCGTCAGAATCTTCAGTGAGGGTGTGGTGGGTTGGGGAGAAGCGACTTCTCCGGAAGGGCCGTTTTACAACCACGAATCCACCGGCACCGCCTGGCATATCTTGCGCGACTTCGTCATCCCGCGAGTTCTTCAGACCCCGATTCAAAGCCCTCCGGATGCAGCTGTCCTCTTGAAGCCCATTCGGGGTCATGGCATGGCCAAAGCAGCCGCGGAGATCGCCCTCTGGGACCTCCGCGCCCGGCAATCAGGCAAGCCACTGCATCAGCTTCTGGGTGGCAGCCGCCGGAGCATCGACTGCGGCGTTTCCATTGGCATTCAGCAGAGCATTGGAGAGCTGCTGAAGAAGGTCGAGAAGGAGATCCACGCCGGGTATCAGCGCATCAAGATCAAGATCAAGCCGGGCTGGGACCTGGACGTTGTGCGCGAGGTGCGGCGTCAATTTCCAGCCAGCCTCTTGATGTGCGACGCCAATTCCGCTTATACGCTGCGGGATATCGATCTATTTAAGCGGCTGGACGAATTCAAGCTGATGATGATCGAACAGCCGCTGGCCTGGAATGACATCATCGACCACATTCAACTGCAGAGGGCCATCCAGACTCCGATCTGTCTGGATGAATCGATTCTCGATGCCGAAGACGCCCGCAAGGCCATCGAGTCGGACGCCTGCAGGATCATCAACATCAAGCTGGGGCGCGTCGCCGGACACACGGAAGCAAAGAGGGTGCATGACGTTTGCGCCGCCCATTCTATTCCAGTCTGGTGTGGCGGCATGCTGGAGGCGGGCATCGGACGTGCCCACAACATTGCGATGTCGGCACTGCAAAATTTCTCTCTGCCTGGCGACGTGTCGGCCAGCAAGCGTTATTTTCATCGAGACATCATCGATCCCGAAGTTGAGGTCGACTCCCAAGGCCGAATTCAACTCCTTGATGGTCCAGGCATTGGGTTTGAGCCGAACCTGCAACGCATCGACGCCGTGACGGTCCGCACGGAAATGTTGCGTCCGTAGCTCGCAGGTTGAGACCGTTCACGATCGACCTTTGAGGAACCGCCAACCGATCATGGAGAAAATCCTCATCACTGGCGTCAGCGGCTTTCTAGGCTGGAATCTGGCGTGCCGTCTGAAGGATCAATACCGCATCTACGGGACCTGCCTGGACCATCAGGTCTCGATTCCTGGCGTTGAAACCTTCGCCTTTGACCTCTCCGACTGGGCCAAGATCGCAAGGCTGTGCGAAACTGTCGATCCAACAGCCATCGTTCACACCGCGGCTTACTCCAATCCAGACTTCTGTGAAATCCATCATAAGGAAGCGCTCACCTTGAATACCTTTGGCACGCGCGAGCTGGCAAAGTGTGCAAACCGGCTGGGCTCCAAACTGATCTACACTTCAACGGATTTTGTCTTCGACGGCAAGAGAGGGGACTACGGCGAGGCGGATGACCCAGCGCCGATCAGCTACTACGGGAAAACCAAATTTTTAGGGGAACTCGAGATTACAAACCACTGCAGCTATTACGTGACTTTGCGGATTGGCACTCTTTACGGGAGAGGCAGCGGCATTCGGCCAAACTTCTTTGAGAAGTTAGAGCAAGAGGCGCTTCTCGGAAAGAAACTACCTTGCATTGTTGACCAGTATCGCACCTTCCTCTGCGTCGAAGATGCGGTTCAAGCCATAAGCCAGTTCATCGCCGGGAAGGCTCTGAAGGGGCTCTTCCATTTGGGTGGGCCCGACAGAGCGAGCCGTTTCGAATTTGCGGAGAAGCTTTGCGCGGCGATCGGCGCGCCCGCGGGTCTAGTGGAGAGAGTTCGCTTGTCCGACGTGGCTTCTGCCGCCCCTCGTCCGCCTGACTGCTCGTTAAACAGCAACAAAATCAAAAAGGCGCTGGAACTAAAACTCAGTTCGATCACTGAGGCGCTAGACCGTCTCTGCGGCGCCACGCCTCGATGGGCTCCTTGATCGGTCTCGACTTCTGTCACCGAGTTTTCTCACTACTTCTTGACGCCTTCAATCCTGCACCCCGGGAAGTAAAAGCTAAGAATCTCCGTGGCACTCCTGCCCCGCCGGCCCATCTCGATGGCGCCTGCCTGGCAGAGTCCAAGATTGTGGCCGGAGCCGTGGCCTCGGATCCGCACGGGATCGACACTTGCATCAATTGAATAGCGGTCGCTCCGTATGATGTTCCAGCCAAGCAGCCGTCCAACGCGGATGCGAATCTTTTCTTTCAATTCTCGCAACTCGTCTTCCTCCCTGGGTTGAGCCAGGCTGGCGAGGGTTTCAGTCGGATCTTCGGGAACTTCTCCCTTCAAGGCGCGGACGAACTGCTTCCTCTCCACCGTCGTTTCCCAGGCAAACAGCGGGTGAGCGACGCAATAGCCACAAACCACTGGACGGTACGCATAGCGTGAGCCCTGCGGCAAACGCGCGTCGCGAGAGTGCGTGGCCAGCGTGCGGCCTCCGCAGGCCGCCGTGTAGAGGGGCTGAAAGGGTTTACCCAGGAAGGTCAGCAACAAACCGCGTGTGGCGCGCGCGGCTTCTTCAAACCGATCTCCCCTTTCCTTGAAATCGCTGAAGAACTGGCAGTGGGTCGTGTCGCAGTAGTCATAGCCTTCTTTCCGGTGCCGCCCGCTCGATGTTCTCAGGTAGGAGCGAATCAAAATAGCCTGCGCTTTCAGCGCTTCCGGTTGCCGGCACTCCGCCATTTCCGAGCGCAGAATCTGACGCACCGCGATCTCTTCTGCCACTGCGATCCGGGGTTGCAATCGGCCCTGTTGCAGGAGCACCTCCACACGTCCCAGAAAATCTCTTTGAATTTGCCCAGGAATGCTTAGAGTGCAGGCCGTCTCCTCGCTGAACACACCTTCAGCGGTGCTCTCATACAGCAGGTGGCCGTCGCGTTCGAAGAGGCTGAGCTTTAGCCGCTCACCAAAGCGTTCTACCCGAAGTTTCTGTCCTCCGACGAGAACTTGCGAGCTCTGCGCCGCGCCGCTGCGCAGCGTGAAGATCGCGCTCTGCCGCGTCTCAATGTCGATGCGTTCAGGGCGGAACAGCTTGAAAACTCCGACTCTCACTGGATGAACATTTGCTTCCCCTGATGCGGGAAGCAGAAAAGAAATACAAGTTAGCAAGACTAA
>JAKEER010000303.1 GCA_022616615.1 Acidobacteriota bacterium
CAATCCGGCGGTCTATGCCGCGGGCGACGCGGCGGCCAGCGGTGGGCCGCCGCTGACGCCGGTCGCGGGCTACGAATCGCAAATCGTCGCCGCCAATCTGCTGGAAGGGAACCACCGCACGGCCGACTACGGCCCCGTGCCCAGCGTGGTGTTTACCTTGCCGCCGCTGGCGGCGGTCGGACTGAGCGAAGAGGCGGCGCGGTCGCAGGGCCTGAAGTTCCGCGTCAACCATCAAAGCACTGCCGGGTGGTACTCGTCCCGGCGTGTGGGCGAGACCTGCTCGGCGTTCAAGACCCTGGTCGAAGAGGGAAGCGACCGGATTCTGGGCGCCCATCTCCTCGGACCACACGCGGAGGAGATCATCAACCTGTTTGCCCTGGCGATGAAAGCCGGGATGACGACGGCGACTCTCAAGGAGATTCTTTTCGCCTATCCGACCCAGGGCTCGGATGTGCGGTACATGCTTTAAGGGTTCGCGCCCCTCAGGCCCAAGGTCGCGCTCTTCATGAATCGTTTGGGCGAGCTGGACATCCCTTACTACCGGGCCTCGATTCGGAGGTTTCAACGCGACTGCCGCATAAGCTCAAACAGGCGAGGGAAAGGGAAAACGATGACGACCGCGAATGAGTACAAGCTATACAACGAAAGCACAGCGCCGGAAGGGGCGCGAGAAACTCTTCAACAGGCCAAGGCCAAGTACGGCTTTCTGCCGAACCTGCTGGGGGTGATGGCGGAATCGCCGTCGCTGCTGAAGGGCTACCTGGCCCTGGGGGACTTGTTCGACAAGACGTCCTTCTCGAATGCGGAACGGCAAGTGATTCTGCTGGCCGTCAGCCGGGAAAACAAGTGTCACTACTGCGTGGCCGCCCACAGCGCAGTGGCGGAGATGACCAAGGTGCCCGCCAAGGTGATCGAGGCTCTTCGGGAAGGCCACCCCATCCCCGACGCGAAACTGGAAGCCTTGAAGACGTTCGTCGTCAAGGTCGTCAGCAGCCGTGGCTGGCCGGCGGAGGAGGACATCAGGGCCTTCTTGGACGCAGGCTACACCCGTCGACACATCTTCGAGGTGATCCTCGGCGTGGGCTACAAGACTTTGTCCAACTACACCAACCACCTCGCTGAAACTCCTCTGGACCGGCCCTTCCAGGCGAAAGAGTGGAAGAAGGCGAGCTGAAGAGGAAATTGCCAACTCGCTAGGCGGCTAACCCGAGCGCCTCGCTGTGTCGCGCCTGAAGGTAGACTTGGTCAACACTCGAGATTCTTGGACACAAAAGTCACCACACTGGGTCTGAGAGCCGGTTTTGAGGGCCTGTAAGTTGTTGAAAAGGTGGTGCCGGGGGCGGGGATCGAACCCGCGACCGGATCATGAGACCCTCGCCCACGCCCGGGACAAGAGCAATCTCATCCGCACTTTTGCTGTCGCGCTTGAATCGATTTCAGAGGACCCAGCTATCACCGAAGAAGAAAAACACCTAACTCCGAACGCTTTCTGATTGGGTGCTGCAGCACGCTGATTTTGTTGACCCTCTAACGGATCCGCCTGGATCATCAACCAGTTCAAGAAGCCTCAGTGGCAGTACGGCTTCTAAGTACCTTTCAGGGCTGCCACCATCGCGGGAGTTTAGTTTCTGAACTGTTGCCGACCTAAGACGCTACGGCGAGGCGCGCACACGTTTTCTCGGACTATTCTCGGACTCCTTGGAGGCCGAGATCTGGGTCCAACTTGGGTCCAAAACCCGCCAAATACTGTACAAAACCGTGAGGCTAGGCGCAGGAAAGAGCATGACGAACCAACAAGATAGGTTTTGAGGTTCTAACTCTGGATCCGAGAATCTAGGTTCGACTCCTAGCCTCCCAGCCATCCCGCCCCTTTCCCGTCGGCGAGTGGCCAAGCTATGGCTCTCCCATTCGCTCAACTAGGAAGGGCCGCGCGACGAAGCGCCTACGAACGGGGCGGGATGCCCTGAGCAAGCTCCGACTTCACTTGGGACGCGTCGAAGGACCTGCTTTTCTCCATCCACTATTCTACGGCTTGATGGCATGCCTGCCTGACAGCCTCCGATCACATCCCGCCACCGAATCGCCGCCATCCTTCTCTTGAATCGAGGAGGCTCCCTGCTACATCTAGTTGGGTGACGGAGATGGCTGCATTCCTGCTCCAGCAGTCTTCCGAATCGTCATGGCCTGACAAGGGGCCCATCGAAATCCTCGCCTAGAGGATGGCCGTGCCCGGCCATCGAAAGGAGGCAGTCGTGGCAAACTCAAAGAAAAGGAACCCACCAAGAGCTAGAAGCTCTTCTGAAAGAGCTTCGCTGCCGGCCGCATTCGACGATCCGACGCGGGAGGAAATCGAGCAGCGCGCCTACGAGATCTATCTTGCACGCGGAGGGGAACTTGGACATGATCTGGAGGACTGGGTCGAG
This sequence comes from Acidobacteriota bacterium, assembly GCA_022616615.1. GTDB lineage: Bacteria > Acidobacteriota > Terriglobia > Versatilivoradales > Versatilivoraceae > VFZK01. The sequence continues at coordinate 2,424 of JAKEER010000303.1, forward strand.
GCCGAACGCGAGCTTCGGGAACGCCGAGCGGGAACTCGCTCCGGCTAGCGCCACCGCAGAGAAATGAATCGCAGAGAGAGTGGGGGAGCGATCGAATGTTGCAGAGTCATAGCTATTGTCTGACTTTTTCGTCGCTTGTGCGCGAGCACTGGGACGAGTTGAGACAACTCACTACCGAACGCCGCTACAGTCGCAACCAGGTCATTTATCGCATGGGCGACGCTCCCGATGCGGTGTACAGGGTTGAGGAGGGGCAAGTCAAGGTGGCCCGCCTTTCTTCGGACGGCGACGAAAAGACCTTGGACCTCTATCACCATGGTGATCTCTTCGGAGAACTCTGCGTCTGTGGAGCAAGCGCGCGCAGCGAGCAGGCGATGGCGGTGGAGCCTACCACGGTTACCTGTTTCAATGTGACCGAGCTGCGCGATGTTCTGAAGAAGAAGCCCGAGCTGACGCTTGAGCTCGTCATGTTTTTTTGCGCCCGCCTGTTCGAGTGTCAGGAGCAGGTGGCCACGCTGGCCTTTGACGAGGTTCACGAGCGGTTGGCAAAAGAGCTCCTTCGTCTCAGCCGACTGCCAGCCAGCCAGCCGGGAGAGGGCGGCATCGAGCTTGCCGGAAGTCTCACCCATCAGGAATTGGCCAACCTGGTGAAGACTACCCGTCAGAATGTCACGATGATCATGAACCAGTTCCGCCGGCAGGGCTTGCTGGACTATCGGCGGAGCGCGGTCCGAGTTTTTCCCGAGCGGCTGGAAGCTTACCTGAACCAATCCCGCCTGTAGCACCGTGCGCGGAGCCGGGTCTTGCCGGCTGTCGTCCGATCCTCGCTATTTCTGCTCCTGTCCAGTTCTGGACAGACGGCAACCAGAACTAGTGGAATGATGTTCAGCGCCCGGGGCGGATTGCACGCCCGGGGGGAGCGCCATGGAGTACAGCCGTCTCTTACCTGCCCATATGAGGCGCAGCCGCATTCTTCGCCAACGACTGCTGGACTTGGACGCCGTTCTCTGCCGGACCAGGGATGGCGGCTACAGTCAATGCCTGGATACCCTCACGGCTCTCCACGACCTGTGCAGGTTCCTTATCTATGAGGGCCAGGACGCGTTCGAGGAGGAAGAGACACACTTCTATCCTATCCTCGAAGGCAGGCAGCCTCAGCTCCGAGGCTTGCTGGCGGATCTCCGCTGGGAGCACGACGCGTTGCGCGAAGCGATTGAGGAGTTCTCCCAGGCCCTGGCTCATTTCAACAGTACAGGCAACTTGCATCAGCTTCCGCGCGTGGGTCGAAAGTTGGCTTCTCTCTTTCGCCGCCATCTGGACCGGGAAGAGC
>JAKEER010000304.1 GCA_022616615.1 Acidobacteriota bacterium
ACCGAACTGCTGTTGAAGCAAGGCAAAGCGGTGCGTGCGATGGTGCGAAATGAAGACGAACGCGCGCAGGCGTTGCGCGACATGGGTGCGGAGGTCGTGGTAGGCAATCTGCTAGATCTCAATTCAATGCATCGGGTTATTGCCGGCTGCGAGACGATGTACTTCGGTATGTCGGTTTCGGATGCCTATCTTGCTGCGACGGTCAATGTGGCGGCGGTGGCGAAGTATCACGGCGTGAAGGCGTTCATCAATATGTCGCAGATGACGCTGGCGCAGATGAGCATTACCGAAACCACCGCGAGCCCGCAGCACAAGCTGCACTGGCTCGCCGAGCAGGCGCTGAACTGGTCCGGTCTGCCGGTCGTGCACGTGCGGCCGACAGTGATGCTCGAAGGCTTCTTTCTGATCTTCACTTTGGATTCTGTCAGAGAATCAAATCAGATCAGACTGCCGTTCGGCGAGGGCAAGACTTCGCCGGTCGCAGTGGAAGACGTTGCTCGTGTGGTCGCCGCGCTGCTCGCCAATCCGCAGCCGCACATCGGTAAGATCTATCACCTGACCGGTCCGCAGTCCGAGAACATGCATTTCTATGCACAAGAGTATTCGACGGCGCTTGGCCGCACGATCACCTTTCAGGACATTCCGGTGGAGCCCTGGCGGGACGGCCTGCTCGAGCGCGGCTTGCCGGTTCACCTGGTGAACCACCTCGTGACAATGGCTAATCTGCACCGCGCAGGGCGATACGACCGGATGTCGGACGACGTGCTCACGCTAACGGGGCAAGGGCCGCTGACCGTGCAGGAGTTTGTCAGGAAGAATGCGGCGACAGTCACCGCGTTGGCAAAAGAGGCCTCAGTGTCTGCGGATGCTCGCATTCAACAAATCTGACTTTCGATTTCTTGCTCCGAAAGTTTATAGTCTGAAGTTGCAGGATCGGTGAAAGAGCTGTCGGTGGATAGATAGAAGGACACGAAAGTAGGAAGAGGTACTTTTCAACAATAGCTGGAAATTCATAGGAGGATTTATGGAAGCTACAAGACTCGCAAAAGCCAAATCGGTCGACACGAAACTCGAAGTCGTGATGATCGGCGTTTCCGACGTCGACCGCGCGAAGGCGTTCTACGAGAAGCTTGGCTGGCGGCTCGACGCCAACTTCGCTGCGGGCGACTTCCACGCCGTGCAAGTGACACCGCACAACTCTCCAGCCTCGATCATCTTCGGCAAGGGAATCCCATCGCCCGAGCCCGGCTCAGCGCGGGGCCTGGTCCTCGCCGTGGACGACGTCGGCGCCGCCCGCGACGAATTGATTGCCCGCGGCGTTGACGTGAGCGAGGTTTTTCACTACGCCGGCGGCCCCTTCAACCTCACCGTGGGGGAGAACCCACGCGTCAGCGGGCGCGACCCGGAAGGCCGTTCCTACTACTCGTTTGCCTCGTTCGAGGATCCGGACGGGAACGGCTGGCTGCTCCAGGAGATCCAGACGCGGCTTCCCGGCCGCGAATGGAAGTTGACGCAAGCACGAGCCATGGACGTCGGGACGCTTGCCGAACTCCTCCACGAGACCGAACAGCATCACGGCGCTTACGAGAGGACGCACGGCGAGCACCACTGGTGGGACTGGTACGCGCCCTATTTCAATGCTCGTCAGAACGGCAGCACTCCGGAAGAAGCCGCCGCCGCCGATCGCCACATGGATGAGGTCCTTCACGTTCCTCCCCGATGACGCCGTTCGAGTGGCCGCACTCTCCGAGTACGCCGACCGCTTGGGTGAGTGACCGTCTTCTACACCGACCGGCGGAGGAAAGCATGACCACCGCAACCACAGTCTCCCCGATCCTTCGCGAGCCCAGCTCCTCGGGCAGACCGTCGTCGTGATCGGCGGCAGCTCCGGCATCGGGCTCAAAACGGCGGACGAGCACGCGCTGAGGGGGCCATCCTCACCGGTCGGAACGCGGAACGCCTCCGGCACGCGGCGCTCGAGCTCGACGCACTGACCAGTGCCGCCTTTGACACGACGGACCTCGATCGCTCGAGCGGTTCTTCGACGAGATGCCGACACCGGTCGACCACGTAACGGTCACAGCCGGCGGGCCGTACTACGCGCGCCTGTCCGACATCGACTTCGAGCAGGCGCGCCGCAACCTCGACCAGCACCTCTGGCTGCCGCTCCATGTCGCCCGCAACCTGGCCGCCAAGGTGCGACCGGAGTGACGCTGCTGTTCACCAGCGGTACAGGCGGCCCTCGCCCAGCCGTCGGGATGGCGCTGGGCTCGACGCTCACCGCCGCTCTCCCCGCGTCCACGAAAGCGCTCGCCCCCGTCCGAGTCAACCTCATCGCCGCCGGCTTCGTCGACACACCGTTGTCGGCATCACTCCTCGGCGATGAACTCGAAAACCGCCGCAATCAGCTTCCCGCCACGCTTCCTCTCCAAGCTGAAGAAGGAGTTCCAGAGTAGTTCCATCAGCGTCCAACTCCGAGAGGGCGTAAGGACTTGCCGACAGCGAAGCTGTGTTAGAGTTGTTGAAAGTGAGACCCTGATGGGCGCATTCTGGTCTCCTCAAGGTCCTTTTTCGAAATAGTCGCGCAGGTCAGGCTGATTGGTGCGAGTAATCGTGATGTTTCCTGGAATTTGCAGAGCCCAGTTATCCCATGATTCGCCTTGAGCAATTGTCTAAATCTTACAACGAGGGTCAAGCTTTTGCTGTCCGAAGCGTGAGTCTGGAGATTCTAGCAGGAGAGCTTTTGGTTCTGGTGGGCGAGTCAGGGTGTGGCAAGACAACGACCTTGAAGATGATCAATCGCCTTGTTGAGCCTTCCAGCGGGCGCATCGTGGTCAACGGAAAGGATGTTTCCACCACTGACGCAGTCGAGTTACGGCGTGGCATTGGCTATGTCTTTCAGGGAATCGGCTTGTTCCCGCATATGACTGTGTTAGAAAACGTGGGCATTGTTCCGAAGTTGCTTCAATGGGAGCCCTCCTTGATTGAAGAGCGTGCGGATGAGTTGCTAGAAATGATGGGTCTGTCTCCGGACGATTACCGCCACCGGATGCCAACAGAACTTTCTGGCGGGCAGCAGCAACGGGTGGGCGTCGCGCGAGCGCTAGCTGGGCGCCCGAACATCGTATTGATGGACGAACCGTTTGGAGCCCTTGATCCTGTGACTCGGGATGCGCTCCAGTCCGAGTTCAAAGCACTTCAGAAGTCGCTAGGATTGACGGTGGTGATGGTGACCCATGACATGACCGAAGCGCTCCTTATGTCCGATCGCATCGCCGTGATGCACGCGGGGCAATTGCTCCAACTTGGCACGCCACAGCAGCTTCTTGCGCATCCCGACCATCCTCACGTGGCTGCTTTGTTGGAAACTCCCCGTCGCCACGCGGCACGCTTGGAAGACCTCCTGCGAACGACAAGGCCATGAGCGAGAGAGTTCTGGCAGAGCTTGCTCTGCTACCAGTCACCCTCAGTCATCACCTTCTTCTCAGTCTTTCTGCATTGACTACCGGCATTCTTATCTGCTTTCCGCTGGCAGTGTTGATCTCACGAGTCAAAGGATTGCAGTGGCCTGCACTCACCGTTGCCAGTGTTGTGCAGACGATTCCGGGATTGGCGCTGTTGGCTCTCATGGTTCCGCTCCTCGGTCAGATCGGATTTCTGCCCGCCTTTATCGCGCTTGTCCTCTACAGTATGCTCCCCATCCTCCACAACACCCTGACAGGTATTCTTGGTGTTGATCCGGCGGTTATCGAAGCGGCCCGCGGCATCGGGATGACCACATTTCAGCGCCTGTTAAGAGTCGAACTGCCTTTGGCCGCCCCGGTGATCATTGCCGGTATTCGGACCTCGACTGTCTGGGTTGTGGGTACGGCTACTTTGGCAACTCCTGTTGGGGCCACTAGTTTAGGAAATCACATTTTCTCGGGGTTGCAGACACAAAATCCTGCAGCAGTCATCGTCGGATGTCTGGCTGCCGCGGCGCTTGCGGTGACGCTTGATCAACTGATTCGGCTCCTGGAAAACGCGGCTCGTCGGCGAAGCCGCCGCACAGGATTCGCTGCAGTGGCGGCTCTACTCGTGGTCCTTATTGGCGGCTTGACTCCATTGATTTCCAATGTTCGTGGCAATGGGGCCTTGACTCCTGTCGTCGTTGGAGCAAAAACCTTTACCGAGCAATATGTGCTAGCAGAGTTCCTCACATTAAGTCTGAGGCAGGCCGGATTGCCGGCTCTTAGCAAGATGAGCCTGGGTTCCACCATTCTCTTCGACGCGTTGGCAAGCGGACAAGTCGATTGCTATATTGACTACTCAGGCACTATCTGGGCCAACGTCATGAAGCGAAGTGATATTCCACCTCGGGCTGTTTTGTTGGACGAAATGACGCACTGGCTTGAAGACAATCATCATGTGAAGCTACTAGGCTCCCTGGGCTTTGAGAACACATACGCTTTAGCTATCTCCGAAGAGACGTCTGAAAAGCAAAAGATCTCCTCTCTGCTGGAACTATCTGGTCGTGCTCCGGTATTACGCATAGGAAGCGATTACGAGTTTTTTGGTCGCCCTGAGTGGCTGGCCCTGAAAGCAAAATACGGGTTGCAGTTCGCTGAACAACGGACGTTCGACCCCAGCTTCATGTACGAGGCGATCCGAACGAAGTCAGTCGACGTGATCTCTGCGTATTCAACAGATGGGCGCATCGCTGACTACAAGCTATTAGTGCTCGCAGATCCTTTGGGGGCGCTCCCGCCCTATGATGCCGTCCTGCTCCTGTCGCCTGATGCTGCCAAGCGGCCCGCGCTGATTGCCGCACTCGCACCCGTGATTGGCGCCATTTCGGACCACACCATGCGGGAAACCAACAAGATGGTCGATGTGGAGCGCCGCTCAGTGACAGAGGCCGCCATGTTTTTGCGGGAAGCCGCCAAAACGGTCAAGGCCCAAAATCAATAGGGCTCCCTACCGAGCTTCAGCTCGAGCGACCTGGGTTCAGCAGTTGGTCTCGTTGTCTTCAGCTGCTCTAATCTTGCTTCTGCAGAGCTTATGAAAAGATCTCCCCTCCTGAATAATTACCGTGTCATTCGCCAGAGGACCGAAAGTCTGTGTGAACCTCTTTGTGTCGAAGACTGCGTCATTCAATCCATGCCGGACGTGAGCCCGCCAAAATGGCACCTGGGGCACACATCGTGGTTCTTCGAGCGCGTCATTCTTGAGGGGTTTGTACCCGGTCATAAGCCCTTTCACGAGAGCTATTCCTTTATCTTCAATTCCTACTATCAGAGCTTTGGCGATCGGGTTCGACGGGATATTCGGGGCACATTGTCACGTCCGACCGTGAAGGAAGTCTATGCCTACCGTCGGTCAGTTGACGAACGGATGCTGGCGTTTCTCGAAAACACCGACGAAGCTACTTTTGCCAAAGTGGGGCCGCTCGTCGAACTGGGACTGCACCATGAGCAGCAGCACCAGGAGTTGTTGGTCACGGACGTCAAGCATATCTTTGGATGCAACCCACTGCGGCCTCTGTACGTGACTGACCGAAGACAGCAACCCGTCAGATCGAATGTTACTGCGAGATTCGTTCCGGTGGCGGGTGGGCTTCACGAGGTCGGCGCGGCCGCAGAAGGGTTTGCCTGGGACAACGAACGACCTCGTCACACCGCGTTTCTCACCGACTTTTGGCTTATGAACCGACCGGTCAGTTGTGGCGAATATCTCGAGTTCCTAAACGATGGCGGATACCGTAATCCTCTGCTGTGGCTTTCCGACGGTTGGGAGGCGGTTTGCCGCGAGGGCTGGGAGGCTCCGCTCTATTGGGAACATACAGACGGAAGGTGGTTGCAGTTTACACTCTCGGGGATGCGGCCAGTGAGTAAGGACGAGCCGATATCGCATGTCAGCTTTTACGAAGCGGCAGCCTACGCGCGATGGGCCGGGAAACGGCTGCCGACCGAGTTCGAATGGGAGGTGGCTGCAGCAACGGCAGGAGGCGCGACGCAAGGAAGCCTGCTGGAGGACGAGCGATTCCATCCTGTGCCGGCTGTTGCGGCAAGCGATGCAGCAGATCGATTCCATCAACTGATCGGAGCTGTCTGGGAATGGACGAACAGCGCTTACCTACCTTATCCCGGCTATCAACAAGAGCGCGGTCCCCTCGGAGAGTACAACGGCAAGTTCATGAGTAACCAGATGGTGTTGCGCGGCGGTTCTTGCGCCACGCCGCGTAGCCACATTCGTCCGACGTACCGGAATTTTTTTCCGTGTGAAAAGCGTTGGCAGTTCACGGGGATTCGTCTGGCTGCTGACAACTGCTAGGAGGAAGATCGAAATGCCAGCGACCTACAAAATTCTGCAATCAGCGGATCACGCCGATTCTTTTAACAATAGAGATGCCTTTGCCCTCGACGTGCTCGTGGGGCTCTCATCCATGCCGAAGTCCATTTCTTCCAAGTATTTTTACGACCAGCGGGGCAGCGAGCTGTTTCGTCAGATCTCGCTGTTGCCGGAATACTACCTGACGGAACGAGAACTTGAGATTATCGAGCATCACTGGTCAACCGTAGCCGCTGCTGCTGGCAGAGAGCCCTTCAATCTGGTTGAACTGGGTGCAGGTTTCAGTCAGAAAAGTCTGCTCTTCCTGGAGCACTTTGCCAAAGCGGGTCTGGCGTTTCGGTACGTCCCAATCGACATCTCGGAATCGGCCATGGCCGGGCTGGTAGAGTCCTTGGGAGAACGCTTCCCGCACCTAGAAGTCAACGGGCTGGTCACCGACTACTTCAACGGCTTGAAGTGGCTGAACCGCCGTCACCGCCGGAGAAACCTCGTCCTGTTCCTGGGGTCTTCCATCGGAAACTTCAACCACACTCGTGCCTGCTTTTTCTTGAGAAGCTTGTGGAATGCCCTCAATCATGACGACGTCGTGCTGATCGGGTTTGACATGAAAAAGGACATTGATCTGCTGCTGCGTGCCTACAACGATTCTGAAGGAGTGACTCGGGAGTTCAATCTGAATCTGTTGTGTCGCATTAACGGGGAGCTTGGCGGGAACTTTGATTTGAGCAAATTTCGTCACTTCGGCACCTATAACGTTTCGTCTGGGGCGATGGAGAGCTACTTGGTCAGCCAGGAAAGGCAGATGGTGTTCATCGAGGCTATTGGACGCTCATTTCTATTTGAACCGTGGGAACCCCTCCATACGGAGTATTCCTACAAGTATCTAGCGTCGGATATTGACCGGTTGGCCGAAGAAACCGGGTTCGAAGTCAAACAGCACCTCTATGATTCGAGGAATTACTTTGCCGATTCGGTCTGGAGGGTTCAAAAGGTCGGGAGCGGTGAACTCGCGAGTCGAGACCGGAGTCTGACCGCGAAGGCAGGTTGAGCGCGGGGTTGATCACTCTGCGCCCATAAAACATCTTCCACGAGCTGGCAAGAGCGGAGGGCACTATGCAGGCGACGGTTAAAGAATACGACGGAATCGTTATTGGCTCGGGCCAGGGTGGAAAGCCGCTGGCTCTGGCACTCGCTGCCGCAGGTTGGAAGATGGCTCTAGTTGAGCGGCAGTATATAGGTGGGACCTGCATCAATTACGGTTGCACTCCAACCAAAACAATGGTGGCGAGCGGGAGAGTGGCCTACCTTGCCAGGCGCGCGAAGGACTACGGGGTATCGGTTGGGAAGGTTGAAATGGACATGGTCAAGGTGCGTGAGCGCAAGCGTGCCATTGTCCAGAATTTTCGTCAGGGAAGTGAACGCCGTATTCGGGAAACGCCGGGACTCGACCTCCTTCACGGCGAAGCAGCCTTTGTAGATCCCAAAACGCTCGAGGTCCGGCTCAATGACGGACAGGTTGTGCGAATCGGCGGAAAGAGGACGTTCATTAACACCGGAGGTCGTCCAGCCATTCCCTCAATTCCTGGTCTGAACGAAGTATCCTGGCT
>JAKEER010000305.1 GCA_022616615.1 Acidobacteriota bacterium
CCGAAACCCGCTGTGCTATACTGGGCGTCACTTCCCGGCAGGCAGCGTGAAGCCTGTGAGAACTCGATGAAGGAGTGACAATGCCAATCCCCAAGTCGGAAAAAATCTGGTTTAACGGAAAACTGGTGAACTGGGACGATGCGAAGATTCATGTCATGTCGCATGTGATTCACTACGGATCGTCGGTTTTCGAAGGCATTCGCTGCTACAGCACCTCCAAAGGCTCGGCGGTGTTCTGTCTTCAGCCGCATGTGCAACGCCTGCTGAACTCCGCCAAGATCTATCGAATGGACGTGCGCTACACGGCAGACGAAATTTCTGGGGCGATCCTGGAAACCATTCGCGCCAATAAGATGAAGGAGTGCTACATCCGGCCAGTCATCTTTCGCGGCTACGGGGAAATTGGCGTCAACCCGCTGGGCTGTCCGCTCGATCTTGTGGTGGCCGTCTGGGAGTGGGGAAAGTATCTTGGCAAGGAAGCATTGGAGCAGGGCGTGGACGTCTGTGTCTCTTCCTGGACCCGAATCGCTCCCAACACGCTGCCCGCGCTAGCCAAAGCCGGGGCCAACTACATGAACTCGCAGCTGATCAAAATGGAGGCCCTTGCCAACGGCTATGCCGAAGGCATAGCGCTGGACAGCGCCGGTTACATCAGCGAAGGCAGCGGCGAGAACATTTTTCTGGTGAAGGACGGCAAAGTGGTGACGCCACCGCTCGCCTCTTCGGTGCTGCCCGGCATCACGCGGCAGACCGTGATTGAGATTTGCAAGGAACTGGGGCTTGAGTTGCACCAGAGCCCCATCGCGCGCGAATTGCTCTATCTGGCCGACGAGCTCTTCTTCACTGGAACTGCGGCGGAAGTGACACCGATCCGCAGCGTGGACAAGATCACCATCGGTAGAGGTACGCGCGGGCCGGTCACGGCCAAGATTCAGGAGCGGTTCTTCTCGATCGTCAATGCTACCGGCGAGGACAAGCAAGGCCGGCTGACGTTTGTGTATTAGTTTCGTCCGCCGTCCGCCGTCAGTTGCCCGCTGTTTAACTATGACAACGGACAGCTCATGAGTTCCCGTGCGCGCTGTCTTGCACCGCCCTATTTTCTCTCAAGATTCCCTCCTCCCTAGCCGATAACCTAAGCGGCTTTAGATCCATGAGATTCAAGGCCAAATCATCCTTCCCAAGATGGAGCCTCCATGAGCCTAAGCATTGACGATCTTCTAAGAATGGCGTGTGATCGCAAAGCTTCCGACTTGCACTTGAAAGTCGGAAACTACCCCTACGTGCGGGTCAATGGCGAACTGGTCCCCCTGATTGAGACCAAGCGCCTGACGGCTGAAGACACACTCGGCATCGCTTTGGGCATGATGACCAACCGGCAGAAGCAAAAGTTCAAGGAGAATGCGGAGCTGGACATGGCCTACGGTGTGGCAGGCCTGGGCCGGTTTCGCTGCAATTTCTTCCAGCAGCGCGGCAGCATCGCCGTGGTGCTACGGGTCATCCCAACTCACATCTATACGATCGAAGAGCTGCAGCTTCCAAAGGTTCTCGAAAAAATCTGCCAGGAGCGGCGCGGGCTAGTGCTCGTGACAGGAACCACCGGCAGCGGAAAATCGACCAGCCTGGCCGCGATCATCGATCACATCAACTCGAACCGTACCGAGCACATCATTACGATTGAAGACCCGATCGAATTTCTGCATCGCGACAAAAAGGCCTTCGTAAGCCAACGCGAAGTGGAAGTCGATACCAAGACCTTCGGCGAAGCCTTGCGCAGCGCTTTGCGCCAGGACCCGGACGTGATCCTGGTAGGCGAAATGCGCGACCTTGAGACGATCCACACGGCGCTAGTGGCGGCCGAAACGGGCCACCTAGTGCTCAGCACGCTCCACACACTGGACGCCACCGAGACCATTCATCGAATCATCGCCGTGTTCCCGCCGCATCAGCAAAAGCAGATTCGCCTGCAATTGGCTAGCGTGCTTAAGGCGATCGTCTCCATGCGCCTCATCCGCAAAGCTGACGGGCTGGGCCGCGTGCCGGCTGTTGAAGTGCTCGTGTCGACCGAATTCATTCGCGACTGCATTACGAACCAGGACAAGACCCGCATGATCCGCGAAGCGATTGCCGGCGGGACGTCGCAATACGGGATGCAAACGTTCGATCAGTCGATCTACAACCTGTACGCCGAAAAACTCATTACCTATGATGAGGCGCTCAAGCAGGCCTCCAACCCCGACGAGTTCAAACTCAGAATTCAAGGAATCCGTTCCACCAGCGATGCAGCCAAAGAGGAGATGGAAAAGACCGTCAGCAGCCAGTTCGAGCGGCTCCACAGATGAGGCTGCGGCGCGGCCTTCGCAGGAACAGCTCTACGCTGGCGCCGTCAAAGCACTAGCACGCCGGCCCTATCCCGTTCTTGAGCTTGAACAGAAACTCCTCCAATCCTGCTCTGATAGCGCGGTTGTGCGCCTGGTGATCGAGAGACTAAAAGCCGCCGGTTACCTCGACGACCGAAAGTTTGCCGAAAGCTTCATCCAGTCCCGCCTTCATCACAAGACACAAGGCCGTTCCCGAATTGAGCGGGAGCTTCGCGCTCGCGGCCTGCATCCGACGCTGATTCGGGAAGAGTTGGAGAAAGCCTATCCGGCCGACGCGGAGCAGGAGCCTCTCCGGTACGCTCTCGAGAGAAAGCTCAAGACCCTTCCGCCGCCAATGGATGCAAAAAAGCTCTCCAGGCTCTATAATCACCTGCTCAGACACGGCTTCCCAGGCGAGGCGATACGGCAGGAGCTTCGCCGGCGTCTGAGGATAGAGATGGATTCAGAGTAAAATGACGTTTCCCCTTTGCACAAGGCGGGGGTCGTGGCAAGGTCAGCAGAAACCTAGACTGCCCGCCTTCTGAAGTTCTCTTGCCGAATCGTTCGCCTCGTCGTACTCAGCATTCGTCGAGGACCAGCACGCCGACGAGGAGTTTTCATCCGTCGTAACCCAGCAAAGCGGTCTAGGAAACTCCCAAGACAAAACCCCGCATCGATAGAGGACAATCACTTGACTGGACACGAAATTCGCGACCGATTTCTGGAGTACTTCCATCAGCGGGGTCATCGCATCGTGAAAAGCTCATCGCTGGTGCCAGCCAACGATCCGACGTTGCTTTTCACCAACGCCGGCATGAATCAGTTCAAAGACGTTTTTTTGGGGAAGGAAAAACGAGACTACGTCCGCGCCACCACGTCACAGAAGTGCGTCCGCGCCGGCGGCAAACACAATGATTTGGAGAATGTGGGGAAGACGTCGCGCCATCACACTTTCTTCGAGATGCTGGGTAACTTCTCCTTCGGCGACTATTTCAAGTCGGAAGCGATTCCCTTGGCCTGGAATCTGGTTACCAAAGAATACGGGCTAGACAAAGGCAAGCTCTGGGTGACGATCTATCGCGACGATGAAGAAGCGTTTGAAATCTGGAATAAGGTCATGGGCGTTCCGGCCAGCCGTATCTTTCGGTTGGGCGAGAAGGACAACTTCTGGGCCATGGGCGACACCGGCCCGTGCGGTCCCTGCTCCGAGCTCCACTACGACCAGGGTCCCTCGGCTAGCGAGCAGGGGCATGCCGATTGCGAATTTCCCTGCGATTGCGGGCGGTACGTGGAGATTTGGAATCTGGTCTTCATGCAGTTCGACCGTGACAGCAGCGGCAAACTGACGCCCTTGCCAGGGCCGTCGATCGACACGGGTATGGGCCTAGAGCGTGTCGCGGCCGTGTTGCAAGGCAAGACGAGCAACTTCGAGACAGATCTGCTGAAACCTCTCATCCTGCAGGCTGCCGAAATTGCCCAGAAAGACTATGGCCAGGAAGCGGGCACCGATGTTTCAATGCGCGTGATCGCCGACCATTCGCGAGCCGCAGCCTTTCTTATTTGCGACGGCATTATCCCCACGAACGATGGCCGGGGCTATGTGCTACGCAAGATTTTGCGACGCGGCATTCGGCATGGCAGGCTGCTTGGCCTTGAGGATCCTTTCCTGTACCAGATGACGGGGTATGTCGCCGAGCTGATGAAGAGCCCGTACCCGGAACTGCTCACGACGCGCGAGTACGTGGCCAAGGTCGTGAAGAATGAAGAGCAGCGTTTCTCTTCCACCATCCGCATCGCCATCGATCAACTCAGCGAGGCCTTTGCCAAGATTCAGAAATCGCCCGGGCGGGAACATGTCCTTCCGGGTGAAATCATGTTCAAGTTCTACGACACTTTCGGTCTGCCGCTCGACTTGATGCAGGAGTTGGCCGAAGAAACCGGAGTGAAGTTGGATGAGGCCGGTTTCAATGAAAAGCTCGAAGCCCAGCGCGAACGCGGCAAAGCCAGTTGGATTACGGGTTCAGCACATGGAACTTCGACTGCAGATGGCACACTCAAGGCTTTACCACCGGCTCCAGAGAAAACCTCATTCCTCGGCTACAGCGACCTGCAGGTCGAGTCGTGCCGAATCCTGGCAATCTATGTCGCCGGCCAACCAGTGGACGCACTCCATGAGGGTGAAACCGGTCAAGTCTTTCTCGATAAGACGCCTTTCTACGCTGAGACTGGCGGGCAGGTGGGAGACACCGGTCTTCTGGAGGGTGACAACACCGAGGCCTTTGTACATGACACGCAACCATCGTTTCCCGACTACTCTGCTCACGCGTGTAAGGTGATCCGTGGGACTCTCTCTCTTGGCGATTCAGTCAAAGCTTCCGTCGACGTGAATCGCCGCCTGGCTATCGCAAAGAATCACACCGCCACGCACCTGCTTCACGCCTCGCTGCGAAACCTGGTAGGCACTCACGTCAAACAAGCCGGTTCGTTGGTGGCACCCGACCGGCTCCGTTTCGACTTCAGGCACTATGCTCCCCTATCCGTAGAGGAGATCAGTGAGATTGAGGACCTTGTCAATGCCACTGTGATGCACAACTCTCCAGTCACCACGTCAGTGAGAGACCTTAATGAGGCAATTGCTGACGGCGCCATGGCTCTGTTTGGTGAGAAATACCCTAGCCAGGTGCGCGTCGTCTCTGTTGATTCGTTTAGCAAGGAACTCTGCGGCGGAACGCATGTGAGCCGGACCGGAGACATCGGTCTCTTTAAAGTGGTTAGCGAGGCGGGTATTGCGGCAGGTATCCGGCGAATCGAGGCGATTACAGGAGAGGGCGTCCTTGGCCGGTTCCGCGAAGACGAACGACTGATTGGCGGCCTGGAAGAGATTTTCCGGGGAAAGCGCACCGAACTGATCGGTTTGGTGGAAAAGCACCAAACCAAAATCAAGTCTCTGGAGAAAGAAGTGGAGGAGTTGCGCTATCGGATGGCCCGCAGCCATGTGAAGGAGTTGTTTCAATCGGCTCTGCTTGTTAGGGATGTAAAGGTTCTCGCCGGGATTGTCGATGGCTTAGACAAGGGTGCATTAAGGAATTTGGCTGACGAGCTGAAGGACCAGTTGGGAGAGGGTGTTGTCGTCCTGGCAACTGCCAGCGGCGACAAGGTTGCGCTGGTGGCCTCAGTAACGGCCGGTCTGGCTGCCAAGATCCACGCCGGCAAGCTGGTCAAGGAGCTTGCAGCCATTGTCGGAGGTAGCGGTGGAGGCAAGCCCGAAATCGCGGAGGCTGGTGGTAAAGACCCATCGAAGATCAGGAAAGCGCTGGAAGCCGTGGGTCCCTTTGTTGAGCGGGCGCTCATTGGTTAACTGCAGCTTGTTCTCGCGAAGAGCTGTTCGACTTTTTGGTCTGCTTTTACATCAGACCAGGTAACAATATACAGGTGAGTGGCGATCAACAAGATTGCCGATTGTATTATCTGATTGCGTTTGCTAAGGTTAACTTCGATTTAGGAGGAGCAACCGCTTTGCGACCTAAGTTCTCGTTGTGGCCGGCCCTGGTTCTTTTCTTTTTGGGATTTTCGGGCGGGGGATTTTCCGAGGGTCATCAGGCCCAGGAAATCATCAAGTTTGCAAGTCCGGAAGGAAAAAGGATTTACTCCAACACAGAAGAAATCTATCGTCTCGTGAAGGCAGACGGGGTTCCGCAGAAACCCAAGTTGATTCCCCTGGATGAGAAGTCGGGACCGCCCGCCCAAATCGAGAAGTGGATTCAGGAAATTTCTGAACAGCAAGGCGTCGATCCCGAGTTAGTCAAGGCAGTAGCTAAAACTGAGTCGAACTTTAATCCTTATGCCGTCTCGCACAAAGGTGCCTTGGGGTTGATGCAGCTGATCCCAGAGACTGCCAAGCGCTTCGGGGTAACTAACGTCTTCGATGCAAAGCAGAACATTGAGGGAGGCGTCAAATTCCTCAAGTTTCTGATGGGGATGTTTCCCAACAATCTTTCCCACATCCTGGCTGCTTACAACGCTGGCGAAAATGCCGTAGTCAAATACAAAGGCATTCCTCCCTATCCGGAAACCCAAGCGTATGTACGAAGGATCACGCAGGCATATAGCAAGAAAGGAAATTTCCTTGTTGCCTCGAACCAACCTGAGGCCGACCAGCGCATCACAACTTACCGGGACAATACCGGTCGCGTCGTCTATTCGAATTTGGACAGTGCCTATCGATAGAAGTGGCGAAAGAACTGGTGAATGATCTCGTCGAGCCACGTGGGCTTTCGCAGCCCAGAGCGTCAGCGAGAGCGGAAGCCAGCTGGATGGTTGGACTAGAATTTTTCGCCGCCGCGCACCTCTAGCCAGACCTGATTCTCGAAGAAAATTCAATGAAACCAGGAAGACAACCTTTTAGGTTATTCCGGGTGAGTGATTTCGGTTCTTGTAGGACGCTTGTTGCTTCCATCCGCTTTGCTCTGCTCCTCTCCTGCATTAACCTTTCGTCCCGGTTATCAGCCGAATCACCAGCGAACCTCCAGGCCCCGGTGCTTTACGATCAGGCTGTTCTGTTGCGGACGGCTTTGGAAGGCAAGCCCAAGCGCTTGCGGACCGGCACCGAGTATCAGAAGGTCATCAATAAGTACCGAACAGTCTACTACCAGTTTCCAACCTCCTCGAAAGCTGACGATGCCTTGCTGGCGGTCGCTGAACTCTATCAGTTGATGGGGAGCGATCTTAAAAGCCCCCGGAGCTTTCAGCAGGCTATTCAGGCGTATGCCTTCTTGGAGAGAGAGTATCCTGCCAGTCCCTATGGCGCTGAGGGCCTGTTTACAGCAGCGGAGATCTATCTGAACGACTTGAATGACGCCGCATCTGCTCAAGAGGCTTTCACGGACCTTCTCAAACGGTATCCGCACTCAAAGAAAGCGCGAAACGCCCGAGCACGCCTGGACGATCTGCGCGCCCAATTGAAGCCAGCAAAGAAATCCGTCCCAAAGCCGCTTCCCGTGGCCAGCAAACAAGGAACCGTTGACGTCAAAGTTTTGGACACTGGAGCTGAACCACCCTCGGAAGAGCACGCGAAAGCAGGCGCGGGCTCGCAGCCGGCGAAACGCTTTGAATCCGCAAAAGCAGGCAAGAAGGCGCCAGCGGTTGAAGCAGCATCTCGCAAGCCGTCGGTCATCAGCACGATTCGGTATTGGAACACAGAAGAATACACCCGTTTAGTCATCGACACCGAAAGCGAAGTCAAGTATGTTGACGGCCGCGTGGATAACCCCTCGCGGGTCTTCATCGACATTCAAAACGTTCGGCTGTCTTCGGCTCTGGCAGGCAAGACACTAGTCTTGAACGACGGGTACGTGGACAAGATTCGTTTCGGCCAGCCGAACGAAACCGTGGCGCGTGTTGTTCTGGATATCGGCTCAATCAAAAGCTGCCAAGTTTTGAGCTTGTCGGATCCGCCTCGCATCGTCATCGATGTCCAAGGGATTGCGCGCGGCGCCCAGCCAAAAGCCCAGCAGGCTTCCGATTCCGGATGGAAAGTTCGGTATGGCGAACCCCTGGTAGACGAACTGACCCTTTTTGCGCCGCCGCAGAAGGGCGCTTCTGGCTCCGCCAGGGAAGCGACCGGAGAAAAGCAGATTGCTACCAGGCTTGCGGAGCCGTCAGCCCAGAGCGAGCCAGTTCAATCCAAACGGGACAAGATCAAAAAGCCTGCTGCTCCACCGCCCGCCAAGGGAGACAGCCGCAACACCGCGGCTGCGGGAGTTGCCGCGGCAAGCTACAAGGAAGCGAAGATGACTGCGCGGGCCTCGCTCCCCAAGAGCGACGGAACCCGTTCCCTCATCCGCACGCTAGGCTTGAAAGTTGGCCGCATCGTGATTGATCCAGGCCACGGCGGCCATGATACTGGCACGATTGGTCCATCCGGTTTACAAGAAAAAGACCTCGTCCTGGACATTGCGCTGAAACTCAAGAAGCTTGTTGAGGAAAGGCTGGAAAGCGAAGTCCTCCTCACACGGACGGACGATACTTTCGTTCCTCTTGAAGAGCGCACCGCGATGGCAAACCAAAGCCAGGCCGATCTGTTCCTTTCCATCCACGCCAACTCGAGCCGCAACCGGCGCGTGAGCGGTGTGGAAACCTTCTTCCTGGACTTCGCCTCATCCTCGGATGCCGAGGAGATTGCAGCGCGAGAGAATTCGAGTGCTCAGAAAACGATCTTCGAATTGCAGGACTTGGTGCAGAAGATCGCCTTGAAAGAGAAAGTGGAAGAGTCACGGGAGCTCGCTCAAATCGTGCAAAAGGCCGTGGCCAGCCAGCTTCAGAAAGCGCACAGCCAGACAAGGGACCGTGGCGTCAAGCAGGCGCCTTTCATTGTTCTGATTGGCGCTAACATGCCGTCCATTCTTTCTGAAGTCTCTTTCATGAGCAATCCTTCAGACGAAAAGCTTTTGAAATCCTCCAACTACCGCCAGAAGGTGGCCGAGGCGCTGTGCCGAGGAATCGAAGCATATGCCGAGGCACTGGGCGGCATTAAGACAGCCAGGAATCTTCCTTAAGCAAGTCATCAAATCAGCGATACAATCCAGTGATGAGAGTCGGCACGGCACATAGCTCTGTCAGGTGGAGCTGGTGCTCGGCGTACGACTCCTACGGGGCTGCAGGTCCTACCAGATGCATTGTTGCTGCCGAGCGTGAAAAATCGATTTCAGCCCATTGAACATGGGCCAGCCAGGAAAACCCAATGGGCATCTCAGATCAGCCGGCGATGAAGAAGCGATGCTGTGCAGCCTCACCACTCCGCCTTCTACTAAGCAAAGTCGTGAAATCTCGTTTTCTTGGCAGGAGCGGCTCCTCCTTTGCGTCCGAAACGGATCGATCTGCGCTTGAAAAGCAGCGCACCCAGTACTCTGGCTTCTGGCTGCCTTCAGCCGGGTTGAAAGGTGTCCGGTCTCTCCCCATGTCGCCGCGTGTTTGCGGTTTGTTTTTGATTGTGGCCCCCGCGCTGCGTCTCAGCATCTTCGCAATTCAGTCTTACAAACCAGCAGTGATTCTGTTGTTTTTTCTGACGCTCTTCGCTGCGTCTCCGCTGCTCGCTTCTACCAATGTTGCCAAGATCATCTCGGCCATCGAAGACCAAACTTCCTGGAAGCCGTTTCGCGGAGACAAGGGAACGATCTTTGACTCCAAAGCTCTTTCAGGAGAGAGGGAGCAACGGAGCGAAGCTGCTGTCTTTGTTGAGTACGGATTCTCCAAACTCACGCGGGTGCGGCTTATCAATCCTGATGAACAGTTTTTGACAGTAGATGTCTATGAGATGCTGGATTCTCCGGCAGCCTATGGTGTCTTCACATATCTGAGGCCGCTCACGGCTGAACCGCTCAATGGGATTGGCAACATTGGCGTCGAAACCATCAAAGACGTGGCGTTCCAGCAAAGCAAGTATTACGTTGTTGTGAAGACCGGCGGATCAATCTCCGCACCGCGGCAATCCATCCTCCAGGTTTCGAGAGTCATTTCCAAGTCGCTGCCTACCGACTTCTCGCTTCCTTCGGTTGCAGGCAAACTGCCGTCAGAGAACCGCGTTCTTCAAAGTGAAAAATTCGTGATGGGAGCGGAAGCCCTGTCGCGGCTCCTGCCTCTGGGCAGCAAAGACCCGTTCGGCCTAGCGACCGGCGCCGAGGCGGCGCTGGCCAAGTACGAACAGGCGGGAGGTGAAAGCGCCACTCTGCTTTTGATTCACTATCCAACGCAGCAGCTCGCCCGCAGGTTTCTAGAGGCAGGCTACCAGCAGTACTCGGCCCAATATCCCGACCAGCCGGCCTTTTATAAGCGTGATGGCCCGATGGTTGTCTTGGTGCTGGCTTCAAACTCTCCCGAACTGGCCACCGCGTTGCTCGAAAGAGTCTCCTACGTGTCGATAGTCAGTTGGGATCCAAAGGTCGAGCCTCCAAGCATTGGCCAGGTGATGATCAACATTTTCATCTTCTGCGGCGTGATGCTAGCCATGACTTTTGCCGCCGGCTTCGTCTTCGGCATTGCGCGCATCGTGATCAAACGTTACTTCCCCGGCAAAGTCTTCGACCGTCCAGAAACCATGGAAGTTATTCGGTTGCATTTGGATGAGAAACCGTAAGTGAAGCGGCGCCAGCCTGCACCACCGCGAGATCGGGACCAACCAGAAGGACTTTCATTCCGGCTCACACAGAAGTTCCAGAAGGTGGTCCCGATGCACCGCCTGGGCAAAGGTCTCGACCACCTGCTGCTGGCTGAACAAGTCGCCCATTTCCGGAATAGAGCCGAGATGAGCCAGCCCGCCCACGGAGGCAATGATCTCCGCGTTGGTGCTCTCGGCAAGATTGGGATTCTTCGGAAACCGGTTCAGGAAGAAGCCCAGAACCGGCACCTGGCGCGTTCGCAGGCATTCATCCGTCATTAGTGTGTGGTTGATGGTTCCGAGCGCAGAACGCGAGACAATAAGCGCCGGCAGATCCAGCGCGCGGATCATGTCGACGACCATCAGGTTTTCGAACACCGGCGACATGGCGCCGCCAGCACCTTCCACGACAACGAAGTCGTGCAGGTTGGCAATCTCGTCATAGGCCGACCTCAGCTTGTCAAAGTTGATGGTAATTCCCTCAATCCGCGCTGCCAGCGCCGGAGTCACGGCCGTGGCAAGGCAATAGGGGTTGACCCATGCCCAGGGGTCGGTTGAACCCGAAAACTTCACGAGCATTTCCGCATCCTGGGAGATCAGCTTTCCCGAGTCGCATTCGATCGCGCCGCTAGCTACAGGCTTCATCACCCCAACGTCAACGCCCTGCTTCTTCAAAAAGCCAACCAACCCGGCCGCCACTGTGGTCTTGCCCACACTGGTATCGGTCGCTGTGATGAAGACGCCACTGAACTTGAATTTCAGACTCATGCGTTGCGAACTCCCTTGAAAATCCCCTCAAAAAAGGTCAAAAAAGGGGGCAAGAAGGCGAAGCCTTCAGGGGTTGTCTTGATGGGTCCGGGAAAGCCGAACGGACAACCCCCTGGCGCTGCGCGCTGCCCCCTTTGCTAAGGGGGAATATCATCGAACGTGGCGCCGCAACGCGGCATGAAAAACTCCTAAGAAAATCCCCTCCTCGGAGGGGCGCTGAAGAAGCGACGGCAGTCACGGAGCCAGACCGGGTGGGTGGTCGCGTCGAAGTCACAACCCACCC
>JAKEER010000306.1 GCA_022616615.1 Acidobacteriota bacterium
ATGACGCCCCCCGGATGACCCTTCTTTGGGCCTAATCGAAATGCAACGAAACCTGTGCCGGATCGAAGCTACGTTCGAAAAAATGTAAGTGACATTGGGCGAGACGCCCGCGCTCCCAGGCGGCAGGCCATATCTTTCTGCCTGTTTCTTTTTCCATGAACGCTTTGCTACCCACTCCTGGATTCTTTCTTCCTATGGCCACCCTTTGGCAAAGAGAGATCGTCCGGTTCCTGCGCCAGCGCAGTCGCGTGGCTGGTGCGCTTGGGTCTCCTCTCGTCTTCTGGCTTCTGATGGGATCGGGCTTCGGAAGCTCCTTTCGTCCGGCTTCGGGAGTACTGGAGACGGGATACCTGGAGTACTTTTTCCCTGGCACTGTTCTCATGATCCTGCTTTTCACTTCCATCTTCTCGAATATCTCTGTCATTGAAGAACGACGGGAAGGGTTTTTGCTTTCGGTGCTGGTGGCACCAGCCTCGCGATTGAGTTTGGTTTTGGGAAAGATTCTGGGTGTGACCACACTGGCTGTCTTGCAAGGTGGATTGTTTGTGTTGCTGGCGCCCCTGCTGGGAATTTCTTTGCGCTGGACGCAGTGGATTCCACTGTTTGCAGTCATTGCCCTGATTGCTGTGGAACTGACGGCACTGGGGTTTGCCTTTGCCTGGAAACTGGATTCCATTCAGGGGTTTCACGCATTGATGAACTTGCTGCTTGTTCCTTTGTGGCTTCTGTCGGGTGCGTTGTTTCCCATGTCGGGCGCGTCGTCCTGGGTTCGCGCGATCATGATGATCAATCCCATGACCTATGCCATGAGTGCTCTCCGCCAGGTCCTGTATTCAGGAACGTCGAACCCCATGGCAGAGATCTGTTCGCTGCCTGCAGCTATTCTCGTCACTGGCTTTTTCGGACTGGGGATGATCGTCGTTTCGGTTGTGCTGGTGTCACGAAGAGCTTTGTAAGCGGGCTCTTGGGGCCCCGGCGTCCCGTCGCTGAGCGGCCGAAGGTGACCGCAGAGGCGCTGAGACGCTGGCAGAACAGGGAGAAACCGCGGTCGGTAGATCCCAAACACGGGAAACCGATCCTTACTCAACTCCGGACAGTTGGCTCTTTTCACTAGCAACTCTCAGCGCCTCTGCGGTGGCATTTGCTCCTGTTTTTGGCGTGAACCTGCATCGGCCTGCGGCACGGTTCATGTATACTTGCCGCGCAGGTTAAATTTCGCAATCATGCCTCGCCTAAAATCACAGAACTTTAGCAGGCTCCTCCTGGCAGCCTCCATCAGCCTACTGCTTTTCTCTCTGGCTGGACTGGTTTGGCTGAACCTCCGGTTGAACGGGAAGAGTTTCTGGAGAGGGACTACCCCACTGCCCATTCTTGCCCAACTTCCTGATTTCCGTTTGGTAACGAGCACCGGGCAAACGCTGGCGCTAGACGATCTGAAGGGCAAGGTGTGGATCGCCAATTTCATCTTTACTCGATGTCCCGGACCCTGCCCACGCATGAGCGTCCGGATGGCTTCGCTGCAACGCGACCTCAACCGCGAAGGCAGCTTGAGCCTGGTGTCGTTTTCGGTGGATCCGGAGTTCGACACCCCGAAAGTTCTGGCAAAGTACGCTGCCCAGTTCCAGGCCGAAGAAGGACGCTGGTTTTTTCTCACAGGAGACAAGGCAGATATTCACCGTCTCGCTAAATCGGGATTCCTTGTTGGCGGTGTGGACGATGTAACACTGCATACGACTCGCTTCGTTCTGGTTGACCGCCAGGGCAGGGTGAGAGGTTACTACAGCAGCAGCGATGAGGAGGATCTTCGGAAGCTCGCGAATGACGCCAGAGCACTTCTTCGGGAGTCGCCGGCATGATTTCTGTCTCCGATCTTCCCGCTCTCAACGCCACACTGAACGCCACCAGCACCGTCCTACTGGCGCTGGGTTTCTATTTCGTCCGGCGGAGAGAGCTGGCGGCACATAAGCGCTGCATGCTGGGTGCGTTTGCGGCGTCGACGTTGTTTCTGACTTCCTATCTGGCTTATCACTTCCAGGTTCCGCCTGGTTCGGTGCGCTTCGCCGGGACGGGTTGGCTCCGAGGTCTCTACTATGTGATTCTGCTGACGCATATCACCCTCGCAGCTGCCATCCTCCCCCTGGCGCTGATTACGCTGTCACGCGCGCTGAAACAGCGTTTCGACAAGCACCGGCGAATTGCGAGGTGGACGCTTCCGTTGTGGCTCTATGTCTCGGTAACTGGAGTCGTTATTTATTGGATGTTGTATCGGTTGTAGCGGCGAGATTGGCTTGAAGCAAGCCTCCGGCTTGCGACGAAAGGCCTTCCCCACATAAAGCGGCCAGGGTCCCGCCAAAGTCCCATAAGTTGTTGAGTCGAGGCAGAGCCCTTGCTGACGCGCGGGCTACTGACTTAAGCCTCGGATCGGTTCAGTAGCCCGACCGTGAGGGAGGGCTCGCGACTTTGACGGGGTCCTGATCAAGCGGCAAAGCCATGTCGACCGACAGCGCGAAAAAACGGTTTCACCGCGGACATCCGGATTGGTATCACATCCAGACTCATGGGCACTGAAAACAACCGGCCTCGAATTCCTCCCGGACCTAAAGCCAAGTTGCTGGTCTTTGGAGTTGCCTTCCTGATGGTACTTGTGCCGTTCCTGTTTTGGAAAGGCACCTGGTTCGGAACCGTGCTCAGTGATCAGAAGATCGAAGAGTACCTGGCGAGCTCAGCAAGGCCCAGAGACACACAGCATGCGCTGCTCCAGATTTCAGAACAGATTGTTCGCGGCCAATTGGAGCAGGCGCGCCGATGGTATCCTTCGGTTCTGGTCTTGACGAATCACCCAGTTCCTGAAGTCCGCAACACCGTTGCCTGGCTGATGGGCCAGGATGTCCAGCAGGCCGAGTTTCATCAGGCACTCGCGCTTTTGGTGAAGGATGCTAATCCTCTGGTTCGGCGGAACGCGGCCCTAGCCTTGGTTCGATTTGCCGATGCTCAGGGTCGTCCGGAGCTGCTGGATATGCTGCGGCCATTTAGCGTAGCGTCACCTAAGGCGGGAGTCTTGAAGTTCCGGTTGAAGGAAGACGACCCGGTGGATACGGGGACGCTGCTCGCCCGAGTCGAGATTGGAACTCCCGAGCCAGTTGAGGTCCGCTCACTGCTACCGGGCTTCGTGAAGCAAGAGTTGGTCGAGGACGGCACCGCGGTCAAGGAAGGCGAAAACATCCTGCTCTTGGCTCCCTCCGATGAGCAGGTCTGGGAAGCGCTCAGAGCACTCTTCCTGGTGGGACGAACCGAAGATCTGGAGCTGATTCAGAGCTTCACCGGCAGAACGCCACATTTTGGGGAGCGGATCCGTCAACAGGCCCGGCTCACCATCGAGGCCATCAGGAAAAGAGGTGTCTAACGTGGGGTACGCAGCTTACCAATACAAACACACCAAAACAACGTGACGTGCAAGACTGAAGGTGATAGGGGTAGGGGCGGGCGTTAGCCGCCCCTCCCTCCGAACCGTGCAGGCGGTTTTCCCGCACACGGCTCTCCAGAGCATGTTTGCAGTTTCAATGCAG
>JAKEER010000307.1 GCA_022616615.1 Acidobacteriota bacterium
TCGCGGGGGCGAGGGGAACCGAGATTGTTCGATTTTTTCCCAGCAACAGGGGGCCTAGCCCGTTCTGTTGAAGGAATTCCCTCTCGGCGGCAATCCGACTCCGGTAACTCTCAAGACACATACCGTAAACGTCTATGCTCCGTTGTGTCCGCTGCAAGACCAGCCTGCCTCATAATGTGCTAGACACGCCCAACTGGACTCGCTGCCCCGTGTGCCGAAGCACCTTTCGCATGCTGGGCTTTCCGGCCGCATTCCGAAAACTCGACGTCGGAGCAGGATCGGCCTCGGTCTTGGCCGAAGGCGAGTCGAGCTGCTTTTATCATTCTCAGAAGAAAGCTGTGCTTTCGTGCGACGGCTGCGGCCGGTTTTTGTGTTCGCTGTGTGACGTCGAGTTGAGCGGACAGCATTTGTGTCCCGGCTGCCTGGAAACCGGCAGGAAAAAAGGGAAGCTGAAGCAGTTGCAAAACCACCGGGTGCGATACGACACGATTTCTTTGAGCCTGGCTGTGCTGCCCGTGCTGTTCCTCGTTACCGTTTGGTTCACAGTTTTCACGGCGCCCGCAGCCATCTTTGTCGCGCTTCGCTACTGGAAAGTGCCGTCCAGCCTGCTGCCCCACAGCAAAATACGATTTGTAGTCGCGATTCTGCTCGCTGGGTGCCAACTGGCCGGCTGGGCGTGGCTCGCCGTCTTCCTCCTCCGGCAACGGGTATCTTAGCTCATGGCTAGAAAAGAGAAGGAATATCAGCGGTTACCTGGACGCAGGCGCAGTTTGACTGGCACTTGCACCTTATGGCTGGGACCGGACCATCTCCTGCGTGTGGATTCACACGGCTATGCCGAAGACTACAAGCGGTTTTACTATCGTGATATTCAATCCATCGTCCTGCTGCCAACCCCGCGCAGACAATCGCTTCTCATCGGCTGGGCCGCACTCGGCACGCCACTGGCGACGCTGGCTCTATTTCTGGGAGGAGCATGGGGAATCTTTCTGGGCGGCCTGGCGGGCTTGGCAGCACTGATGCTAGCAATCGCCTGGTTGCGAGGCCCAACCTGTGAATGCCGGCTCCAGACGGCGGTGCAAACAGAGGTGTTGCCATCGCTGAACCCAGTGCGCACAGCGGCGAAAGCCTTGAAGCGCTTGCAAACGCGGGTGGAAGCCGTGCAGGGCAAGCTTGGCCCGGGGTTCTTCCTGCCTGAAAGAACTACCGGCAGTGAGACCTCAGGCTTGTTCCATCCTAGTCCGGCGCCGGAGTCTGTGCCGCGCGCCGTCCAGCCAGGGCTGCAGCAGGGGGAGCGTCTGGTGCGCCACAGTTCGGGCACTTCTCATGCCGTCTTATTCGGCTTGCTGCTCCTGGACGCTGCCACAACCGCCACAGACATTGCCGTCAACCATCTGGCTTTAACTCTGGCTGGCGTGGTGATCTACCTGGCATTGACCGCTGCCGTCGTAGTTGCATTGATTCAGCAGAGCCGGACCGACATCGGCGGTTTCCTGCGCTGGCAGGTGCTGGCCTGCCTCGGCTACGTGTGCACCTCCTTCCTGCTGAGCAGCGCTTATAACTTGGCCGTCGGCCTGACAGTTAGTTTGAAGAACGGGAGGCGTGTCGATAGCCAGTGGGATATGCTCGTCGCGCTTTCTGAGACTTCCGCCTGGGACTCACCCTGGCTGATGGGAATAAGCATATTTTCCATTGTGGCTTCGCTGACGATTGCCGTTCCAGGATGGGTTGGCCTGGCGAGGTTTTGGGCGCAGCCTGCGCCGCGGGGTTCCTCTGAACAGCCGGATTCTTCCATTCGAATCTGAATCGGATGGCCATTCCCGTGTGAAAATGATGTTCCCCTTGCACAAAGACGATGGTCAAAAGGGACGTCAGCGGGAGACCAACCACCCACCTCCCCTCGTGGTTCTCGTGCTCGTCCTCGACAAATGCCGAGTACGACGACGAGGTGGAGGACGGAGGACCTTCGTGGCGCCGTCCAGCGGCATGGGCAACTCGCATGGAATGTGGTTCCCGGTAGGGAAAGCCCGCCGTGGGGTTCTCCGTTTGGTTTCCTGAATCGTTAGAGGGAACGGGACGGCGCCCGTTCCCTACAGCATTTTCATCCGTGACGCCACCTGAGGTCGTATCAAGGTTTCCCATGTCTCTCCTTACTGAGCAGCGTTGCTTCAATCACGTCGTGCGCGAAGCAGTAGCGCGATGTCCACAATGCTCTCGCTGTTACTGCCGTGAATGCATCACGGAGCACGAAGACCGTGTCTTGTGTGCTGCCTGCTTGAAACAGCTGGCGCAGCCGGGGGCTCTCGCGAGGCGCCGTCTGGGTCGCCTGGCTCAGCTTGCTCAAAGCATCGCGGGCCTCATCATTGCCTGGATGTTCTTTTACATGCTGGGCCGCGGTCTGCTGCTCATTCCGACTGCCTTCCATGAAGGAACAGTGTGGGACTCTTCAGAGCAGGTAGGCCCATGAAAGCCAAGCGAGGCCGCACGAGCGAACCTGAGGCGCTGGAACTGATCGAGCAAGCGATCCATTTGCTGCGCCAGTCACCTTTCAGCGCCTGGGCCGCGTACTACCTGGGAAGTTTGCCTTTCCTCCTCGGGCTTCTGTATTTCTGGGGCGACATGAGCCGCGATGCCGCAGCCAGTCAGCGTCTGGCAGAATGGCCTATCGTCTTGAGTGGCCTTTTCGTCTGGATGAAGTGCTGGCAGACAGTGTGCACCTGTCAATTGATGGAACAGTTACAGCAGAACGAATCCGAGGAGTGGACGTGGAGCCGCATCTGCCGGATGGTGGCTGCGCAATCGGCTATTCAGCCCGGGGCGCTGTTTCTGCTGCCAGTGGCGCTATTGCTCACAGTGCCGTTCGGCTGGGTGTATGCTTTCTACGAGAATGTCTCAATCCTCGGAGACGGCCGTGAGGACCGGCTTCGGCAGGTCTGGCGGAGGGCTTGGCGCCAGGCCGGGCTCTGGCCCATGCAGAATCACTGGCTGATCTGGCTAGTGAGCCCTTACCTGCTGGTGCTGGTAGCGGCGCTGCTACTGGTGATCGTTCCCTGGTTTCAAGCCCAAGCACCCAGTTGGTCGCTTGGAATGGTGTGGCTGGCCGTCTCCCTCCTCAGTCTGCTGATGCTGGCGCTGTGCCCTCTTTCGGTTGCGGTGGCACTCAATCTGGGAGCAGCTTTGATCCTGGTTCCAGAACTCATGAGGATGTTATTAGGCATTGAGACCCAGTTCACCCGCAGTGCCTGGGGAATGTTGAATTCCACTTGGATGGCGATGACCTGCGCGCTAACGTACCTGGCTTTGGATCCACTCGTAAAGGCCGTCTACGTCTTGCGCTGCTGCTACGGTGAGTCGCGCCACTCCGCCCTCGACTTGCGTTCTGAGCTGAAGGGACTTCGTTTGCGGAGGATCGTGCCGCTAGTCATTATATTCATGACCATTGCGCTCTCCAGCCCGGCTGTTGCACAGGAGCGTCCAGCCAGGCCCGGCAACACCGCTACCAACAGCCCAACGACTCCAGCCTCCCGACCGCTCGCAACCAACGCAGCCGATTCGCTGCTCGCACAGAGCATCACGCCGGAACAGCTCGACCAATCCATTGAACAAGTCCTGGCCGGACGAGAGTACAGGTGGCGGCTGCCACGCGAGCAACAGCCTCGAGCCCAGGAGAGCTGGCTGGCCGGCTCGTTTCGCAACCTCACCCTGAAAGTCCGGAACTGGATGCGTGCTTTTCGGGAATGGTTCGACCGGCTTTTTCGTCCTCTGCAGCCCGAACCGTCTGGTGGCCCGTCCAAGTCCAGTTGGCTCGGGTCGCTGCAGCCCTTGCTGTTAGGTTGCATCTTCGTGTTGTTGCTGGCACTGGCTTTTCTGTTCTGGCAGCGTTGGCGGGAGCGGCGGCGTAAGCTGGTGGAGGCTGTGGGCGAGGCCGTCGCTTCGGTCCCGGATTTGACTCAGGAAAACGTGGCAGCTAACCAGTTGCCGGAAGAGGGTTGGCTAGCGATAGCAGGAGAGTTCATCAGCCAAGGCGAGCCTCGGCTGGCCTTGCGGGCCCTCTATTTTGCCGGCCTGGCGAATCTAGAGCACTGCCACCTGTTAACCATTGCCCGCCACAAGTCCAACCTCGACTATCTGCGGGAGTTGGGACGCCGCGCCCATGCGCATCCGGGATTGCAGCCCATCTTCAGGGAAAACGTAGCTGCGTTCGAGCGCGTGTGGTATGGCTTTCACGAAGCCAGTCTGGAAACGGTAACGCTGTTTCGCGCCAACCTAGAAAGGATTCGAGCCCTTGCCCGCTAGACACCTCGGTTTGGTTGCAGCCTTTTGGCTGGTTGCTCTCTTGTTTGTTTATGGAGGCGTGCGCTTGTTCCAGTTTCGCTTTGAAACAGGCGACATCTATGCAGAGTATTCTTCGCTGCGCAGCGATCCGCTGGGCGCCCGTGCCCTCTACCAAAGCCTGGAGCGAATTGACAGCCTGAAAGTATCACGCAATCTCTCGCCGCTTTCTCGTCTTCCACTCGACCGGAAACACGCGCTCATCATTGCGGGGTTCAAATATTCCTACGGGCTGCTGGAAAATCCCAATTGGCTGCAGCCGATTGAGCACCTGCTGGGCAGCGGCTCGCGCATTGTTATCTGCTTTTACCCTCACGAGGGTCACGTCCCAACAGCTAAGCTGGAGCAGAAGGGAGCAACGAAGCGGGAGGATGATAAAGACAAGAAGCAGTCTGAGGAAGAGATTGCCTCTTGGAAACGGAAGCTGTTCTTGACCCAGCGCTGGGGCCTCGAGTTTGATTTCACACGGGCCGCAGCCTCTCAGGGACAATCGACTGTGGCGCTACAAGGCAGCCTGGATCTTCCAGAAACGCTCTCTTGGCATAGTCAGCTCTCTTTCAAGAAACTGAGCCCCGAGTGGAAAATTGTTTATTGGCGGCAGGACAGGCCCGCGCTCATCGAGCGGCCTATGGGCAGCGGCACGCTAGTGCTGGCTTCGGATTCTTATTTCCTGAGCAATGAAGCGCTGTGGAAAGACCGCCAGTCACGGCTGCTAGCGTGGCTGATTGGGCCGCATAACCAGGTGGTCTTCGATGAAACCCATTTGGGCGTAGAAGAAGGCCCGGGCGTGATGTCGTTGGTGCGAAAGTATCGTATGCACGGCCTCTTCGCCAGTCTGTTCTTGTTGGCCGGCCTGTTTGTCTGGAAAAACATGCTCAGCCTGGTTCCGCCTTCCGCCCAGTTCCAAGCGACGGAAAACCGTGTGGGCCGCGACTCGGCTGCCGGGTTCATCAATCTGCTTCGGCGAAGCATTCCCGTTTCCAGGGTCATTCAGGCCTGCGTTCAGCAGTGGGAGAAGTCACTGCCAGCCAGCAGTCCTGAGCGCGCTAGGCTTAGCCAGGTTCGCGCGGTAGCGGCGAGAGAACAAGCCAAGGCTGACTCAGCCAACCATGTGGTTGCGGCCTATCAAGCGATTTGCCAGGTGCTGGAGCGGAAAGTGACCATCGAACGTACAAAGAACCCGTGAGATCGCGAAAAGGAAGCAACAGGTGTTGTGAACACGGCGTCAAGCCGCCGCACTGCCAAAGGATTTTCAAGGAGACAATGGCGTGATTGCTAATGTGGATTACTTGAAAGAAACACTGGGACGCGCGAAGCAGGAGATCGCCAAGGTCATCATCGGCCAGACCGGCGTTGTAGACAAAGCGCTCATCGTCATCTTCACCGGCCAGCACGCCCTTATCGAAGGCGTTCCGGGCGTGGCCAAGACGCTGCTAGTGAGGACGCTGGCGCACGTGTTGGGCTGCGAATTTGGCCGCATACAGTTCACGCCCGATCTCATGCCCGCCGACATCACCGGCACCAACGTCTTCAACCTGCAGCGCCATGAGTTCACGTTGGTGCCCGGCCCGGTCTTCACGTCGTTCCTGCTGGCAGACGAAATTAACCGCGCCCCAGCAAAGACACAATCGGCACTGTTGCAGGCTATGCAGGAGCGGCAAGTTACCATCGACCGCGTCAACCACGCACTGCCACGACACTTCACGGTGTTCGCCACGCAAAACCCAATCGAATATGAGGGCACTTACCCACTGCCCGAGGCGCAGAAGGACCGCTTCATGCTGAAGATTACCATGCTGGCTCCGAGCCGCGATGAAGAATTGGAACTGGCGCGGCGAACGCTGGGCAAGGATTCCCCGGAAACGGCTCTCGCCCAGGGAGCAGTGCGCCCGGTGTTGACTCCTGAAACGCTGACAGATCTGCAATGCAGCCTGGAGAGGATTGCCGTGCGCGACGAACTAGTGGGCTATAGCGTGGAAGTCGTCCGCCGTACCCGGCAAAGCGATACCGTGCTGGTGGGGGCGGGCCCACGCGCCACCCAGTCGCTTCTATTGGCCAGCCGCGCTCAAGCAGCGATTGCCGAGCGCGACTTTGTCACACCGGACGACATCCGGGCTATGGCCATCCCGGTGTTGGAGCACCGCCTGATTCTGCGCCCTGAGTATGAGATTGAAGGCCTCACCGCCGCTGAAGTGATTCAAAAAATGCTCCAGGAGATTGCCGTTCCGCGATGATCGTCCCACACTCCCGATTGCTGCTCTGGATCGCGCTGCTGGTGGCGCCCTGTGCCACGCTCGCCGGCCTTACGCCGTCAGTGCTGTGGCCGCTAATCCTTCTACTGGCCCTCTTTGGCAGCCTGGTGGCGTTCGACGCGCTGGCGGCGCATCACGGCTTGGCCGGCATTGCCGTGCAGCTTCCCGAAGTCGTGCGCTTGTCCAAGGATCGCCCCAGCCACATCGACCTGTGCATCCGCAACGAGCGGCAGCGAGCTTGCCGCCTGCGGTTGGGATTGAGCCTGCCTTCTTCGATTGAATCGCCTCACGATGAAATGCTGGCCCAGTTGCCTGACGGAGCTGAGTTTTCACGGCTGCGGTGGGAATGCACGCCCCGGCAGCGCGGCGAATGTCTTTTGGAGGCCTGTTATTTGGAAGCGCTGTCACCGCTGAAGTTCTGGGCATGGCGGATGGCGGCGTCTGTTCGAACCGAAATCCGCGTTTACCCAAACCTGCTTCAGGACCGTAAGAATCTGGCGGCGCTGTTTCTTAACCGCAAGGGAGTGGGAATACACGCGCAACGGCAGGTGGGCCAGGGTCGGGACTTCGAGAAACTGCGCGAGTACATCCCGGGAGACAGTTTTGACGAAATCCACTGGAAGGCCACCGCCAAACGGGGGCACCCGGTGACTAAGGTTTTTCAGATTGAACGCACCCAGGAAGTTTACGTGCTCGTGGATGCCTCCCGGCTTAGCGCGCGAGTTACCCGTTCTGGGTTTCGAGTTAAGAGTCCCGAGTTCAAAGTTCCCGGTTCCGAGTTCCGAGCGCAAAGAAGCAACTCGGAACTCGAAACTCAAAACTCAGAACCGATTCTGGAGCGTTTCGTAACTTCGGCTCTCATCTTCGGTCTGGTGGCTCAGCGGCAAGGAGACGCCTTCGGCGTCCTCAGCTTCAGCGATCGCATTCACAACTTTGTCCGGGCCAAAACAGGTAAGGCGCATTACAGCGCTTGTCGTGACGCGCTTTTTGGCTTGCAGCCGCGCCTGGTGACTCCAGACTATGGAGAGCTCTTCTCCTTTATCCGCTTGCGACTGCGTCGCCGAGCCTTGCTGCTATTTTTGACTGACCTGGATGACCCGGTGCTAGCTGAGAGTTTCAGCCAGAACCTGAAGATTATCAGCCGCCAGCATTTGATCCTGGTGCAAACACTGCGGCCGGCAGGTGTGGAGCCACTATTCATGGGCGAGGGAGCTCGCACGGTAGATACAATTTACGAACGGCTGGGTGGGCATCTGCAATGGACCAAGCTGCGCGAGCTCGAGCGGGCGCTGAAACGGCTTGGAGCCCATTTCTCCCTCGTGGAGCAGGAGGCGCTAAGCGCGCAGATGGTCACTCAATACATGAGCGTAAAGCAGCGGCAGTTGATCTAGGTTTTACGCTCAAAGTGCCTGTAGCCGGCGGCGTGAGGAGGCGGATTCTGCCTCCTTACCTCGGCAGCTACACATCCGGTTTCATCGAGTAGAATTCGGAACTCGAAACTGAACAATGATCATCGACCTTGAAAAATTCCTCGCGGACGAGCGGCCCGGCTGGGCTGAACTGGAGCAGTGGCTTGAGAAGCTGGAAGAAGAGCCCAACCTCGAGCTGACCCTCGAGCAAGCGCAGCGTTTCCACTACCTCTACCAGAGGACGTCGGCGGACTTGGCGCGGCTGATGACTTTCGCCCACGAACCCACTATTCGCCTTTATCTGGAATCTCTCGTGTCGCGTGCCTACGGCGAGATCCATGAGACACGCTCCAAAAAGGAAGGCTGGAGGTTTTGGGTTTGGATTTCGCGCACTTTTCCTCAGACCTTCCGTCGTTACAGGAGAGAATTCGCTCTGTCGCTGGCGGTCACGCTGGCGGGAAGCGCCTTTGGCGGTTTTGCCATCTTGCTCGATCCCCTGGCGAAAGAAGCGCTCATGCCGTTTCCCCATCTCCTCGGAAATCCTTCCGAGCGCGTCGCCCGCGAGGAACGGGAACAAAAACAACGAGATCCCCTGCGCGGAGCGAAGACGAGCTTCTCCAGTCAATTGATGACACACAACACCAGAGTCTCCATTTTCACCATGGCGTTGGGAATGAGCTGGGGCGTGGGGACTATCATTATGCTGTTCTACAACGGAGTGATTCTGGGCGTCGTGGGACTAGACTACGTGCAAGCAGGACAGGCCAAATTCCTGTTGGGCTGGCTGCTGCCACACGGTTCGGTGGAAATCCCGGCAATTCTTCTCGCTGGCCAGGCGGGCTTTGTCCTTGCCGGAGCACTGATCGGATGGGGAGAACGCACAGCCCTGCCCACCCGCTTGCGGCGTGTCGCCTCCGACTTGGTCACGCTCATCTCAGGAGTAGCGCTCATGCTGTTCTGGGCCGGAATCATCGAGGCCTTTTTGTCGCAATACCACGAGCCGATTGTTCCCTACCTGCTGAAGATCGCGTTCGGAACCGTAGAAGTAGCGGCGCTCTTCCTGTTCTTGGGAATGGCGGGGAGGGAGAGCAGTTCACAGTTTTCTGTTTGAAGTTCTCAGCTGATGAAAGGAGGACGGCATGGCCAGCCTGAAGAGATTTGAGGATATCGAGGCGTGGCAGAAGGCGCGCGAACTGACACTGGAGATCTATAAGATAACTGGCAAGCGGGAGTTTAATCGTGATTATGATCTGAGAGGCCAGATCCGTCGGGCCTCTGTATCCATCATGTCGAACATCGCCGAAGGCTTTGGTCGTGGCGGCAACAAGGAGTTTTTCTCCATTCTCTTGGCATAGCCAGCGGTTCAAATTGCGAGTTGCAATCGCAGCTGTATGTGGCCTTGGATGCAGGAATCATCGGCCAGCCAGATTTTGACCGCCTCTACACGCTTGCCCATGAGACTGGCTGCCTTATTGGAGGATTCATCAACTACCTCAGCTCCTCGCCTCTGCCTGGCAGCAAGTATCGAGAGAGAACCGAGAACGGAGAACTGTGAACCTGCGAAGCGGCACGCTCCGAATCCGAACGCCCGAAGGGATTATTTTTTCGCTCCAGCTGGCTGGGCCTGTGACACGCTTTCTAGCCTGGGCCATCGACTTGGCGTGCCTTATGGTCGCGTCGAGCGTGCTGGGTTCCACGCTCGAGGCGTTGCAGCTACTAAACATCGACGTGGCTAGGGCACTGATGATCCTGGCTTTTTTCGTTGTTCAGATCGGTTACGGCATCGCTGCAGAGTGGCTTTGGCGGGGCCAGACCATCGGGAAGCGGTTGCTTCATTTGCGGGTCGTGGACATGCACGGCCTGCGGCTGCATCCCAGCCAAATTGTTATCCGAAACCTGCTGCGCTTTGTAGACAGCCTGCCGGTCTTCTATCTCGTCGGAGGGTTGTTCTGCCTCTTCAGCCGCAAGGCGCAGCGGCTCGGTGATTTAGCCGCGAACACGATTGTTGTGCGCACTCCCCGAATGGAAGAGCCGGATCTGGATCAGCTCTTGCGTGGAAAGTTCAATTCTCTGTTGGAACACGCTCACTTGGCGGCGCGCCTGCGTCAGCGCGTTTCGCCTCAGGAGGCGCGTTTGGCGGTGCAGGCCCTGTTACGGCGCGAAGACCTCGACCCCTCAGCTCGGGTCGAGCTATTTGAAGACTTAGCAGCTTACTTCAAAGGCATCGTGTCGTTTCCTCAAGAAGCCAGTGACGGCATTGCAGCCGAGCAGTACGTTCGCAATGTCGTGGACGTACTGTACCGTAATAAGAAGTAGGCAAGCCAAGCTCGCCCGACAGCGTTGGAGAGGTTCGCCCCTCCCGCCCGCTACCGCAGGCGGTACTGACGCCGGTTAGTTGGTGACAGCGTTGGAGATAGAGCTTCGCTCTGCCTTGCAATACAACCCTGGTTCGTTTAGATTAATCCTACTGTCGGTGTCTGGTTTTGAATGAGATTACAAGGAGACCTACTTTGCGACTACTGAAAACATTATTTCTGCTTTTCTTTGCTTTGGGAACGATTGTTTCGTTCTCGAAACTCAATTATTCCAAGCCGGTCGATGCCAAAAAGACTGGAAAATCCTGTACCTATTGCCACACGAAGTATGGTTCGAAAGAGCTGACCGAAGCTGGAAAATACTACAAGGAGAAAGGAACTCTGGACGGTTACAAAGAGTAGGGGATTCAGAGTCCAGCCAGCGATCGTGTTTGCCGCCACAGCCCCTCGGTACTCATCATTATTAGAACATCTTCATTAGAACATCTTCCCGCTGTCCAGTAGCAGAGTGACTGGTCCATCATTGATTGAGTACACGTTCATCATTTCCCGAAAAATTCCGGTTTCGACAGCAACGCCGTGCTCACGGCACTTCGCCGTCATGAGTTCGTAGAGTGCTCTGGCCTTCTCCGGCGACGCTGCTTCTGCAAAGGAAGGTCTCTTGCCTTTTCGGCAGTCGCCGTACAAGGTGAACTGTGAGACCACCAGCAGACTTCCGCCGGCCTCCTGGATAGAGAGATTCATTTTGTTGGCGCTATCCTCAAAAACGCGCAGTCCAACGACCTTTTCACAAATGTAAGCCACGTCGGCCGGTTCGTCGGTGCCTTGAACGCCCAAATAGACCAGAAGACCGGTTTCAATCGAGCTAACCCGCGTGCCTTTGACCTCAACCCAAGCTTCCTTCACACGTTGAACCACAGCACGCATGCAGTCTTGCCTCCTTTGAAATGGGCGCGCTGACCGCAAGTGTTGACAGGCCCGCCGCCCTTCATTAGACTTTTCTGGATACTGCCTGAATTGCCGATTGCCTCAAAACGCTGGAAGCACGCGGGAGTACAAGCATGAAGAAGCATTTGATGACGCCTGAAGATTGTCGGGAATCCGACAAGCACTGGCAAGAGAAAACCTTGGAGCCCTTTCTACAGAGGGCGCCGGAACGCTTGCCGCAATTCACGAGCCTTTCGGGCAATCCGGTCAAACGGCTATATACCCCTGCCGACGTCCAGGCGCTGGACTATCAGGAAGACCTCGGTTATCCCGGACAACCGCCTTACACACGCGGCATTCATCCCACCATGTACCGCGGGAAACTATGGACCATGCGGCAGTTCAGTGGTTTTGGCACGTCTGAAAACACTAATGCGCGCTTCCATTATCTCCTGGAGCAAGGCCAATCGGGGCTGTCGGTCGCCTTTCATTTACCGACGCTGATGGGCCTGGATTCCGATCATCCGATGGCCGAAGGCGAGGTGGGCAAGTGCGGCGTGGCCGTGGATTCCCTGGCGGACATGGAAGTGCTATTTAGCGGAATCGATCTCGAGAAGACAACGACGTCGATGACGATTAATGCTCCAGCGCCGGTGCTCTGGGCGATGTACCTCGTGAACGCCGAGAAGCGCGGGTTCAACTTGGGCAAGGTCTCGGGCACGATCCAGAATGACATTTTGAAGGAATACATTGCTCAGAAGACCTGGATTTTCCCGCCACGGCCTTCCATGCGGCTCATCACGGATATCTTTCGCTTTGGCGTTGAGACGGTGCCGCGCTGGAATACGATCTCGATCAGTGGCTACCACATTCGCGAGGCCGGCTCGACCGCTGTGCAGGAGCTGGCGTTCACGCTGCGAAACGGAATCGAGTATGTTGAGGCGGCTTTGCAAACAGGCCTCGATGTCGATAAGTTTGCTCCGCGCCTCTCGTTCTTCTTCAACGCCCACAACGACCTGTTTGAGGAGGTTGCCAAGTACCGCGCTGCCCGGAAGATTTGGTGCCGCGTCATGCAGGAGCGTTTTCACGCCAGGGATCCGCGCTCGTGGGCCTTGCGCTTTCATACGCAGACGGCGGGTTGCTCCCTGACTGCGCAGCAGCCTTACAACAACATTGTGCGAACGGCGATCCAGGCGCTGGCGGCGGTTCTGGGCGGAACGCAGTCGCTGCACACGAATTCGATGGATGAGACGTATGCGTTGCCAACTGAGCAGGCCGTGGCCATCGCACTCCGCACCCAGCAAGTTCTGGCCGCCGAATGCGGAGTCGCAAACACGGTGGATCCACTGGCAGGATCGTATTACGTCGAGACGTTGACGAAGGAAATGGAACAGGGGTGCTGGGATTACTTCGAAAAGATTGATGCCATGGGAGGCATGGTCACGGCTATTGAGTACTGCTTCCCGCAAAGAGAGATTCAGGATGCGGCGTATCACTACCAACGCGCCGTGGAGCGGAAGGAAAAGCTCATTGTGGGAGTGAACGAGTTTGTCAGCGACGAAGAGCCTAGCATCGAGACACTCGCGATTGACTCAGATGTCGCCGCAAAACAAAAAGCCCGGCTGAGAGAAGTGCGCGCCTCGCGGAATGCAGCGGCCGTTCAGCAAGCGCTGGACGACCTGCGGCGAGCCGCCACAGGCACGGACAATCTGATGCCGCAGTTCATGAACTGCGCCCGCCAGTATGCCACGCTCGGCGAAGTGTGCGATGTGCTGCGCGCGGTCTTTGGAACCTACGTGGAACCGATTTTCTAGCGGCTCCTCGGCAACGTGCGAGCAGTGCGATTCCCCCTTAGCAAACGGGAGCTGTGAAAAAATTCGGTTGGGCGTATAAACCTGATCCGATAGGGACGCGGTGCTCCGCGTCCGCCTTGGGTCTCCGGTTGCGGACGCGCGGCAGCGCGTCCCTGCGAATTGGACATTTTTCTGGCTCCCCTCCTGAGATCAGGAGGGGATGTGGCGCGCAGCGGCACGGGGGTGGTCTGAGGATGCACCAAGAACCGTCATTTCAAGCGTTTCGTATCGAGGAAGAGCCTTTGCGGCACGAAACGTTTGATTGGAGGTTCCCGCAAGGGCCGGTCGCACCGCCCCGGCGCTGGCTGTGCCAGCGCCCGCCCCTCCTCAGCCGAGGAGGGGAATCAAAATGTCGAATCTCCAGGGACGCGCGGCAGCGCGCATTGATGTCAACTTAAGGCGGTTTCGTCCACGATTGACGCGGAAAGCGCTTCAATCGTGGCTACCAAGACGACCGGTCAGGGGCATGGTTAGCCCACGATTGGCGTGCTTCTCGCCAATCGTGGGCCAGGTTCCGCCCTAAGTTGACATCGATGGGCAGCGCGTCACTATCGTTGAATTTTTCACACCTTCAGGCGGCCATGGGGTCTGCTTGGACGGATCGTCTCTTCCACACCCCAAAACTATCCGATGACTGACCGACGCCTGCGAATCCTAGTTGCCAAGCCCGGACTGGACGGCCACGACCGCGGCGCCAAGATCATTGCCCGCGCTCTGCGCGACGCGGGCATGGAAGTGATCTACACCGGGTTGCGGCAAACGCCAGAACAGATCGTTAATGCTGCCCTTCAGGAAGACGTTGATTGTATTGGCCTCTCAATTCTCTCGGGCGCCCATAACGTCATTCTGCCGCGCGTGATGCAGCTTTTGAAGCAGAAGGAACTGGACGATGTTCTCGTGCTGGCGGGCGGTATCATTCCAGAGCAGGACATCCCAGCCTTGAAAGCCTGCGGCATCTCGGAGATCTTTCTGCCCGGCACTTCAACCGAACCCATCATTGCGTACATCCGGAGCCATGTCCGGCAGAAGGCGCTGTGATACGCATTCCGGAACACATCCTCCTCCACACTTCAGCACAATCTCAGCCCCTGCGAGGTCACTAATGGAGCGACTCAGCGGACTTTTCGGCTTTTTCCTGCTGCTCGGCATCGCCTTCGCGCTTTCAACCGATCGCACAGCCATTCGCTGGAAAACAGTCTTTTGGGGCGTCGCTCTTCAACTGCTCTGCGCGATCGTTGTGCTGAAAGGCGACTGGCTCGCGCACGCCTTTGACTGGCTTCCGCTGGGTCTTAAGGGCTTCTTTCTGCTCCTGGTTCTGCAACTGGCGCTGCTGCGCCTGCTGTCCAAGCGCGTAGCTGCTGTTCATCCTGGGCTGCCGCGCCGGCTGCTCGCCCTCATCGGAATTCAGCTTTTCCTGGGCCTGCTGAAGTTCAACTTGGTGGCTCGTTTTTTTGTCTTCATGCGCGAAGTCGTCAACCGCCTCATCGCTTACTCTGCTGAAGGCGCCCAATTTGTGTTCGGAGCACTCGGATCGGACCAGGGAGAAAGAAGCCTCGGTTTTGTTTTCGCTTTTCAAGTTCTACCCACGATCATCTTTGTTGCCTCGATCTTCGCCATACTCTACTACCTCGGCCTCATGCAGCCGCTGGTCAAGCGCATGTCGCGTGTCATGAGCCGGTTTATGGGCTCCAGCGGCGCCGAGTCCGTCTCCGTCGCAGCCAGCATCTTTATGGGGCAGACCGAAGCGCCTTTGACCATTCGCCCTTTTCTGGCTGAAATGACGCGATCCGAGTTGATGACGGTGATGACAGCTGGAATGGCGCACGTTTCAGGAGGCATTATGGCGGCCTACGTTTTAGTGGCGCATGTCGACGTGGTCCACCTGCTGACGGCCGTCGTGATGACAGCCCCGGGCGCCATCATGGTCGCGAAGATCATGGTGCCCGAGACCGGGATGCCGAAGACCAGCGGCGATGTGGACGTCGTCATTCCAAGGACTGATGTCAATCTGGTGGATGCCGCCGCCCGAGGGGCTTCCGAAGGCATGCACTTGGCACTGAACGTTGGCGCCATGTTGATAGCATTCATTGCTCTGGTCGCGCTGGTGAATGGCTGCTTGGAGTTTCTGCATCGCGGCGTGAATGGGTTGTCTGAGCGGCTCCCCGGGTCGCTGGCGTTTCTGGTTTCGTACTTCCCAGAAAATCTGCAGCAGATTTTGGGCGTGATCTTTCGTCCCATCGCGTGGGCCATGGGGGTGAGTTGGAAGGATTCCTTCCAAGTGGGCAATCTTCTTGGCACGCGCCTGGTACTGAACGAGTTTGTCTCTTTCCTTCAGCTCGGCCAGCTTGGCAGCGGGCTCGACTCGCGCTCCTTCATCATCACTACCTTTGCGCTCTGCGGATTCGCTAACTTTGGTTCCATTGCCATCCAGGTTGGCGGCATCGGCGCGCTGGCGCCATCACGCCGGCACGATTTGGCTTCGCTTGGTATCCGGGCAATGATTGCAGGAACGATCGCCAATTTTCTTTCTGCGACCATCGCCGGCATGATTCTTTAGGCTTTCCAAACAAACCTTGGCTTTGCTTTCCGGCATCTATAGCAAGGTGGCGGTCTGCCGCTGCGAATGTCGCAGGCCGGAACAAGCCGGCAAAGCTTCGATGAGCTCAATTTTCCCAGCCACGCTCGTAGAGAGACTCTTGCCTATGGCGGAAGGAAGCATTGACCGGGTTGGCAGCAGCGGTTAAGATAGCACCCATCTTGAAATGAGGTCATCCCACGATGTTTGGCAGTCATCTGAAAATCTTTGCTGGCTTTGTGATTCTGTTCTTCTGTTTGGCTCTTCTTGTGTTCCCGCAGAATCCTACGTCCCAGGTTCTGGACACTAAGGCAGACGAGCCAGATAAGGCCAAGAACCTGGTTGTGAATGTGGAACTCGTGAACGTCCTTTTCTCGGTAACCGATCGCAAAGGTAAGCTCGTCACCGATTTGACGCAAAAGGAACTGAAGCTCCTGGAGGACAATCGGATTCAGTCCATCACCAATTTTTCCCGTGAGACCGATCTGCCGTTGACTATTTCGCTGCTGATTGACACCAGCACCAGCATTCGCGACCGGTTCAAGTTTGAGCAGGAAGCGGCGATTGATTTTCTTTATCGAACGATTCGTCCAAGAAAGGACAAGGCATTGCTGATCACTTTTGATTCGGCAATTGAACTGGTTCAAGACTACACAGACAATCCTGAGGTCTTGGCCAAAGCGATCCGGCAAGTGCGACCGGGCGGCGGAACGAAGATGCTTGATGCCATTTATCTCGCTTGCCAGGAAAAGCTGAAATCCGAGACCGGACGGAAACTCATCATCCTGATCTCCGACGGGGATGATAATTTGAGCCTGGAAACTGTCAATTCAACCTTGGAGATGGCCCAAAGATCCGACGTGGCCATTTTTACCATCAGCACGAACTCCAGTGGGTTTTTCGGACTAACTGCTCCCAAGGCTGACAAGCTGCTCAAGCGGCTTGCCGATGAAACGGGCGGTCGCGCCTTTTTCCCCTTCAAGGCTGAAGACCTTTCGCAAAGCTTCCAAGACATTGCCACAGAACTCCGCAGCCAGTATTCGCTCGCTTATCGCTCCTCAAATGCAAGCCGTGATGGCAGTTTCCGAGCCATCAAGATCGAACCCGAAAGAAAGAACCTCAGAGTCAAGTCGCGCAAAGGCTACTACGCGCCTCGTGGGTAGTATTTTCCACTCTACTGCCTCAAAGAACTCTCCGGCGCTTGTTTAGAGCTCGGAGCGTTCTTCGCATCCGATTCCCTCCGCCCCAGCTTCCTTTCAGTCGTATGAAGCTGCCTGTTGGCCACCACACGACAATGACAGGGGTCCGTCGAAGTCACCGTCAAGCCAGCAGCTCCCACATTCAATCTTCTTCCCTGGAACACACAGTCGATGGTCGTTAGGTCAGGGACAGGCGACTTTGACGGGTCGCTAACGACAGTGAAGAGAGGATTGATTTAATCTTTTCGATAAATTACCCTCTTGCGGGTTTGGGCGGCTGCGATAGTCGTGTGTGTTGGGCCGCTATGAGCAAGACGCGGATTCTCAATTTGCATAGGGAGCTTCAGCACATGAACATGTTGTGGAACCGATTCTCGCGATGGTGTCTCGTCCCTGTGTGGATGGGTCTTGTCCTCACCGCACCCGCTGTGGCCGCTCAATCTGAAGGACACAAGCCAGGGGGAGAAGCCAGCCTGGTGCTTCCAGACGTCAGCCACGCCGAGATGATGGGCCTCAGCGGGACGACGCTTTTGTGGGGCGGCTTGTTGATCTGTGTGCTGGGCCTGTTATTCGGGCTGATCATCTATTTGCAACTGAAGCGACTGCCGGTTCACCAGTCGATGGCCGAAGTGTCTGAGTTGATTTATGAAACCTGTAAGACGTACCTGATCACGCAGGGAAGGTTTCTGCTGATTCTGGAGTCGTTCATCGGCATCATCATTTTCATCTATTTCCGGCTGCTGCAAGGGATGCCGATTGGGAGGGTCTTGATCATCCTGCTCTTCAGTCTGATTGGCATTGCAGGCAGCTATGGCGTCGCTTGGTTCGGAATCCGTATCAATACCTTTGCCAATTCTCGGACTGCCTTTGCCAGCCTGGAGGGCAGGCCGTTTCCCTGTCATGCCATTCCACTGAAAGCAGGAATGAGCATCGGTATGCTGTTGATCTCCGTCGAGCTGTTTTTGATGCTGTGCATCTTCCTCTTTATCCCCGGGGATTACGCGGGCCCGTGTTTCATCGGATTTGCGATCGGCGAATCGCTGGGCGCTGCTGCGCTGAGAATTGCCGGAGGGATCTTTACCAAGATTGCTGATATCGGGGCGGATTTGATGAAGATCGTGTTTAAGATCAAGGAAGACGATGCGCGCAATCCAGGAGTGATTGCCGACTGCACGGGCGATAATGCGGGCGACTCGGTTGGGCCGACCGCGGATGGATTCGAGACTTACGGCGTGACCGGAGTAGCTCTAATCTCGTTCGTGCTGCTCGCCGTCAGTAGCCCAGCGGTCCAGATCCAGTTGCTGGTGTGGCTGTTCATGATGCGTGTGATGATGATTGTGGCATCCGGATTCTCATATTTGCTGAACGGAGTCATTTCCCGCGCACGGTATGCCGGGCAGCGGGAGATGAACTTTGAAGCGCCGCTGACCCTGCTGGTCTGGCTAACCTCAGGCATTTCGGTGGTCTTGACCTATCTGGCATCCTATCTCCTGATCCCGGGACTGGGGGACGGGTCGCTGTGGTGGAAACTGTCGACCGTGATTACTTGCGGAACTCTCGCAGGTGCTGTCATTCCAGAGTTGGTCAAGGTATTTACCTCAACCGAGTCAAACCACGTGGCCGAAGTGGTTCGCTCATCCCGCGAGGGAGGGGCCTCACTGAACATTCTGTCGGGCTTTGTGGCGGGAAACTTCAGCGCCTATTGGCTCGGACTGGCCGTGGTATCACTGATGGCGGTAGCGAATGCCGTAAGCCTGCAGGGGTTTAGTGAACTCATGCTGGCGCCGGCAGTCTTTGCTTTTGGGCTGGTAGCCTTCGGTTTTCTGGGAATGGGGCCCGTGACCATCGCGGTAGACTCTTATGGACCTGTGACAGACAACGCCCAATCGGTGTTCGAGCTGTCGACCATCGAGCAAATCCCCGGAGTTCAGGCCGAGATCCAACGGGATCATGGTTTCAAGCCAGACTTCAGCCGGGCCAAGGAACTGCTGGAAGAGAACGACGGCGCGGGCAATACGTTCAAAGCCACCGCGAAGCCGGTTCTGATCGGAACCGCGGTGGTGGGTGCGACGACCATGATCTTCTCCATCGTCGTGCTGCTCACTCATGGCCTCACGCAAAACCTGGAGAAACTCTCGATATTGAATCCGCTCTTCCTCCTGGGAATGATCTGTGGCGGCGCCATGATCTACTGGTTCACGGGTGCCTCAACTCAGGCCGTGACGACAGGAGCCTACCGGGCCGTCGAGTTCATCAAGGCCAACATCCGGCTGGAAGGGACAACGCGCGCGTCTGTTTCAGACAGCAAACGAGTCGTGGAGATTTGCACGCAATATGCCCAGAAGGGAATGTTCAACATCTTTCTGGCCGTGTTTTTCGCGACCTTGGGCTTTGCGTTTCTCGATCCTTACTTTTTTATCGGCTACCTGATTTCGATAGCGCTGTTTGGACTCTTTCAAGCCTTCTTCATGGCCAACGCCGGCGGAGCGTGGGACAATGCGAAGAAGATCGTTGAAGTAGACCTTAAGCAGAAGGGAACTGACTTGCATTCCGCCACCGTGGTGGGCGACACCGTGGGCGATCCCTTTAAGGATACATCGTCAGTGGCCCTCAACCCGGTGATTAAGTTCACGACGCTGTTCGGATTGCTAGCGGTCGAACTCGGCGTCTTGCTCACTGCTCAGCATGGTCAGGGCATTGGTTTGACGCTGGGCTTCTGCTTCCTGGCGGTCTCGACAATCTTCGTGTGGCGTTCCTTTTACCGCATGCGGATTGGCTCAGATGCCTGAAGGTCAGGTGAACCGAAGCTGCTGGCGCGTCTAGCGGCCGGTCTCATAAGCGGTGGCCCTAACAACCACGCCTGAGGATTAGTACTTCCCTCACTTTCAAAATGCCTGATGCCCACGGCTTTATCAGCAAGGCGAATTGCCTCTGCCTCTCGAATGACCTATCATCGCAGTCAGTTGACAGCTCACAAAAAGCAGTGAATCCCAGCGCCTTCGGTGACCGCCTCTGCGGTCTGTGGAGATTGGACGTTTTTCCAGAAGTGCAGCGGCAGGAGGCCGCTGCTT
This sequence comes from Acidobacteriota bacterium, assembly GCA_022616615.1. GTDB lineage: Bacteria > Acidobacteriota > Terriglobia > Versatilivoradales > Versatilivoraceae > VFZK01. The sequence goes on from JAKEER010000307.1 coordinate 19,934, forward strand.
CCTCTGAACGCCCTGGAAGGGCACCAGAAAGTAGCCCAGGGCAAGCGAGGGGCAGGAGCGACGGGACCGCCGTCCCCCCTCGCGCCGCCTTGGGTCAGCGTTCCGACCCATTCTTCTCCTCTCCCCCCGAATCGCCCGCCTTGGGGCGAATCGGGGGGAGAGGTCGGGTGAGGGGGGCCGTTCGTTGCCGAGTGGCGAGCCTCGCGTTTCGTTGTGGTCTAAACGTTTCTCGGCACGAGGCGTGATTTTCGCAAATGAGCAGAGTCTTCCCCCTTACCCTAGCCCTCTCCCCCAACACAAAAAACGTGTTGGGGGAGAGGGAACACATGGTGGGACTGCTGACCCAGGGCGCCGCCAGCGGGGACGGCGGTCCCGAGCTCCTGCCGCTGGCGGCGCCCTGGGCTACCGTCTGACGCCCCGCTGGGGCTCAATAAGGAAGGAGCGGCCTCCTGCCGCTTCACAAATGTCCAGTCTCCAGTGACCGCCTCTGCGGTCTGTTTTGAAATGGATGACGCGGTCAAACTCACCTTAAAAACGGCGCCGGACCGTGCGATCGTCTTCCCCCGAATGCGGTGGGCAGCGCTTGTCTGGCTGCTGGGTTGGGGAACTTCGTATGCGCTGGTTTGGGGCTGGGCCAATTTTCTGCACTTGTGCGACATTGCGGTGATCTTGACGTGTGTGGGCCTCTGGCGCGGAAGCAGCCTTTTGATTTCCAGCCAAGCCGTGTCTTCCATCGTTCCTGCTCTTCTTTGGAACTTGGACTTTGCCTGGCGGCTGGTCGTCGGAAGCCATCTCATCGGCGGAACGGAATATATGTGGGACGCTCGCTTCCCGCTGGCCGTGCGGTTGCTCTCGCTCTTTCACGTCGCATGGCCCGTCTTACTGCTTTGGGCCCTGCAACGGGTAAGGTACGACGTGCGGGCACTGCCGCTGCAAACTGCACTGGCTGTCGCCGTACTCTGCTTGTCGCGTTGGCTGCAGCCAGAGTTGAACCTGAATTTTGTGGTGCGCGACCCCATCTTGCATCGAGCGTTAGGGCCTGCCTGGCTGCACCTTGTGATCACTGCGAGTGTGTTGATCGGCGTGGTGTATTGGCCGACGCACTGGCTTCTGCGCAGGGTGTTTCCCGCGGCTGATTCGGCCGAAGCCCAAATTCAAAATTGAAGGCAGGCAACTGAGGGTTCCGTTTCGCAATACAGCAACGAGCCGGGCAGCGGGCGTGGTGGAGCGGGCCCTCCGGCGCACGCTCGAACGCGCGGGGGAGCGCACGTTCGCTGGGAATTGGACGTTTTTCTGGCTCCCCTCCTGAGATCAGGAGGGGATGTGCCGCGCAGCGACAGCGGTCGCGCAGCGGCACGGGGGTGGTCTGAAAGGTGACTCGGAACTCATCATTCGAGCGTTTCGTGTCGAAGATGCCAGTTTGCGGCGCGAAGCGCTCGGGTTGGAGGTTTCCGCAAAGGCCGGTCGCACCACCCCGGCGCTGGCTCCGGGACCGCCGTCCCTGTGCCAGCGCCCGCCCCTCCTCAGCCGAGGAGGGGAGCCAAAATGTTCAATCTCCAGAAGCGCGCGGGAGCGCGCATTCCACCCTCGATGCCGCGCTCCTCCAAGAATAGCGGGGACCGCTCGTCCATACAGCTCGTGTCGTCGTTCGAGGGCCGACTCTTGTCTTCACCGATCTCGGCCTCTGAAGCTTTTCTGCGGTCACTTCCCCTGTTTGGCATCGAGTTCCAGGAGTTCCTTTGTATAAAGCATGGGCTTGAACTTCCAGTTGCCAGCTAACTCGCGTTGGTCACTGAAGTGAGGAGACTGGGGATCTTCGCTCTGACCCGGCGGCAGGATGCTCACGCTCCGGATGACGGGCTTCGAGAGTTCGACAACCTGGATATAGGTGCCGCGGTTTGTCGATGGGATCGGTGGCAGTGGTTTGAAGTTAATGGCGGGCTGAACGTGTCCCCAGAGAGCAGGGACAGCGCCGCGTTTGGCAGAAAGGTTCTGCAGCGCCGTCTGCAGCGCTTCCAGTTGCACCTGCGTGACGGATTTCCCGTTGAGGAAATCGTAGCGCACAGGCACGCTAGCCGTCTTGCCCTCCAGAACATGGAGAATCAAGCTGGGTTGGGTAATCGTGTTAAACAGGTCTCTGTCGACGTCCCTCAATTCATCCGCAAAAATGGCCTCACGCACGGATTGGAGCCACTCGTCGAAAAGTGTCTTGGCGACGCTGCCTTCCACGGCGTGATTGTCCCAGGCATCGAGCAGTTCATGAACCTGCCTCCATTGCTCCTTGGCCATGCCAGCGCTGGAAATGGCCTTGAGCAGGTGCGGCTTCAAATAGTCGGCATTCGGATCATTCAGTCCAATGTCAACGGTGATGTCGCGAATCTGCTCGAAGGTACGTTTGCGACGGGCCTCCAGCAAGTGGGTGATGCGGTGCACGCGGAAGATCGCACCCCAAACCGGACGCTCGCCGTTGTTCCAGTAGCCAACCGGCTTGTTGTTCCAGTTGCAGATGAACCCTTGCTTAGGGTTGACCCACTGCGGGGTCTGCTCTGGCGAAAGAACCCCTTTCCACTCTTTCTCTCCAGTTCCGGTGGTCGGCAACCTCGGATCGACGCCTTCAGCGCGCAGCGGCGGTCTGCCGCAATGCCAGTAACCAATGTCGCCCTGAACGGTCGCCACAAAGAAATTGTGTGTGAGCCAAATCAGCTTGGCCGAGGCGGAGAATTCTTCTAGTGTTCGGGCCCTCCAGAAGCCACTGATGGCCCGCATCGTCTCGAGTTCCTTTTCGCGAAAAGCCCGCTTGAGACTGTAAGCGACAGGCTCGCTATCATCCCACTCCAGAATCGGTCCATGCACCGTACGGCAGACTTCGACGACTTCAGGTTTGCTGTCGCGGACCTGGATGGTTTCCGTGTGGCGTTCCATGTCGTGCCATTTTCCCTGGAACCAGTACTGGTATTTGTTCGATGGATTGAGCTTTTCCACAAACACGTCTTCCATGTCGGTGAGACCCGAAGTCGTGGTCCAGGCGAGCTGGTCATTGTGGCCGATGAGCACTCCGGGAATTCCGGCAAAGCCCATGCCGATGATGTTCAGGCCTGCGCCGCTCAGATGGACCTCGTGGGCAATCTGCGGTGTGGAAAATCCCATTTGGGGTCCGCCGACCAGGACAGCGTTACCGGATGCCGAGCGGCCTGGAGCGACCACCCATGCGTAGCTGCCCCAGCGGCTGAAGAGGCCGTTGCGTTCTGCGTATTCACGGATTCGGGTGAGATCAGCGGAGGACTCCGCACGTGCCAGAGACGCGTCAGACGCAGTGAAACCGGGTGAGGGCTGGATCCAACTCGCCCCAGAAGAACTAGTCGAGGTCTGCTGGCTCACGTTGTCAAGAATTGTCGTGGGCGACGCCGGATCGTTTTGCCACATCAGATCGTCAAAGATCTGCTGGCTGGCCGCAGCGCCAAACTTTTGCTTCAGCTTGTTCAGGTAACGCAGATTGCGCAGCTCAGCGCCTCCTCCCGATCCGAAGCGTTGAGACATGAGATCGCTGATCGCGACGGAATCGATGGCGCGAAACGGCGCAGGCTTGATCTTGTTCTGGGCGTAACCTTGCGGAAGTCTTCCCGCAGCCGCCGCTTCGGCCATCCAGGCGTTGACGCCGTCGATATAGGCTTGGATCTGCAGCCTGTGGGTTGCAGCAAGCTGGTCAAAACGCCTCTGACGTTCGGCATCTGTGTAACCTAGCTTGCGCACGTCGCGATCACGCGCCAGCGCTTTGGGATCGATTTCTGCCATCTCGCCGCGTGCGTCGCGGCGGTTGCGTTCCATTTGCCACAACCGGTCCTGCGCTACGGCGTAGCCGTTTCCGTAAAATAGGGTCCGCTCATCGGCGGCAAAGACATGCGGAACGCCGAAGCGATCGCGCAGAATGCGAATTTCCTTGCCGTCGACCTGAAGAACCTGCTGCCCTGTTGCCGTCTCAACACCGGCTAAGATTGCGAGCAGCGCCACAGTGGTTGGTTTCATCCCTCACCTCGGCCGAAAGCTATGCCTGAAAGGATGATAGCTGAAAAAAAGCTGTCACCAAACGGCTTTGTCTGCAGGCTGCGGAATCGGTGCGGGCGGCCAAACGCAAAGTGTCGCCGCCGCGCGGTTGACGGCCATCTTGATTGCCGCCCGAGGTGAAAATCATAGAAGCCCTTCGCGACTTCATGATATTGTTACGCCTCCTGAAGAAGCCATGGGCTGAGGCTTCCAGGCGTCATAGGCATTTGCATTCAACTTATAGATACATCGATTAAGGAGGAGCAGGATGGCTCGGAAGATTGGCATTAATGGCTTTGGCCGCATCGGACGGCAGGTGTTGCGCGCGATCAAAGAGCGTCATGCTGGCAATATTGAAGTCGTGGCAATCAATGATTTGTTTGATGCTGCCACCAACGCGCATCTGTTGAAGTACGACTCGACCTATGGCCCGTACCGCGGCACGGTGGAAGTGAAGGAAGGACATCTCGTCGTGGATGGCAAGAAGATTACCATCACGGCAGAGAAGGACCCGGGGGCTATCCGGTGGAAGGAGTTGGACGTTGAGGTGGTGATTGAATCCACGGGAATTTTCACCGATGCGACGAAGGCCAAGGCGCATATCGAATCCGGTGAAGCGAAGAAGATCATCATTTCGGCGCCGGCCAAGAACGAAGACATCACCCTCGTCCTCGGCGTCAACGCAGACAAGTACGACACAAGCAAGCACCACATCGTCTCAAACGCCTCTTGCACCACAAACGGTCTGGCCCCCGTAGCCAAGGTGTTGAACGACAAGTTTGGCATCCAGAAGGGACTGCTGACCACCGTCCACGCCTATACGAATACCCAGCGACTGCAGGACCTTGCAGCCAAGGACCTGCGCGACGCCCGTTCGGCAGCTCAGAACATTGTTCCGTCTGAGACCGGCGCGGCTCGCGCCGTGGGACTGGTGATTCCTGAGCTGAAGGGTAAGTTTGGCGGTATGGCGTTTCGTGTTCCCACGCCAACGGTTTCTGTCATCGATTTCACGGCCATCTTGAACAAAGAGGCGAACAAAGCGCAGATTCGTGAAGCGATGTTGGAATACGCTAATGGATCGATGAAAGGCATTCTGACCGTTACCGACGAGCCCCTTGTTTCTACCGATTTGAAAGGCAGCACCTATTCCTCTATCTTCAGCGCCCTGGATACGTTGGTGATCGAGAACATGGTGAAAGTTGTTGCCTGGTACGACAACGAGTGGGGTTATGCCTGCCGCACCGCCGATGTAACGGCGCTGATCGCCAACAAGCTATCGGCGTAGCCCGACCCACCCATGCCGCTGACGGTCGTGCCGGTAGCTACGATTGACTCGCATTTTGCGTCAATCGTGGACGACCCAGTCTACGATTGGCGAAAAGCACGCCAATCGTGGCTACCCACGCCCTGGCGAAGCTGTCGCTTGCCTGGTGTCGCATTGTCACACCGCATCCCAAAGAAGCCACTCTCTAGCATTGATCTCTCCGCACTCACTCCATTCGTTCTAACGCCCAGTGAAGAAGAGTATTTCGAACGCGGCGTCGCGCTGTTCAATTCCGGCAAATTTTGGGAAGCACACGAGGCTTGGGAAGAGATCTGGAAAAATCGTCCGGAAGATGGAAGGTTTTTCATCCAGGGATTGATCCAGCTGGCGGCGGCCTATCATCAGCTTGGAAAGCGCGTCCATCGTGGGGTGCTCATTCACCTCAAGCAGGCGCAGGAGCGGCTGAAGCTCTTTCCCGCCGATTTTCTTGGAATTCAGGTCGCGGCCCTTCTGGAAGTGATCGACGCCTCTCTGGCAGCCATTGAAAAGCGGCCGAGCTTGGCCGAAGTGGACTGGACAAACGTGAAGACGGCGAGGATTCATCGCAAGTAGGCAAGTATATCCCCCATAAGAGGGGCAAAGGCCGCTGGCCGGTTGTCTTGGAAGACTCTTCACTTCACCATCACTGCGACTTTGGTCCTGTTTCCTGAAATATCCCCCTCACCCATTTGGCGTTTTGGCTATAATAACGGGCCGACCTTCAGCGCTACTGCTTGGCAGTGGGCAGGGAGACGGAATTCTCAACTGCGGGGAGTCTCATCCAAGATGAAATCGCAAACGATGTTCGAAAAGATCTGGGAATCCCACGTGGTGCACGAAGAGCCTGGGAAACCCTCTTTGATTTATATTGACCGACATTTGGTGCATGAAGTCACTTCACCCCAGGCGTTCGAAAGCTTACGGCTGGCGGGGCGCAAGGTGCGACGACCGGAGTTGACTTTTGCCACCATGGACCACAATGTGCCTACGACGTTGCGATCCCTTCCGATTGAAGATCCTATTTCGGCGCAGCAGATCGAGACGTTGCGCAAGAACTGCCGAGAGTTCGGCGTAACGCTGTTTGACCTCGACAGCCCGGAGCAGGGAATCGTCCATGTCATCGGTCCGGAATTGGGCGTGACGCTGCCCGGCGTGACGCTGGTTTGTGGCGACAGCCATACGTCCACTCACGGTGCGTTCGGGGCGCTCGCTTTCGGGATTGGCACCAGCGAGGTTGAGCACGTCTTAGCCACGCAGTGCTTGCTCCAGGAAAGGCCGAAGACATTTTTGATTCAGGTCAACGGCAAGCGGCCTTACGGAGTCGAAGCGAAAGACATCATCCTTTCCATTATTGGTCAGATTGGCACCGGCGGCGGCACAGGCTGCGTGGTTGAGTATGCCGGCGACACCATCCGAGCGCTGAGCGTTGAAGAGCGGATGACAGTCTGCAATATGTCCATTGAGGGAGGAGCACGCGCAGGGATGATTGCGCCCGACGAAAAGACATTTTCCTATCTGCGCGGGCGGCGTTACGCGCCGAAGGATTTCGAGGCAGCCCTTAAGCGCTGGAAGCAACTTCCCAGCGATGCGGGCGCGGCATTCGACCGTACTCTCGAAATCGATGCTGCCACGCTTACTCCCCAGGTGACCTGGGGAACGAATCCCGGGCAGGTTGCGGCGGTGGACTCGAAGGTCCCGAGCCCTGGCGATTTTGCCGACCCCAACGAACGGAAGTCGGCTGAGCGCGCCTTGGAGTACATGGGCCTAAGAGCGGGCACGGCTATTGCAGATATCAGCATTGAACGGGTCTTCATTGGCTCTTGCACCAATTCACGCATCGAAGACCTGCGGGGGGTCGCCCGCTTTGTTCGAGGCAAGAAGGTTTCATCCAAAGTCTATGCCATGGTTGTGCCCGGTTCGCAGCCGGTGAAGAAGAAAGCTGAAGAGGAAGGCCTGGACCGAATCTTCAAGGAAGCGGGTTTCGATTGGCGCGAGTCTGGATGCTCGATGTGCCTGGGAATGAATCCAGACATCCTGAAGCCTGGCGAACGCTGCGCCTCAACCTCGAACCGTAATTTCGAGGGCCGCCAAGGCAAGGGCGGTCGAACCCATCTTGTCAGTCCCATCATGGCGGCAGCTGCTGCTATCGAAGGTCACTTTGTGGACGTGCGGCAGTATCGGTTGAATTGAACCTGTTCTCTTCGATTCTTGGGAACCGGAGATCTGGGGAAGGGAACGGCGAGACGGAGAAACGGCGAGACGGAGAAGCGGCGAAAAAGATTCTCTTCTCCGTCTCGCCGGCTCGCCGTTTCTCCGTCTCAGTGGATTCTAAGACTCCTCTTGAGGAACCAAAAAATGGAGCCCTTTAAGACGCTAAAAGGCATCGTCACCCTGCTCGACCTTCCCAATGTGGATACGGACCAGATTATTCCCAAACAGTTCTTGAAGCGGATCGAGCGAACAGGATTTGGCCAATTCCTGTTCTATGACTGGCGGTTTCTAGATGGGCGCCAGCTCAACCCTGATTTTGAAATGAACCAGGAGCGTTACCGCGGCGCCAGGATTCTGGTCACCCGCGCCAACTTCGGATGTGGCTCGTCGCGCGAGCACGCGCCGTGGTCGCTCGAAGACTATGGGTTCCTCTGCATCATTGCGCCTTCGTTTGCCGACATCTTTTACAACAATTGCTTCAAGAATGGCATGCTGCCCGTCCAACTGCAGGAAGAGCACGTCGAGCAGATTTTCCAGCACGTGCGCCGGACACCCGGTTACGAACTCGCCGTCGATCTTGTGGATCAGACGATCAAATCAGATGACGGACTGGAATTTCGGTTTCAGGTCGACGGGTTTCGCCGTCACTGCCTGTTGAACGGCCTCGACGACATCGGATTGACGCTGCAGTATGAGGATAAGATTAGTCAGTTCGAGAGGAGAACGGAGTGAAAAGGAAGGAGTGATGGTGCCCAGGGACGGAGTTGAACCGCCGACGCCAGCCTTTTCAGGGCTGCGCTCTACCGCCTGAGCTACCTGGGCACTCAGGCTTTCCTCGCAGAAAGCCCACGCAGTATAGAGAACTGCCTTGTCGTTTTCAACCGATTTTTGGTGCGTCGGAAGCTCCGCGAACCGGGATGTTGTGGACACTCGCGCCGATGCTCAAAGGTTCGGAATCCACGACTGCATGAAGTGGTCA
>JAKEER010000308.1 GCA_022616615.1 Acidobacteriota bacterium
AACTTAGTATAGGCCGCTTTGTCTCTCCTCACTGCTAGCAACATGTTGCCACGGATGGCGACATGTTGCTACATCTAACGACCGTAGAATACCTACAGATAGCAACCTACTGATTCCTACATCTAGAGACATGGGTTCCTATTTGTAGCGAGCGACCTCGAACCGCCGAGAGGCACGTCTCCGTTGGCTGGTGACCCCTCACCCGGCCTTCGGCCACCTTCTCCCCACAAACGGGAGAGGGAGTCGCTCGAAATTTGATCGAAATTTGGACTTCGCTGGCAGCAAGTGATCTAGCAACCTACATCCTCTATGATCCGCTCCCTGAGCCCCAGGGCGATGGCTTGCTCATAACGCAGTTCCCAAGCTTGCTTGTTTGGGCTTCCAAACCCCTCCTGCTTCTTTGACTTGCTTGGGGGGAAAATGGGTCAGGGGGAGAAAATGGGTCAGCCCTCAAAAATCGATTCCGCTGCAAAACCCCCACTTCTGAAAGTGCCGATTTCGGTGGGGATCAGAAATGTCTCCCGACCTCAAGGAAATGCGCTGTAGCCAAATGTGCGCGAAAAAGTTTTCCACAGTTCTCGTCAAACCACGCAGGGTGGGGTTTTGCAGTGGAATCAAAAATCAAATATTCATTGTCAGCCATTCTCGGCGCCATCACACGAATCACACGACGCCTAATCCTAGCCCTGTCAGCCCGGCTGTGCCCAGCTTTCCATCCTTGATCTTGAAGATCGAAGGAAATCTTTCTTTCCACGTTTCATTTGCAGAGGGCACGTACTGGCGGCTGTTGGCTTCGATAGAGAGGACCCCCGGGATGTGCGCGGCGAGACTGGCAGAATGCACCAGCGAAGCTCCGGGGCAAGTGAGATCCTGCACGCAGAGGAAGGCCTTGTATTTCTGAGCGGCGGCAGCCATCAGCACAGCGTGACTCTGGCCCTTACAAACTTTCAGCGCAACCCCGCTATATCCCAATTTGCGCGAAAGGTGAAAGCTTTCGAGATCGACCAGCGATTCGTCAATGACTACTGGCACGATCTTCGCCGCTTCATGCATGACGTTGTTCAAGTTGGCCTTCAGGTCTCTGGCGGTGGGTTGCTCGATGTATTGCAGACGCGTGAGAACCTCAGGCGCCCGCTTCCTGACCTGTTCCAAAAAAGACATCAGATAGCCGACATCCTGACATCGCTCGTTAAAGTCGCAACAATACTTCCACTGTTTAACGCCACGCCGGCGCTGCGTTTCGGCTGCAGCGCGCTCGATGCTGACGACGCGCTCAACATCGGCCTTCAGGTCTGCGCCGTTCAACTTGATCTTGAGGTGGGTAATCTGGTCCTGCTCGATCCATTCAGGGAGTGTTTCCGGCAGTCCGTCGCCGATGCGCTGCTTGATGTCCTGCTCGGTAATGGGATCTGAAGCGCCTACGGAATGGTAAAGAAAGATCGACGACGCCGGCCTTCTCAAGACATAGCGGTCGAGGAATTCGCCACGGAATTCGGGCCCCAGGTAGTCGGCAAGATCGCGTGCCATATGTTGGCGGCCGTACCCGAAATAGCAGTTGATGCCGTTCGCTTTTCCGAAGGCGTCGTGCAGAGCGGCGTCAAAAGAGCTTGCTGTGACCTGGGTGCAGAGGATAGGAATCGGCTCAGCCAGCTTCATCTCGCCAGACAATTGAGTGGCAGCTTTCAGGTACTCAGGCTCAAGTTCACGGTTTATGTCGATTGGGTGGGCAGACCGATTGTAACTGGCTGTGATGGCACGAATGTTCTCCGCCAATCGCTTCATGGCTTCCAACGACTGATCGTAGGTCACCACTTGGGAAAGAAACGACCACGCATTGCCCAGCGGCATCGAGCCGAAGCCCGAGACTTCCTTGCCGGATGCCGTGACGACGCGGACATCGACGTTCAGCAGGGTGACGTGATCGACCGTTCTGCCGCCGAACTGGTAGGGGGTGCGGTACTTATGATCCTCGAAACCGTGGCGGACGTCGAGAATGCGAATGTCACTGGGCTGGCTGGTTCGCTCGGTCGGCACAGCTTTTTTTTCCTTATGCGCAGCCGAAACCCGCTTCGCGAGCGGAGCGACAAGGAGGCTGAATTTGAGAAAATCTCGTCGAGTCATTGGCTAGTCTGCCGGCAACACCATTTCACCGCATCATATCCCGATGATTGACTTTCGTCTTGTACCCGCGTGAAGACAGCAGTGTGTTCAGTTCTTGGGTGATCATGACGGATCGATGCTGTCCTCCGGTGCAGCCAACAGAGATCGTCAGGTAGCTTTTCCCTTCGATCACGTAATTGGGCACCAAAAAGAGCAATAGGTCGGAGAGCCGCTTGAGCAGTTCTGAAGTTTGCGAGAAAGATTTGACGTACTCGACGACTTCCGAATCCAAACCGCTCTTGTCCTTAAGCGACTTGACGAAATTCGGATTCGGCAGAAACCTTACATCAAAGACCAGGTCCGACTCCAGCGGCACTCCATTCTTGAATCCAAAGCTGATCAAAGAGATCAACAGCGGCACCGACGACTTCTGCTCATGAAACTTGTCGGCGATGTAACGCCTGAGTTCGTGGACGTTGAACTGCGTCGTGTCGATGTGTGTGTCGGCCAGCCTCTGAATTGGCTCCAGGCGCCGGCGCTCCTCATCGAGCGCGACAGCGATGGGGCGGTCTTGCGTCAACGGATGAGGTCTGCGGGTTTCGCTGTAGCGCCGGATGAGAGAATCTTCGGAAGCCTCGAGATAAATCAACGTGACGGCAAGTCCAGATTTTTTCAGCTTGCGGTAGACGGCCGGGAATTTGGAGAGTTCAGCGCCTTCCCGCACATCAATGACAATCGCAGCCTTCTTCGGTTGCGAACCAGCGCCGCTGCTCAGCTCGGCAAACTTCACCACCAATTCCACTGGTAGATTGTCAACGCAGAAGTAGCCCATGTCTTCAAACGCCTTGAGCACCGTGCCTTTGCCTGAGCCGCTCAATCCCGTGATAATCACGAAAGGGGTCTTGTCAGATTGCGAGTGGGATTTCATTAATTCCGAAACGCGAACGGGGGATGGGCTCTGGATCCTGCAGGAAAGGATGCCTAAGGTTCGATGAGGCCAAAGTTCCCGTCTCTGCGACGGTAAACGACGCTGACGCGCTCCGACTCGGCGTTCCGGAAAACGATAAACTCGCTGTTGGACGTGTCTACTTCATGGACGGCTTCTTCGACCGTCATCGGCTTGGCCGCGAACGAACGGGATCGGATGACTTGCGGGGCGTCGGAATTGGCGGGTGCAGACTCGGCTCGCGCAGCCCCTGCAAGGGCCGGCGCAGCCGATTTTCTCTTCTTGTCGATCTTCTTCCCTTTATGTTTGAGCGCCTGCCTTTCGATCTTCTCCAGCACGGCATTGATGGAGGTGTACATGTCGTGGGTCTCCTCGATGCCGTTAATCTTGAACGTTCTAGACTTCAGGTTGATTTCAGCGCTATGGCGGTATTTTTCAACCGTCAGGATGACATGCACTTGAATCATTTCTCCCAGAATCTTGCGAATCTTTCTCAGGTGCTCTTCAGTGAACTCTTGGATAGCAGGGGAGACTTCGATCTGTCTGCCGGTGTACTCGACTTTCATGACGAAAACCTCCTTGCAGATGGAGAAATCGAACGTTGGCGGAAACAAAGATGAGGTGCGTGGCAAACATAGGCGGCACGGACAGTCGTGCGGAAGTTTTTGCGGCTGTCAGCAACTTGCGGGAGGACTGTTCAGCTGCTCCGAGTTTTTTATCTTCACTCGTCTTTGGTGGGTGCTGGGAATCTTCAAGTCTTCGCGATACTTGGCAACTGTGCGGCGCGTGACCATGATACCCTCGTCATTCAAGAGCTTGGTGATTTGTTCGTCGGTGAGAGGCTTGGCAGGATCTTCGTCGTCAATAAACTTCTTCACCTTGCGTTTGGCGGTCAGCAGCGGGATTTCAGTTCCCGCCGGGCCCTGCACCGCTTCGGAGAAGAAATACCGGAGCTCAAAAACCCCTTGCGGAGTGAAGGTGTATTTGTTGGCAACCGCGCGGCTGACCGTTGAAGGATGGACTCCGACTTCCTCGGCCACGTCCTTAATCATCATGGGCCGCAGGTAGTCAATGCCATGGTCGAGGAACTCGATCTGGCGCCGGACAATGGACTCGCAAACCCGCAGAATCGTCTGCTTCCGCTGCTCGATGTTCTTGATGAATTGAATGGCTGAAGAGTAGCGCTCCTTCACATACTCGCGCACCTCCTTCGAAGAGCCATCCTTGTCGATCATCTTCTTATAGGCGCCGTTGAGCCGCAACTGAGGGATGTCATCTTCGTTCATGACGATCGAATAGCCGTCTTCCGTCTTGACAATGTGAATATCCGGCTCCACTACGCGGGTTTCCATCTTGTTGTAGCGCTGGCCGGGTCGGGGATCGAGCCGCTTAATGACTTCCAACTGGGCCAGAATAAGAGTCAAGGGGCGGCCCAAAGCCCGGGCGATTTCCTGATACTGCTTGTTTTGAAGCTGCTTCAAATGGTGCTGCACCATCTGCGCAGCAACCGAGTTCTCTTCGCCCAGAAACTTCAACTGAATGAAGAGGCACTCCCCAAGATTCCTAGCAGCCACGCCTGCTGGGTCGAACGCCTGCACGATGTCGAGAGCTTCGTTCACTTCCTCGATGGTATGTCCGCCGGTCGCGGCTATTTCTTCAACGGTTGCGGTGAGGTAGCCATCCTCGTTGAGATTGCCGATGATGGAAACCACCGCATCCGAAATTCTGGGTTCGATCACCGACAGGTTCAACTGCCACTGCAGGTGGTCGCACAGCGAGGTCGTTTTGGCCAGGAAGCTTTCGAAGCCGGGTCGGTCGATGTCCTCACTCGGCATCTGGGTGCGGAACCCTGGATCGAGGTAGTCGTTGAAGTAACTGCCATAATCGATTTGCTCGAAAGGATCGGCCGGCTTGCCATCAGCGGACTTGTCCATCGCGATGATCTCTTTGTCAGCCGGTTCCGCCGCCCGTTCTTCTTTGGCCCGAGCTTCTTCAAGCGAGGCCGCGGCCTCTGCCACCTCTTCGAGCACCGGGTTCTCCATCAGCTCCTGCGAAATCATTTCGGAGAGTTCAAGTTTGTTCAACGCCAGAACGCTGACCATTTGCACCAGGCCGGGCGTCAGAATCTGTTTCTGCGAGAGTTTGACGTTGAGACGCTGTTCAAGAAAAGCCATGAGTCCCTTATTCCAATCGAAAGCTTTCGCCGAGGTAGAGCTGCTTTACTTCTTCGTCTGTTGCCAGTTCTTTGGGCGTGCCCGAGCGGAAGATGCGGCCTTCATTAATAATGTACGCGCGGTCAGTCACCTTCAATGTTTCACGGACATTATGGTCCGTGACCAGAATGCCAATCTGCTTAGCCTTCAGGTGGTTGATAATTCTTTGAATGTCAAACACCGCAATGGGGTCAATACCTGCGAACGGCTCGTCGAGCAGAATGAAAGAAGGGGAAATGACAAGAGAACGCGCAATCTCCACCCTCCGCCTTTCCCCTCCCGAGAGCATAAAGCCATGACTTTTGCAAACATGCCTGAGCCCCAGTTCTTCAATCAGTTCATCCAGCCGCGCTCTCCTTTGCTTGCTGCTGAGTGGAAGGGTTTGAAGAATCGCAAGGATGTTCTCCTCAACCGTCAGTTTGCGAAAGACCGAAGGCTCTTGCGGAAGATAGCTGATTCCGCTGCGAGCTCGCAAAAACATTGGCAGACGGGTGATGTCGTTTCCATCCAAAAAAACATGCCCGGCATCCGGAGACGTCAATCCGACAATGATATAAAACGTCGTCGTTTTTCCGGCGCCATTGGGTCCGAGAAGCCCGACCACCTCGCCTTGCCCAATCCTGAGACTTAATTCATTAACTACCCGGCGTCCTCTGAAGGCCTTGATCAGGTTTTCCGTTTTCAAGACCTGCATCGTTGCTTATTGGGCCACTCGCTGCCGGGTGATAGCACGGGTCTCGGGGTTGCCAGCGACGGTGATGCTACCATCATCAAAAAACATTGTCAACCGAGCCCCAACCGTGGAACCCCGCTCAGAGTCTAGGACTCTGGGCATTCCACCCGTTAGAACTACCTTTCTTTCGGACTGAAAAAATTCAGCCGACTCGGAGGAAGCCAGCTTTCCTGGTTGCTCAATTTTCACTCTTCCAGTGGCCAACAGGCGTTCGACAGACTTCCGATTTTCTTGCTGCTTCAGGAAAACTTCCAGTTGGTCCGAACTCAATCTGCCCATGGCACTATTCATCTTGACGTTGCGAAAGTATGTGGCTTTCTGCAGGCTGTGCTCATACTCCAGCCAGTCCGAATGGACAGTGGCAGGCTTTCGCTCCTTTTTCTCTTCGGCAGATTCCTGCTCCAGATAAAACAAGCTGACAACCTGTGTGTTCGCAACCAGGCGTTCTTCATTTCGATAGAGAACCAGGGTTTCTGACCGCAATACCTGGTCTTCCTGCCAGAGCTTGGCCTTCCGACGGTAGGTCGCAACACCCTTTTGAGTCTGAACTTCCAGGAAATCTGCGGAAGCAAACACGGGCGCTTCGGCCTGAAACATTCCCGGTTGCGCATTCTTTCCGCGATTCTCAAAGACCGAGCGAACGTTGCCGCGGGCTTTGACAAGGTTTTCCGAGGGCTCAAACTCAATGACGTCGGCAGAAGTTCGCGAACTCGCATCCTTGACGAGCGGGCGGCCTTTTAGCACGGTTCGCCGTGTTTCAGCGAAGTAGCTGGCCTCGGCTGCCAGCGCCTCCTGATCGCTCTCCCGGTAGCGAAAATTGCCGAACTGGTGCAATTGCGATAGCTGGCGCGTCTCCGAGTCAAAGAACGCCTCGAGATGGTCACTGGTCGAGGTCTTCACAGGAGCCGCGGCAGCGATAACGTCCACTCGAACCTCGTCATCGGCCGTAAACTTTTCAATCTGATCCGAATCCTTCACGAAGAACAACCGGAAGATCCCAGCCGCCAGAACTGTCTTGTCACGATCGGGCCGCAGAGGGAACTCCTCCAAGAGGCTGCGCCCGGTGGTTTGCACTTGCGAGATGCGCTTTCCATCATCGCGGAAGTCGACATGCATCTCGGGGGCTTTGACGCGCTTGTCGCCCGGCGCGCAAGTCCCGTCAAACCGGGGGTCGCGCGCGAACTCGACCGAAGTGCTTTCTTGCCGAAGAATGTCTCGCGTCTTGCCGTCTGCCATAACCAGACTGACATTCCCCCGAGCATGCAGAGAATCCATGAGATTCGTTTCGGGCCTAAGAACCACGTCGACTTCCTGTGCCATCAACTCGCGTTTCTCTGCGGGGTCGAGGGACTGCGTTTTCACATTTTGTTTCGCCACTACCTTGTCCAGCCAACGTCCGGTGGGATCGAAGAAGTACGACACTTCTTCGGCATCAACCTGCAGAAGAACGCGCGAATCGCGCGACGCAGACCGCACGCGGCCTAATGCTTCAATGCGCGAAACGCTCGAGTCCGCCTCTCGCAGCCAAGCCGTAAGCCGATTGGCATCGAGCGAATGATTTCCCTCGCGCAGCGACACGTTGGAATGCATCTCAATCTGGCTGGATGCCTTGAGATAATCCAACGTATCGCATCGGAGTTGAAGCGGCGCTTCGTGCGGATCCAACGGCTGAACGACAATTTCCACAGCCGAATGGAGACGAACCGACTCGTGATTGGAGTCATAGGTCAGTCCCCGACTGGTTCCCTGCATCCTCCCCCTGGTAAATCGAACTAAGTCTTCGGTCTGGGCTTTCCCCGAAGCCTTCAGATAGGTGATCTTTTCCATCTGAATCGTAGTCAATGTATCGTTCGGAGTTGGCTCAACTTTAGATGGCTCCGGCTTGCCGCCAGCCTGGCTCAGCGTGATGACGACACTGCCGGAAAAGACGATTTCTTCTTTCTCCTGGTCATATTCGCAACGATCGCTGGTAATCGTGTCGTGGCGGCTGCCGTTCTTACCGAAAACCTTGACTGTAACGGACTCTAAGAGATTCTTATTGTCCCTGAAGCCGAGATTGATTTTGGCTTTGATTTCGAACCGCGCTTGTCCCTGCTCTGACTGAAGGAATGAGAAGCCCTCGGTTACTGCGGTCACATTTTCCGGCAGCAGTTTCTTTTCCCGCCCGGACGGATCTTGAAAGGACAGAGATCGCTTGTAATAGCTGAAACAGACCGCCGCGACCACGACCAGAAACACAAGGGCTGGAATGATGCGTCCGAGTCTGATGATCTGAATATTCAAGAGGAGCGTCCTTACGGGATCTTGATGTCTTTGACCACGAGCTGCAGGGATCGAATGCCCTGATAGGCGGCGGAGACTATAGTGAAGGCCAACGAGAGCTTTCGTTCCGCGGTCAGGCTGATGGGGTGGCGGTGAGCCATGTTCCAGCCGATCACATCCAGAGCTTTGCCGTCCTGTTCTACTCGAAACTTGAGGTGCTTTCCCTTGAGGATGCGCGGCTCGGCGATAATGGCGAGATCTCTGGCAACAAAAAGCGGTTGGGGGTTTGCGGGGCCAAAGGGAGACAACTTTTCCACATCCTGGAAAAGGCCTTCATCAATGTCGGACAGACGCAACTCTGAATCGATCTCCAATGAAGGTTCCAGATCCTGCTCGGTAACTACAGTGGCAGCGTGCAGGTTGAGACGCCGTCGCAGTTCGTCGATGTGCTCGGTAGGAATCTGAAAACCCGCCGCCTGGGCATGTCCACCAAAACGGTCGAACAGATCGCGGCAACACTCCAGGGCATTGAGCAAGTGAAAGCCCTTCGGCGACCGTCCCGATCCATAGCCGACGCCATTTTCCGTCGACACGACAAGAACCGGACGGTGATACTTTTCCGAGACCTTGGTCGCGACAATCCCGATGACGCCGCGGTGCCATCCTTCTCCATCGAGGACGATAACCCACTGGCGCGCCAGGCCGGGCTCAGCGCTGAAGCGTTCCTGCGCCCGGCGGAAAATCTGCTCCTCAATCAACTGACGTTCGCGATTCAACCGGTCCATCTCCTGAGCCAAGCTTCTCGATTTTTCCTCATCTGCCGAGGCAAACAACTCGACCACCTGCCCGCCGCCTCCCATTCTTCCCACCGCATTGATTCGCGGAGCGAGGCGAAATCCGACGTCGGAACTCGTAATCGCTCTGCTGTCCAGGCCGCAGATCTCGATTAAAGACTTCAAGCCAGAGTTTGCGGGAACCTGCAGCCCCTTCAGCCCGATCTTGACAAAAATCCTGTTCTCGCCCACTAGCGGAACCACGTCGGCAATCGTGCCAATAGCCACAACCTTCAGGAAGGAAAGAAGATATCTTTCCTTGTCCGTTTGCCGGAACAGGGCCTGTATCAATTTGAAAGCCACACCCACGCCGCAGAGGTTCTTGTCGGGATAGGAGCAATCGGAGCGCTTGGGATTCAGTACGGCCAAAGCCCTGGGCAGACCATCCTCCGGAAGGTGGTGGTCGGTGATGATGCAGTCCAGGCCGAGCGAGTTTGCTGTCTCCACTACATCAAAAGCTTTGATGCCTGTGTCAACGCTGATGATGAGCTTGACGCCGTCGTTGGCCGCCTGCCGAACTACATCCGCCTTCATGCCATAGCCGTCGACAAAACGGCGAGGGATGTGGTAAGTGGTGCTGGCCCCCAGCATTTCCAGGGCCTTGCGAAGAATGACGACCGCCGTCGTGCCATCGACATCGTAGTCACCATAGATCAGAATCTTCTCTTGGCGCTCGATGCCGAGAAAGATCCGCTCGACGGCCTTCTTCAGGTCGCGCATGAGGAAAGGATCGGCCAGGACCTCGAATCTCGCCTGGAGGAACTCCTGAGCCGGAAGCGCATCGGCCAGGCCTCGGTTCACCAGAAGGATAGCCAGTGTGCCGGAAATGTTGAGGGTGTGGGCCAATCCCCTAACGAGATTCGGATCCGGAGTGGCAATTTTCCATAACATGCGGACACGGCACCTGGATTACACGACTTTCAAGCCGAAAACATTGTGGGGCAGCGGGCCGCTTTATTCAACTTCCAAATCAGCCAAAGGCGCGCGAGCAGGTCAGGAGGACAGGAATTTCGGGCCAGTGGTCTTTGAATCTTTTCGGAAGCGGCGACGTGGGCAGACGCCTCGACGGCACATTAGACAGATTTCTTCCAGCAGGTGACCCAAGTATGGGAGCCTGTTCGGCCATTTCTGGGGTCGGGGTGGTCGAAGCTGGCCGCAAGCCTCTGGTAGGATTTCGGCCTAAGCAGTGCGGCTGCATTGGACAGTCTGGAGTTGCCAATCTGGAGACAGCACAGGTCTGCGCTACCCCGCTGTCCCCTCGCCGAAGCTCACCTGGACCCGCTTCCCAAAATCAAAAAGGTGAAGTCGTGCTTTGTCGTATTCCTCGGCATTCGGCAGATGCTCCAACATAAGCGGAGGTTTCTGTGGCAGCCAAGCGAGACGCCGAAGATAAGTCGCGTAGTCCATCGAGCCAGCGCCAGGTCTGACCTCACGGAAATGAACGTTCATCTCAACATCCCACGTGAGATCTTTGGCGTGACAACTCACGATCCATGGGCCCAACTTGTCGAAACACTCATTGAGCAAATCTGTGTTCCTGTAGAAGCGGCTGGGAGAGTTCACCAGGTTGCAGGGGTCCATACGAATGGCGAACCCAGGCCGGTCGACTGCCTTGAACATCTTGAGACAACTATCAGGGCTGTCTGGAAGCGTCCACCCCATCATTTCATAGCTGAACTTGGCCCGCTTGGGCTTGACTGCATCGACGATCTTTCGAGCGTTCTCTACGGCAGCGTCAAAGAAACGCTGAGAGAGATTCTCTGGATGCGGCCCGAACCAGACCGTAGGATTGAAGGAACCCGCGATGGCCACACACCCCAGCGCCCGACCCTGAAGGATCTTGCGCCGGATCCTCGTAGCTTGTCGCTTTGAACCAAAATCCCTCGTTTGCAGGTGGGGCTAATGATGTGAGGGCCCATGTAAATTTGACCCCAAGGTTCCCAGAAGTGGGCAGCCAGCTCAGTGGATTGGGGCCCTTTCGTTTCAACCCGCGCGTCGCGGGGAGGTCTGGCGGCATTTTGCAGCAGAATCAAATGAATAAGACTCCCCAGGTTTCTCCGCCTCCAAATTCCCATCTTCAATTTCCAACCCTGAAGGATGCTTCGGAGGCTCAAATGCTCAAGGCTTAGAGAAGGAATCGTCGGCTGCTGGGCAACCAACTTGGAGGAGCCTCTTTCTGAACTTGTGAACTGTTTCGGAAAGCAGCTCTCATTGAGGGAAAGCTGACGAGCGCTGAAAAAAGGAGAATTTGACTATGACGAACTTAAAGAGAATCGCAATTACAAGCTGTGCAGCTTCCGTTTTGTTTGGAGCTGTCGGAACATTGAATATTCCACTCAATTCCGTCGGCACTTCAGTTTTGCTGGCAAGAAGCGACAAAGAACAGAATTCCTACAATCGGGGATACCAGCAGGGCCGGCAGGATGCAAGGACTCAGCGAAGGGCCGATTTTTCCAGGAGATGGGATTCTGATTTCAGAAGAGGTTATGAAGACGGATACAACCAAGAATTCAGACGTAGAAACCGATCGAGAAATGACGGCTACTACGACAGAGCGGGGTCTGACCCGTACTACGGCTCAAGAAATGACGGCTACTACGGCAGAAATGACGGTTACTACGGCAGAAACGACGGTTACTACGGGAGATCCGGATCTGACACTTATTACAGCGGCCCGGGCAGAATGCTCTGGAGGGGTCGGGTGGACGATTACGTCGAGCTGAGGGTGCAAGGCAACCGAGTTCGATCGATCGAACGGGGGGGAGCGCCGACCTATAACGAGCAGGCTAGTTTTTCCAGCCCCCTTCCAAGAGCCGATGTCAGAGTGGACATCAGAAAGCGAGACGGTCGCGGCCGAGTGTCCGTGCTAGAGCATCCTAACCGATTGAACAACTACACAGCCGTCATCAGAATCGATGACAACAAGGGAGGCGCCGACGACTACGAGATCGAAATGGAGTGGAGGTAAAGCCTCGGAGTAACCGAGAGCCGCAAACCCGAGAGTGCTGCCAGCCCCGCTGCCTGAGGGTTGAGTGGCACTCTTGGAGCTTAGGTCCGTCATCTCTCCTCGCTGGCCGAGACATCTGCTGGCTGCGGTTGTTTGGAAGGATGGCGGGACTCGGCCTCATTCATTGCATGACAGGGCCTGGAATCGAAGCAGCCCGCTTGCTGGAGAACGTCGAAAGCAAACTGTGCTTGCAACCCAAAGGTCTACTGCTCATAGTACGCTGTTGATCTTTTCTGCTTTGGTACTGTTGGTCGTGACCGTCATGATCTTTCCATCCTTCGAAATGGAGCGTTTCGCATTCGCTACTACCCGGCCTGCCTTCTTCAGAGTAGCTTCGGCGATACAGTCGTCGACGCGCTTGACTGCGATGGCATCAAAGATCTCGATTTCGTGACCGGGTAGTCCTTTCCGTCGTACTTTGCGCTATAGGTACTATAGGTATTACTTACTTGACAAAGTTCAGAACATCGCAGACACCCAGAAGTGTCACAACATCGTAGACGGTAAAGTAAACCACCTGCTCGAAAAGGCTTTCCAGCCATCCGTTCATGTCCGTGATGGCTTCAGGAAAACCGATGTCAAGGGCTTCGCAAGTCTCATCAGGCGCCACCCTTGACATCGGTTTTCCTTTCGCCAAGATCCGCAATTAGGAACGGATGGCTCTTTCTGTGAGCTTAGTTCCCTTTGGGATTTCAACCAGGTGTCCACGATCCTGTGACACTTCTCGGTGTCTACGATGTTGTGACATTTGATACTTACTGTTTAGAGATCAGCGGCTTAGAGCCATGCACACGGTTCATGAAAAGCTATTGTAAACGCCTACAAAACGAGAAACAGCGGCTGGGCAGCAGCACTTCCGCGTGTGGTGGCTCGTATCTGGAGTAGAATTGACGCGTGAATACTTATCCCGTACAAAGGGTTTGTCTCTTGGTACTGACGGCGATACTGGGATGGCCTTTAAACCTCCGCGCGGATCAGTCAACGGCGAGCCGGATCCAAGCTCACATGGGCAAAGGTTACGGGCTTTTGCAAGAACGATCCTACGAGCTGGCCGCGCGGGAATTTCAGGCTGCCTTGGCGCTTGATCCAGCCCTCACCAAAGCACGCTATGAGTTGGGAGTCTGCTACTTTGCCAGCCAACGTTTCAAGGAGGCCCGGCGCGAGTTCGGGCAGCTTATTTCCGAGACTGAAGGAGATTCGGAAGTTTTGTATTACCTGGGCAGGCTCGATTTGCTGGAGGAGAACTTTGTGGGAGCAATTTCCAGGCTGGAAAAAGC
>JAKEER010000309.1 GCA_022616615.1 Acidobacteriota bacterium
CGGGCGGCACCTCGGCCCCAGTGACCCACAGCACGGCATTGAGCATCAGTTTACGAAGGTTCTCATCACCCCAGTTCATGTGGTAATGGCCGCCGGTGAAACCGAACGCGCGGCCGCCAATGGGCCGCTCAAACGCCCAGGCTACGATTTCTTCTCGCCCTCGGGCCTCAAGGATATGGGGGCGCGGTCCCGCCGGCTTGGCCGTTTTGCCCGATCTGGCCTCGTCGGACGGCCGGGCCACAAGGATTGGAGTGATGCCCTTCATCGCCGGCCGGAACCGGAGGTTGAAATACCACTCATCGAAAATGGAAAAAGGCCCCACGCCGCGGGTGATCGGGTGGTCAGGCAGGCGCTGAAATTTGGCTTCCCAGTCGGGGTTGAACGAATAACCGGATTCGTAATACCCGCCCAGCCAGTCAAGGAACTGCGGTCCGCCGTGATCCTTGCGAACCTCAACCGTGAGGTGGATGCCTACCAGTCCCACGCCGCGGTCCATCATGCTGCTGATGATCTTGGCCCTGTCCTCCTGAAAGAGGGCGCTGCCACCGTCCATGTCAAAAACGAGGGCGTCGGCGCCCTCGAAAGCTTGGGAGTCTTTCGGCCAGCCGTTCAAGTGGGTCGTCGCCGTAACGCCGGGCACACCTTCCAGACACTTCTTCAGCAGCAACACGCAAGCGTTGTGCTCATGCTCGCCGGGCCCGTGGCTCGGCGGGCCTGCCACGAGAACGATCTTTTTGCCCCCGGCGGCGCCTTGGGCGATCGCAGGAGCCGACGTATCGCACAGCCTCACAATAATCGATAGGGATGCCGCTACGCATACCAGTAGGATCCTGTGTTTGGTCATAAAGCAATTTCTCCTCTCACCGCCCATGGGTTTGCTGCTCGTTCTCTTCAACCGCCAGCGGAACGACGAAAACTGTCGCCCACTGGGCGCGCGACGCGAGCGGCCACCCGAGAGTCGCCGCGACGGCCCGACGCAAGAAGTCACGACGTGCGATCACGTTCCGCCTTCCTTTCCGCTCACACTGGGACTCCAGACGCGCTCAGGCAGCCCAAGGTCTTCACTCCAAGCTTCCTCCTTCCCTGAGTCGATCTGATTCGCGTCAAGCATGGTTCTGCCGACGTTACTTCCTCAGCCTGGAGATTGGCTCTCCGACAATCCCGTAGCGAACTTCACAGGCCAAATCTATGGAGTGACCCGCTATCAGGGAAGCTGCCGGGTTTGTAGCTGCCGCTTTGGGCTCCCCGGATCGCCACTTCAGTCTCTCTGCTCCCCGGCCGGAAAGAAGAAGCTGAGATATCTGGTTCCCCTTCATTTCGATAAAGCCTTCCCAGGTCAGTTTAATTTCGTGCCCAAAGCCCTTCTGACGGTGGGGGAACTCGGTCGTAACGTCAGACTTGCCTTCCACGCGCATCAACACGCGTGGGGACCGATCCCCGGACTTAGCCAACCGAACGTCCACGACCTTTTCTGCCCAGAACTCGCATTGGTTGAGGCCGCTCGTGGCCCCCAATGGATTCGAAAGCGGTCTCACGTCCGTCTGACCTAGGTAGGCGTATGTCACGCAGAGTCGGGCAAACTCGTCTGGAATTCGGACGCGCCCATTTCCCGCGTTCCCGAAAGCCTTCGCCAGCTCCTCCTGCAGTGCCGGCATCACGTAAAATTGGTCCCGCGCGTAATGCTCCTGGGCCACCGTGCTGGCTGACAGTTTGCCGTTCGCATCCAGGGCGCGACCAGTGACCTCAGCGGCGAGGGTCCCCTGAGGCAGCCTTGACTTGGCGGCAAGTGCCGGGCAACTGCTTCCCGCCGGATGGCGCTCCGCGACCACGGCCGAAGGCGTCTGGCTTTTGGCATCCTCCAGTCTTTGGCTGGGGAATCTTGTGTAACGCTCCGTCACTATCTGCTTCGTATCCGGATAGGCTTGAAAACGCTTTAGGCTGTGGTCGAGGAAGGTCAGGATGTTCTCACGGTCGTCAAACATCACAACCCAGTCCAGAGCCTGTCCGCCTAAGTTAATCGCGCAGATCCCCTGATCGGCGACGCGAGAACGATAGATCGCTTGAAAGAGCCGGCTTTCGTCATCACCAGCCTGCGTGAAGGAAGAGGAAGGCGGGCTGACGAAGACAGGCACGAAAGCGGCATTGACACGCCGGATGATTTCGGGATTGGAAAAGACCGTCTCACGGACGGCCCCAGCGTATACTCAGCAGCGCCCTTTGGTTGGCTCACCGCCAAGAACCCAGAGCAATACCGGTTTCTTCTGCGCGCGCGCATCTCTCAGGGCTTCGAGCAGACAGGTCTTCCACTTAACTTCGCGCCAGATATGTTTGGCGGGTTTCAGGGCTTCAATCTCGGCTTGTAACGATTCAGGGGTCGCCGCCTTCTTCGCGGGACTCGGGGATTGCTGCGCCCAGACGATACTTACGAACAGTACGAGGCTTATAGCTGCTGTCACTTTCTTCATCGGCATATATCTCCTTTCGAGATTGGACAGTCCATCATCCCTTCCCAACGGAAGGGGGCCGCTTTCCAGCGGTTTGCTTGTTTCGTCAAAATAACTTCCAAGCCTCGTCGGCCATTGCCCTTACGAGACCACGATGTCCCACCCAAAGCCGGGTCTGTCCGAAGGTCTTGCGTAGATTCCCTCCGGGCCGCGGCTCAGATTGTTGTCCTCTTCGAAGCGCTGGTAGACTTCGGGGGGGCCCCGGGAGGTGGCATGAAAAACTCGGCCCAGGGGCTGTTTGGAGTGGCCATGATGAAGTGCATGGCATCACGGCTGCCACCCAAATGCGGGATCACTGGAATATCGTAGGCTGCAGCCAGCGCGGCGATGCGCCGAAGCTCCGTCAGCCCGCCGCACCAATGAATGTCAGGCTGCCAGATACTCGCGGCCCGGTGCTCGAGCAAGTACCGGAATCCATAGCGCGTGTACTCGTGCTCACCGGTGACAATGCGAGTGGACTTGATCTGGGCGCGCAGCCTGCCGAAGCCTTCGTAATCATGGGGTGGCAGGCACTCTTCGATCCAATAAATGCGGCACGGTTCCAGCATCTCGACCAGTTCGAGCGTATACCGCTCCGTCAGTGCCATCCAACAATCCAGCATGATTTCTCCGTCCGGGCCCAGGAGCTCACGAGTTCGTTTGACCAGTTCTAGGTTCTTCTTCATCCCTTCACGGCCATCCGCGGGTCCGTGAGGGAGCCCGAGTTTCAGCTTCTTGAAGCCGAATTGGACGTGCTGTTCGACGTCATTGCCCGTGCAGTAGGCGGGGATCCGAGGCTTGGTCTCGCCACCCAAAAGCCTGTAGACCGGCATGCCTAAAGCGTTGCCGATCAGGTCCCACAATGCCAGATCCACGCCGCTGATCGCATGGATGACGGCCCCCATTCTGCCGTAGTACATAGTGGAGCGCCAGATGATGTCCCAGAGTTTTTCGACATTGAAGGGATCTTCCCCTAGGAGCAGCTTCGTGAGATGCTTCTCAACGATAAGGCCACCAGCGATTCCGCCGCTGCCGTACCCCTTCACCCCTTTGTCGGTGGCAATTTCCACGGTGAAACCTGCGAGCTGCCCCGGATCGGGATAGAACAAAGAGCGCTTGGCTTTGTACTCCGGATAAATGGACATCGGGTTCGCAACTTCAGACTCGTTCGGTGAAAACGAGCCCGGGGCAGGCGTGTAAGTCGGCACTGGCCGCCTGGGCTTGGTCTGAACCAGCCGGGCGCTGGTGATCTTGAGTTTGCTCTTCTCGCCTTGAAATGCCGGTTGTGGGGAAGGCGGCGCCAGTGGGGTGGCTTCCCCCTTGGTGACAAACGGGAGGACTGTGGTGCATGCGATTGGACTCAGTCGTAAGAAATTCCTGCGATTCATACGGTTTGCACCTCCGCGTAAAGCTTCACAGCTTTTGTTATCCTCACTGACGGGAGTTAGAATCCAGGAGAACACTACGCACCACTCTATCCGCCTGAAAGAGCTGGTCACCGAGCAGGGGCTCGGCCCAGGTTCACGGTTACCTCCCACCAAGCCTTGCTAAACGTGGCGAGCGACCTCATACGCCGAGGGGTGCATCTCCTCGCAGTGGGCGAGAACAAACTTGACTGAAGTTTGAACTTCGCTGGCACCAAGTGAACTTAGAGCAAATTGAAAAATGCGCGGGTCACGAAACTTCGAAAGAAAAGTAATAGATTTGTTCCTATACTCGGGAAGGCAGACCTGTCAGGCAGATTGTCAGGCCCTATATGCGCTCATAAAGCGGTTCAAACTGCCGAAAACGCGGAGAAGTATTCACCCAGCGGAACCCCGAGGAACTGCAAAGCAACTAATAGGGCCTGGACGAACGCTGCAAGAATCAGGAAGCCCAGCCCAAGGATCACTAGGGCTACCGCGACAAATCCCAACCCGCTCTCGTGCATAAGCAGCCAGTCTTGCAATCGTCCTGTCAAACCTGTGGCCTGCATCGCCCGTCTTTCCTTTCGAAGACTGAACGGCGTACCGCCGGGCCTTCACCTCAGCGGTGCCAATGGCGCTCCTGTTGATGATTCCGTAGCTAACTTCACCTGCCAAATCTGCGGGACAACCTACCTTCATGAAGCCACGTCATCGTCGCTCTTGCCACATTCAGCATCGACTTGTTGCTGGCCTTCAAAAAACAGTGACACTCGGGCCGGCTCAGTTATATAAACAAAGTAGTCTGTTTTTTACTTTAGAGCCCTAACGCCGCCTTGTCAATCCAAAAAGTTCTCCATATTCTGCTTGCTGTTTCTGCTCGTAGGCTCTTTTAGAGGTTGGGCACTTCTGTGTATTCATCGACCTTCTGCGGTGAGATTGGCTGCCTAGAGACATTCGCGCAACGATTCCGGCAGGCTGGGAAGTCTGCAAGAATTGCGTCTCCGACTGCTCTGGCTGCGGCAGGGGTTCAGCACGTAAGTTGTGTTTCGGAAGAACAAGGGACGGGATATGATTGATCGCCGCGAATTCCTGAAAATGGCAGGCCTGACGGTCGCCTGTCCGGACATTTGGGCATTGGCCCAGCCATCGGGCATCATCGTCAACGACCTCCACTCGCAGCTTAATGCGACACGCGTCCATCACATCGTGGAACCGGAGACGCTCGATGCGGTGCGTAACACGCTCAGCGTGGCGAGGCGCGAGTACCGGGCAGTGTGCATCGCGGGCGGCCGCCACGCGATGGGCGTGCAGGCGTTCGCCACGGACGGCGTACTGATCGATATCCGTAAGCTAAATCGGGTACTCGCGTTCGACACCGAACGTGGACTAATGGAAGTCGAGTCCGGCATGCAATGGCCGCAGCTGCTTTCCGAACTCACTTCGACCCAGCTGGGGAGCGCGAGGCAATGGGCGTTCTCCCAGAAGCAGACGGGCGCCGACCGGCTGACCATCGGCGGCTGCCTTTCGGCCAACGTGCACGGGCGTGGCCTTACGCTTCCGCCGTTCGTGGGTGATGTCCAGTCATTCAAGCTGCTCGACGCGCGCGGCGAGCTCATCAATTGCAGTAGGACGGAGAACCCGGATCTGTTCCGTCTCGCAATCGGCGGCTACGGACTGTTCGGATTCATCTACTCCGTCACCCTGAGGCTAGTCCCGCGGCGCAAGGTGCAACGCGTGGTTGAGGTGCGCGATATCGAAGGGATTCCAGCGGCTTTCGCAGACCGTATCCGCGATGGTTTTATGTACGGTGACTTCCAGTATTCCATAGATGATCGATCCGATGGCTTCCTGCGCCGCGGCGTGTTCTCCTGCTACAGGCCGGTGGCGGACTCGACCCCGATGCCCGAAGCCCAGAAGGAGCTGGCCGAGCGCGACTGGACCGATCTGCTCTACCTCGCCCACGCCGGAAAAGCGGACGCGTTTGAGCGTTATGCCGGCTACTACCTTTCTACCAACGGCCAGGTGTACTGGTCCGACGAGCACCAGATGAGCATCTATCCGGACCACTACCACCGCAGCATCGACCGCCAGCTCAAGGCAAAACACAACGCGACCGAAGCCATCACGGAAATCTACTGTGAGCGCGAGGCACTCGAGCGCTTCATGGCGGACGTGCGCGAGGATGCCCGCCGCAACAAGGTGGAAATCATCTACGGCACGATCCGCCTGATTGAGCAGGACCAGGAGAGCTTCCTCGCCTGGGCAAAGAAGCCCTACGCCTGCGTTATCTTCAACCTTCACGTGGTTCACTCGCCGGAAGGCATCCGCCATGCGGCCGATGCGTTTCGCCGCCTCATAGACATCGGCATCAAGTACGGCGGCAGTTACTACCCGACCTACCACAAGTACGCAACGCGCAAGCAAGTCGAGACGTGCTACCCGCAATTCGCCGAGTTCCTTAAGCTCAAGCGCAAGCATGATCCGGCAGAGATGTTTCAGAGCGACTGGTACCGCTACTACAAGAAGATGTTCGCGAGCTGACATGCACCTCGGACTCGACCAGCCGCGCCAGCTCGCTCCACTGCTCTGGGCGCTACTCGGCCTGTTCGTTCTTCGCGTTGCCGGCCAGGCGCTGGTCGCTTTCTTTCAGGTCGAATTCCTGCCGCCAATGCAGGAATGGTACTCGGGCCTGCTCCCCTACGAGTATCTTCTGCCGTCACAGGTCAGCATCATTGCTCTCATGGTGAAGATCTGCGTTGATTTCACACGAGCGCGCGGGATATTCGTCGCGCCGCGCCGCTTCTTCGCCGTTTACTGGCTGTACTTTGGTTACTTCTATCTCGCAGTGATGGTGGCGCGCTACCCGGTACAAATGTACTTCCATCCCGAAGTGTGCTGGTTCGGCGGCACTATCCCGATCTTTTTTCATTGGGTGCTGGCGGCTTTCGTTATCACGGTCGGCCTGCACCACCGCCAGCGACTCAGACCATGACAATCGCCGAACCGATGACCACGCTTACCGATTACACCCTGGCGGGCGTGACCGGTTGGCTGGGGTGGCTGCTGTTCCGGGTGCGGGACGGCCAAGCATCCCGCTCCTTGTGGTCCCTGGCGTTTGCTGCGCTCGCACTGGGCGCGGCGCTGGGCGGCACCTATCATGGATTCGCCGCGGCGTTCGCCGAAAACGTCCATCATCTGTTGTGGAAGGTCACCATTCTCACTATCGGCATCGCAAGCTTCGGAATGCTTACCGGATCCGCGATTGCGACGACCACGGGCACGCTTCGTAAGATGCTCCTCGCCTTCACGGCGGCTAAGCTCTCGCTCTACTCGGGTTGGATGCTCGCCCACGACGAGTTTATCTACGTGATCGCGGATACCGGCATCGCGATGGCCTTGGTCGCGGCGCTGCACGGATGGTCTGCGATGCGCGAGCGAGATCGCGCGTCCCTGTGGATGCTTGGCGCCGTGGGCGCATCGGCACTCGCAGCCGGTGTGCAAGCGAGCGGCTTCGCGCTGCACCGGCATTTCAACCACAACGACATGTATCACGTCATCCAGATCGCCGCGATGGCGCTGTTTTACATCGGAGCCGGGCGGTTGCGCGACCGCTCGAAGCACGAGGAGACGGAATGAACGGCGAGCAGTGGATTGCGGCCCAACGATTCGCTCAACCGGACGCGCGGCAACAGCAACGGCGCGCCGGTTAGCTTTGCCCGTTGGGCCGCTTGGAGACTCTATGCGAGTACAACGTAAGTGGTTCATGGCTCTGCTGACCGCTCTTGTTATCCAACCATCAGCGAATACCGAAGCTTATTCCCCTGGGAAGAGTCTCGTTTTCGGACATTTTGTCCTAACCGCCTGAAATCCAACCGGAGTCAGGCGAACATAAACCATTTCAGAGCAGAGGGCTTAGTTACTTTGGCTCGCAAGCTGCAAGAACGTTGACGGAAGGCAACAGATGACGGGGCCAAAAAGTGAGGACGACTCCAGTGGCAGAAGAACACGAAATCTTCGACATCATGGTTGAAGCAGAGCTATACGTGAAGTACCAGTCTTACTCGAAGGCAATCGAGCTGCTGGAAAGTGTCGTCGAAAGGTTCCCTCGTTACTTGCCTGCCAAGAAGACTTTGGAAGATATCTTTCGCCGGACTGGAAAGTTTGAACGCGCCAACGAGATCTCGCGAGAGATTGCATTGATAGCTGCGCAGCTTGCCAGCGAGCGGGAGCCGTCGCAGGAAAAGGCAGCCGGCTCCAGCCCGCATTTGAAACGCAAGCTGGTGGAAAAGATCGACACGATCATCAAAGCCATCTACGAGTCCACCGATTATGCAGACATCCTGAAGATATCCGCACAACAGTTGGCCGAGCAACTTCCCGCCGACCGTTGTGTCATTATCACACTGGGCAAGGAGAATCCCGCGGCCAAATACTTCGAGTTCTGCAAGCAGGGCGTTGCTTCCTGCCCTGCGAACAAGACCGCAAAGTTGAACTTTAGCCTGCTGAAGAAAGTTTCCGGGGGCCTGGAAGCTGTGGCCGTGGACGAAACGCTGAAAGAGCCCGCACTGATGGAGTGCCGGGCAGCGCTGGAGGAGTTCAAGGTTCATGCCTTGATGGCTTACCCGCTCTTCTACAAATCTGAACTGATTGGGCTGATCGTCGTTCATCGTTGCGCGAAGGGAGTTTCATGGAACGAGCAGGAGAAGACCCTGTTCTCGACAGTTTCCGGTCATGTTGCCGTAGCCATCAGCAACGCCCGCCAGTTCAGCGCGATGCAGACACTGGCCATTACCGACAAGCTGACGAATCTCTATAACCGCCGGTTCTTCGAAGAACGTCTCCAAGTGGAGCTGACCAACGCCCGGCAGCAGCAGTATCCGCTCTGCCTGGCGCTGCTGGACATTGATCACTTCAAGAAAATCAACGATACCTACGGCCACGCCGAGGGTGACAAAGTCCTGTGCAAACTGGGATTTGTGTTGAGCACCAACCTGCGGAAGGGCACGGTGATCGCGCGCTTCGGCGGCGAGGAGTTTGTCGTCATCCTGCCCAACACGCACATTGACGTGGCGCACCAAATCATGGATGGCATCCGGAAGCTGGTGAGCGAAACCTTCACCACCGGCGACGGGAACCCCATCACCATCAGTATTGGCGTGGAAGAAGCGGCTCTGGTAGGCCCAATGGATCTGTCCTCGCTGCAGAAGGAAACGATCGAGAAGGCGGACGCCTACCTCTACCAGGCCAAGCGGACAGGACGCAACCGGGTATGCTCAGCCGCGAATTCAGACCAGGAAACGCAATCATGCTCATAACCAGCGAACACAACCCCGCAAAGCTGTATGAGAAACAAATCCTGGCCGCAGGCTCAGCGCTGTTTCTGTTCATTACGGCCTGGGAAACCGTCGCGCTTCAGGGATCCTGGAGTTGGCTGATTCTGCCGCTGCTGGCGGCGGGCGCCTGGTTCATCGATGCCTCGATGGTTCTGCCGCTGATCCCGAGGCCCATCCATTACTATCATGCCATTTTTCTTGGGACTTTCGTGCTGTTAGGACCTTCCGGCGCTGCGTTGGTGGCGGCCCTGTCGCTGGCAGTGGGAGTAGCAAAGACCTGCGTTCGGTTCCGCTCGCGGGCGGCCGAGAAGGTTCTTGAGTACCTGCCTAGTTTGCTGGCTGTCTGGCTGGCGGGTAAGACCTATGTCCTCGTCACCGCTCTGGGGAATCCGGGACGGCTTGGCAGCTGGTTCCCGATCATCCTGGCAACCACCAGTTACTTTCTGCTGTATGTCGCGCTGACCACTACCAAAACCTGGCTGGTCCAGTCTGTCGACTTGATGGCCGAGTTTAAACAGCACTACCTGGTTCCGACGCTGGCGTTCCTTTCCGTTGCTGCGGGGGCAGCGTTGTTCAATCATTACGCGCTTCGCATCGGATCCGCAGTCTATCTGCTGGCGGTGCCGTTCGGCCTGTTTGTCTTGACGACATACAAGATCTACTCTGTCAACCTGGGAGAAAGCTCGCGCCGGCTGTCTGAGTTGTCGCAGTTGCAAATGTCGATCATCGAAACGCTGGCACTGGCCATTGACGCCAAAGACCACTCCACCCACGGACATGCCCGCAGAGTTCAGGTCTACGCAGTCGGCATAGCCAAGAGCCTGGGCATTGACAACCGGGAGGACCTGGTGGCTTTGAGCACCGCCGCGCTGCTTCACGACATCGGCAAACTAGCGATTCCTGAGTACATTCTGTCCAAGCCCGGAAAGCTGACCGATTCAGAGTTCGCCAAGATGAAGAGCCACGTGGAAATTGGCGCCAACATTCTGGAACCGATCCATTTCCCTTATCCGGTGGTTCCGATCATTCGCTATCACCACGAACGCGCGAACGGCAGTGGCTATCCCTTTGGCCTAAAAGGCCACGAAATTCCGCTGGGCTCGAAGATCCTGGCGGTGGCCGATACCTTTGACGCCCTGACAGCTCAGCGAACCTATCGCACTCCCTTGACCGTGCCGGATGCGATTGAACTCATTCGCAGCGAGTCGGGCATCTGTTTCGATCCGGAAGTCGTTCAAGCCTTCCTGCGCGTGGCTGAACTAGCGGCCGAGGAAGTGGCGGCGCTGGACGTGAGCAAGCACTCAGAAAAAACGCATGTGCCGGAGAGTGCGCCCGGTACCGAGCAGCAACACAAGCTCTGGCTGCGAAAGAAGGGCTTCACGGAGATTGCCTCGACGCATCGCGAGATCTACGCGCTGCATGAGATTTTCCAGACCGTCGGCAAGAGCCTGAACCTGGAAGACACGCTCCGCATCATCTGCACCAAGCTTCAGTCGGTGGTGCCCTTCACAACCGGCGTCGTTTATCTGCAGAACAAGAAGAATGACATGATTCATCCAGCGATGGTGACAGGAGAGTACTCCGAGCAACTGAACAAGAACTGGATCAGCCTAGGAGAGGGATTGACCGGATACTCCATCGCTTTCAGTCAGCAGGTGGTCAACAGCGATCCGGCTCTCGATTTCCAGAATCTCACCTACCTCGAACGGCCACACCAACTAGTGAATGCCATGATCTTCCCGCTGAAGGCGAAAGATACGGTGATTGGCGCGATTGCGCTATACTCCAGCGACCGGGACAAGGAGGCCTTCACCGAAGACCACGTCCGCCTGATGGAAACCGTCAGCGAGCGGGCTGCCATCTCGATTCAGAACGCCCTCTCTTTCGAGTATTATGAAGAGAATTCCTTGACCGACCCGCTGACTGGCCTTCCTAATTCACGCTATATGTTCATGGCTTTTGAACAGAACGTGAAGAAAGCAGAGCGTACCAAAGAGAAAATGGCGGTGCTGGTAATGGATTTGAACAGCTTCAAACAGATTAACGACCAGTATGGGCACAAGGTGGGTGACGAGGTTCTGATCAAGGTGAGCGAGATTCTCCAGAAAGAGATGCGGAAGTACGACACTTGCATCCGCTACGCGGGAGATGAGTTTGTCGCCTTTCTCTACAATGCCGAACGCGAAACAGCTGAAAAGATCGTCAGCCGCATCCGCAAGGCGGTGACGGCGCTCGTGCTCAAGGTTCGCTCAGGCAAAGAAGTCCGCCTGGGCATTAGCGTCGGTTTGTCGATGTATCCGGAAGACGGCGTGGAACTGACGCAACTCTTCACTGTGGCAGACTCCCAGATGTACAACGACAAGTTTGAGAGCAAAGCCGAACTAGCCCGCCAGGCAGAAGCCAGCTTGAAAGAGGCTGTTCAGGTGGAGGAAGAAATCGAGTTCCAGCGGGCGCAGTAGGAAAGTGTGAGTACGAAGGGTGCAGCGCGAATTACGAAGTACGAAGTACAAGCTCGTGGGAGTGCGACGACCGAAGTGCAAAGTAGAAAAACCGAATTCGAACTTCGCGCTTCACACTTTGGACTTGGTACTTCGCGTTTGCGTTTTCCCGATTTTTTCCGCTACCATCTGCCGCATGATCCAAGTCATTTACTTTGACCTGGGCAAGGTGATCATCGACTTCGATCACGCCCGTGCGGCGCAGGAACTTGTGAAAGTTACGCCGCTCTCGTTGCAGGAAGCCGTGGCGGTGCTTTCAGACGGCGAGCTAGTCTCTGAGTATGAGACAGGAAGGCTGTCGTCACAGGGCCATTATCAGAAAGTCTGCCGCAGGCTGCAGATGAATGTCTCGATGGAAAAGTTTCGGCAGCTTTGGGGTAGCATGTTCCTGCCTGAACCCCTGCTTTCCGCGCCGTTCCTGCAAGCGCTGAAGCAGCAGTACCGGCTCATTCTGTTGTCTAACACCAACGAGATCCACTTTGATTATGTGACCCAGAACTATCCCATCCTGAGACTTATCGAGGAACGCTTGCTTTCCTACGAGGCCGGTTGCATGAAGCCGGGGGCGCGAATCTTTGAGCTGGCCATTGAGCGAGCCGGCGTTGCACCGGATCATATCTTCTTCACCGACG
Organism: Acidobacteriota bacterium; assembly: GCA_022616615.1. Classification (GTDB taxonomy): domain Bacteria; phylum Acidobacteriota; class Terriglobia; order Versatilivoradales; family Versatilivoraceae; genus VFZK01. The sequence goes on from JAKEER010000309.1 coordinate 12,353, forward strand.
ATCGGCATGAAAACATCGAGGCGGCGCAGCGGGCAGGAATTCAGGCGGTGCAGTTCCAGTCAGAGAGTCAACTCAAGCGCGACATGCAGAGCAGAGGAATTGCCGTCGCCAGTTGAAAGGGCGAGGGCAGACGCCACCACGGGTTTTCACGATGCGTTTCCTGATTCTCAGTGACATTCATTCCAATCTGGAAGCGCTGAACACAGTACTGGAGCATGCCGCGGGGAAGTATGACCAGGTGCTCTGTTGCGGCGACATTGTCGGCTATGGACCAGATCCGAACGGGGTCATCGAACGCATCCGCGTCTTAAACCCGCGGGTAATCCGCGGGAACCACGAGAAGGCCGCGCTGGGCTTGGTGGATCTGTCTCTTTTCAATCCGCTGGCCAAGCGCGCGGCGCTTTGGACTCAGGATGAACTCACGGCCGAAAATCGCATTTATCTCAAGCAGATCCCAGCGGGCCCGCTGGAAGTGCCGCCGCTCACGCTGGTACATGGCTCGCTGCTCGACGAAGATCAGTATCTCGTCGATCTGGAAGACGCGCTGGAGAACTTTCCACTGGCACAGCATGCCGTCACCTTCTTCGGCCACACCCATATCCAGGGAGGATTTGTGCGCTTTCAGGACGGGCGAGCCGGTTTGCTGAACCCTGAGATCAAGCGTGGGTTGAGCGAGAGCCAGTTGCGCATCGACTCAGAACAGCACTACCTGGTAAATCCTGGCGCTGTCGGCCAGCCCAGAGACTACGATTCACGGGCAGCCTTCGTGATCTACGACAGCGATGAACAGCTTGTCCGCTATTTCCGCACAAGTTATCCCCTTGAGGTGACGCAGGCCAAAATGGTGGCCGCCCAACTGCCCCAATACCTGATTGATCGATTAAGTTTGGGAAGGTAAGGAATGGCAAAATGCGAAGGTCAAAGTGCGAATTTGGAACGTTGTTTTTGGGCGCTGCCGTAGCGGGTCAACTCGACGTTCTAACTTCGTCGTTCGCAATTCGAACTTCGACCCTTGTCATTCTTTCAATGTGACTTGGCTGACTTCGATTTCGGGAAGGACGTAGTTCCAGTCTTTGGGCAGATGATCAAAGGCTACCTGAAAGCGGGTTGACTTTTCTGCTTCGAGTCCGCGCGCGCCCTTGTACTCCACAGCTTTCCGCGATTCCTTCAAAACCACCTGTTTGAGCGAGTCCTTGAAAAGGAATGTTATGTCCACGCGCTGGACAACGCGATTGCCGTTGTTCTTCAGCCAGCCTTCGACGTAAAACACTTCGCTGCCGAGGTAGTTTTCTCCTTTGGCGAGACCCACTTTGGAAACTTCAATCTTGCTCTTATAGGCTTCAGCTTCGGCGGAGTTCGGGCTGGCCTGGGCGCTGCGGTCGACCAAGTCGCGTGCACAGCCCGCCATCACAAGCAACAGCGCGAGACTGGCCGCAAAGAAAAGAATAATCGTCGGAGTGCGCGAGTTTCTAACAGCTGCCGAAAAGAATGCGCCTGCGCTCATAGTGGCAAAGTAACATAGCCCCCTAGGAGTGTCAAAGGACGCGCTGCTATCACTTTTGGCTTGCAGAGCTCTCACCTGAAGCGGTAAGAAAAATTGCAAAGATGATTGGAACGAGAAGTGCATCAGAAAGCGACACACCCGACGTTTTCAGACTCACCACAACCCTAAGATCTTCCACCATGCAAACCCGGCAACAACCCAAATCGGTATGTTGGCCAGCGACGTCAACAGCCCGAGCCGCCACCAAGTCTGCTGTTTCACGTATCCTGCGCCAAAATAGATTGGGGCCGGCGTCGTGCCGTAATGGGTCAGAGAAGCGTTGAGATTCGAAAAGGCCGCCAGAGAAAGCAGTGCGAGATAGGGCGGTGCGCCGGCTGCCAGAATCACCACCAGGAAAGGAGTGTACATGGCGGTGACGTGGGCGGTGATGCTGGCAAAGCCATAGTGCGAGTAGAAGTAAATAAACAGCAGCACTGCCATTGCTGGCGCCCAGCTCCATCCGGCGGTAAAACTGGCGGCGGCTTCAGCAAACTGACGGGTGATGCCGGCTTCGCCCAGCGCTTCGGCCATGCGCACCAGCCCGCCGTACCAGATGAACACATCCCAGGCGCTTTTCTCACCGAGCATCTCTTCCCATTTCAACACGCCGCTCAGCAGCAATACGCAGATGCCAAGCAGGGCGACCACGGCGTAGTGGATGCCGTGCAGAGATGACGTCATCCACAAGGAAGCCACGAGCAGGAAGATCAGGAGCATAAGTGTTTCGGCTCCCGACATCGCGCCCATGCGCTTCAGTTCTCCGCGGGCGAAGCCGGCAGCGGCTGGCGTCTGTTTGACTTCAGGCGGGAAAACCCGATAAATCAACTGCGGCACGACCAGCAACGAGAGGATTCCAGGCACGATGGCCGCCAGAGCCCATTGGGAATAGCTGAGGGTCTTCCCCGTGATTTCCTGAGCAAATTTTGCTATGAGCACATTCGAGGCCTGGCCTGTTAGAAACATGGCACAGATGACGACTTCACATTGGTATACAAGGCAAATTAGAAACGCGCCCAACCGGGCGGCTGTTGGACCTGGCTTCGAATCGTAGGCTTCCGCCAAACTCTTGGTAATCGGAAAAAGAACGCCCCCTGCGCGGGCGGCGTTCGAAGGAATCACCATGGCCAGCAGCGCGTCGGTGCAGATCAGCGCGTAGCCCAAGCCCAGCGACCGGTGCCCAAGGGCGCGAATGAATAGAAAGGCGATGCGGCGCCCGAGGCCCGTGTTAACCATGCCTCGGGAGATGAAGAAAGCCGCCAGTACCATCCAGACGATCGGATCGGCGTAGCCGCCCAGAGCCTGCGCGACCGGCAAAGCGCCCGTGAGGGCCGCGGCAGAAACGCCAAGCAATACCACCGCCGCCCCGGGAATAGGCTGAAAGATCGAGCCCACAATGGTGGCAACAAAAATGGCGAGTAGCCGCCAGCCCTCCGGCGTGATGCCAGCCGGTGGCGGAATCATCGCGATGGCAAGCCCGGCAAAGACAACTGGGCACCACTTCAGGAGCAGCCGGCCCTGGAGGTGTTCAAACCTCTTCTGCATCGAAGCAGTTTCCTTCGAAGGATAAGCAGGCACGCTCATAAGGTCTCGAAAGAGAACTGACATGAAAAGCGAGACCCAACCTTAGCACAAGTTTTTCAGATCGCATTGTTGAAAGGGAATTCAGTACAATCCCGGCTCGGATGACATCTCCGGCCGCGGCGCGGCAGGTCTGGCGGTAAGAGCCTTAGGGGCGGACCCCTGTGCGCTCGTGTGGGGACAAGCTATGCGGCGGCGGGCAATCAGGTTCGCCCCTAGAATCATTCAAGTGAGAAATCCTGCCACTTCTTGCGAGGCGCCCAATGAGAATCGAAGAGCTGGACACGCCAGTGCTGACGGTCGACCTGGACATAATGGAACGCAATCTTCGCTCCCTGGGCGAGTATTGCCAGACGCACGGCCTCAAACTGCGGCCGCATACCAAGACGCACAAGATTCCCGCAATTGCCAAGATGCAAATGGCTTCAGGAGCTGCTGGCGTTACCGTGGCCAAAGTGGGCGAAGCTGAAGTGATGACCAGCGCCGGGCTGGACAACATCCTGATCGCTTATCCTGTTCTGGGCCGAGCTAAGTGCGAACGGCTTGCAAAGCTGGCGCAGCACAACATAATTGCCGTGAGCCTGGATTCGCTGGAGGTGGCCCAGGGCATTTCGGAAGCTGCAACAAGGTCAGGCTCCAAGGTAGACCTTCTCGTGGAGTTTGACGTGGGCATGCGACGTTGTGGCCTCCAGTCTGTGGATGCGTGGGTGCGTCTGGCTCAAGCTGTGGATCAACTTTCAAGCGTACGATTCTCCGGCCTGATGTTTTATCCGGGACACATTTGGGATGCCCTGTCCGAGCAGAGCCCGGCGCTCGAGAACCTCAGCCAAATTATTGAGGAGATTCAATCGAAGGCCAAGCACAGCGGACTTAACTGCGGGGTGGTCACGGGAGGCAGCACGCCGACAGCCTACAACAGCCATCGCGTGCGCGGGCTTACGGAGATCCGCCCAGGGACCTACGTCTTCAATGACATGAATGAAACCAAGGCCGGTTTCAGCCAGCTCTCCGATTGCGCGCTCAAAGTTCAGGTCACGGTGGTGAGCAATGCGGTGCAGGGCAGAGCGATGATCGATGGTGGGTCAAAGACTTTCTCGGGAGATCGGCTCATCTCAGGCGACAAGCAGGGGTTCGGCTTTGTCACGGAGCATCCCAGCGTTCTGTTTGCAGCCATGTCGGAAGAGCATGGCCACTTGGATCTGGGCGCGTCTGACCGAGTAGGTGTTGGAGAGAGGCTCTCGATCATTCCCAACCATGTCTGTGCCTGCGTCAATATGCACAACCAGATTTACTATCACCGCAATGGGGTCGTGGAAGGTTCATGGACTGTCGAGGGGCGGGGAAAGCTTCAGTAGTAGCGCGGGGTAGCACTCAGGATGCGGTGCCACGATGAATCAAAATGGTCCGTCATCCTCGTGGTCGTACTCGGCATTTATCGAGGACGAGCATGAGGACGGCGACGAGAAACGATCTTCAAGAGTTTCCATGCCCCGGCGCCGCGCCCGAACGGAGAGGGCATCTGGAAGAATCACCATGAGCCCATTGCAAGCTGGCGGGGCCGCGAGGCAGGTTGCAAAGCCGCAGAAGCCTTTGTTCGGCTCAATCGTGACGTAACTGTGAAGCTGCCAGGCATCTGAATAGTCAAAAGTGCCACTCTATTGTCTTCGGCGCCCGGTTAGTGCAGTTAATCTGGGTCTTTGAACATCTCAGGGCAGTTGACGCCGAATGATGCTCTGCTGTAGAAGAGTGAAACCTTCCGAAGGCGATTCGATACCTTGATGAAGAGGTGCTCTCTGAAAAGCTTCGTGATCAGCTGTGCCGGGATTCTTTGTCTGACGCTGAGCGGTTTGTCTCCCAACGAACAAGCTCCGGTGCGTTATGTGGACGTGACCGCCACGTCCGGACTGCGCTTCCTTCATCGGAACTCCGCTACGCCGAGCAAGTTTCTCATTGAGACCATGACCGGCGGCGTCGCCATGCTGGACTATGACAATGATGGCTGGCTGGACGTCTTTTTCGTGAATGGCGCCAAGTTGAAAGACAATCAGACCGATGCCGATCCGCTTGATAAAGCCACACCCGAGTTTTGGAACCGCTTGTTTCGCAACAACCACGACGGAACGTTTACGGACGTTACGCACAAGGCTGGGGTGCAAGGCAAGGGCTATGGAATGGGCGCTGCGACGGGTGATTACGACAACGACGGAGATACTGATCTGTTCGTGACCAGCTACGGGTCCTCCGTCCTGTATCGCAACAACGGCAACGGCGCCTTTTCCGATGTCACGGCGGATTCCAAACTGGCGGCCGAGGGCTGGCTCACCAGCGCTGGCTTTTTCGATTACGACAACGACGGCGACCTCGATCTGTTTGTCTGCCGCTATATGCAATGGAACTTTGCTTCGAACATCTTTTGCGGGAATAAGGGCGAAGACGGTCGGTCCTATTGCCATCCGGACAACTTCAAGCCGGTTTCTAATCTTCTGTTTCGAAACAATGGCGATGGCACCTTTATAGACGCCACCCGTTCCAGCCAGATCGGCGAGAGCACCGGCAAGAGCTTAGGTCTTGCGTTTGCAGACTTCAACAACGACGGCCGCCTGGACGTCAGCGTCGCCAACGACTCCTATCAACAGTTCCTGTTTAAGAACCTCGGCAATGGCGTGTTCAAGGAAGTGGGTGTCCTTGCAGGCACCGGCTACACCGAGGATGGCAAGACCTTCGCCGGCATGGGGACAGACTTTGCCGATATAGATGACGATGGCTTTCCGGACATTGTCACCACCGCACTTTCCAACGAAAGCTACGCCTACTTCCACAACAATGGGGATGAAAGTTTCACTTACGCCACACTCGTTTCAAACCTGGGCGAGATCACACGGCTGTTGGCGGGTTGGGGTATGCGGATTTTCGATTACGACAATGATGGCGGCAAGGATCTGTTCCTGGCCAACAGCCACGTCATGGACAACATCGAACGTACGCAGCCGCACCTGCGGTACTTGCAGAAGCCATTGCTACTGAAGCGTAGCGGGAAGAAGTTTCAGGACATTTCCTCCGCCTCGGGCGAGGTCTTCCAACAGGTGTGGGCCAGCCGGGGTGCGGCCTTCGGTGACCTGGACAATGATGGCGATATTGATATCGTGGTTTCCAATTGCAACGGGCCAGCCTATTTCATCCGCAACGACGGCGGAAGTCGCAACCACTGGATTGGCGTGGAACTTCAGGGCAAAAAGAGCAACCGCGAAGGCATTGGGGCGCGGGTGAAGCTTACCCTCGGCAGCGGCAAAGTGCAGCACAGCCTGGCGACCACAACGGCAAGCTATCTTTCCGCCATCGACCGGCGAGTGTTTTTTGGATTGGGGACCGAGATGAAAGTCAAAGAGATTGAAATCCTCTGGCCAAGCGGCTTGAAGCAGTTGGTTGCTAACCCGCCCATCGATCAGTTTCTGAAGATTGCGGAAAGCAAGGCTGCTGCAGATTAAAAATTCCCGTTTTTCAAAATGCGCAATTTCCGTTTGCCACTCACCATGACTATTGAGCATTACATAGTGACAACAATCCCTCACCCTGGAGCTGTGAAAGAATCGAATCTCGGCAACGTCCGCTTGCTGCCGCCCACGGTACTAATAGGCAGCGACTTAAACAGTACGGCGACCGGTAGGGAGCGGCGCCGGGCCAATCTTTTCACAGCTCCTCTTCCCGTTGAGGGGCAAGGGGAGCCGAATCTGAATTTACTTTGACTGCCTCGACACCGGTGAGCCGATCAAAGAAACTAACAACCCCTGAACAGCACGTGTTGCCGTCTCTGCATGTCGCTGGAAGAACCGCTTTGGTCACCGGCGCAGGCTCGGGACTTGGCAGGTGCATTGCCCTCGCGCTGGCTGAGGCGGGCGCTGATGTGGCCATGACGGAGCTCTCCAACCGGATTGAGAACGCCCAAGCCGTGGCCGCGTCAATTCGATCGATGGGACGCAAGGCCTTTACGGTGAAGCTGGACGTCACATCCGTGAAAAGCATCCAGCGGGCGGTGGCTAGAGTGCTTGAGCAGTTTTCGAGAATCGATATCCTTGTTAACAACGCTGGCATCAACATTCCCAAGCAGGCGCTGGAGGTCACCGAAGAGGATTGGGATCGTGTTCTCGACGTGAACTTGAAAGGTGTATTCTTCTGCGCGCAGGCGGTCGGGCGGGAGATGGTCAGGCGCCGGTCGGGGAAGATCATCAACATCGCTTCTCAAAACGGCGTGGTTGGCTATCATGATCGCGCGGCCTACTGTTCCAGCAAGGCGGGCGTAGTGAACCTGACGCGAGTGCTGGCCCTCGAATGGGCTCCGCACCAGATCAATGTGAATGCTGTGGCGCCAACCTTCGTGTTGACGCCGCTGACAGAAAAGATGTTCGCGAACCCGGCTTTCTCGCGTGAAATCCATCGGCGCATACCGCTGGGAAGGCTGGCAAAGCCGGAAGACGTGGCGGGCGCGGTGGTGTTCCTGGCTAGCCCGGCTGCCGATCTGATCACCGGACACACGTTACTGGTAGATGGCGGCTGGACGGCAATCTAGATAACGCAATAGCTTTCCAAGGGGAGATTTTAACTTTGCAATCTTCACTTTCGAGTTGCCGGTTTCTATCGAGATTCAAGGTAAACAAGATCCACTTCGTGTTCGGCTTGCTTTTGGGTGCGGCACTCAGCGTTCAAGCCATTCTCAACGCCTACAGCCAGGGAGTGGCTGTTCCGCGCCGGGTTGGCCGTGCGGCGCCGAATGTGAAACTGGAGTTCCCTTTGCCGAAGGTTGACTTTGAAGATGTCGCGGCCAAATCGGGATTGACGGCGCGGCACGTCACTGGGCCGGACTTCGACAAGAAGTACATCATCGAAACGACTGGCAGCGGCGTCGCGCTGATTGACTATGACACTGACGGCTGGTTGGACATCTTCCTGGTGACCGGTACCACCCTGGAGGGATTTCCAAAGGGGCAGGAGCCCACGAATCATCTTTACCGCAATAACCGCGACGGAACGTTTGCCGACGTCACCGAAAAAGCCAATTTGGTGCGGAGCGGCTGGGGGCAAGGCGCGTGCGTGGGCGACTACGACAACGATGGCAGAGACGACCTGCTGGTGACCTACTTCGGACAGAACGCGTTCTACCACAATGAAGGTAACGGCCGCTTTGCCGAAGTGGCCGGGAAAGCCGGCCTGTCGCATAGCTCTCCTCGCTGGAGCACGGGTTGTTCGTTTGTGGACTACGACAAAGACGGCCGGCTCGATCTTTTTGTTGCGAACTACGTGGTTTTCGACATCAAGAAAATTCCAGCTAAGGGAACCAACCAGTTCTGCCAGTGGAAGGGCATGCCGGTGATGTGCGGCCCGCGCGGGCTGCCGGGCGGAACGAACCTGCTGTATCGCAATAACGGTGACGGAACCTTTACCGATGTTTCCGAGAAAAGCGGCATTATCAAGCCGAGCGGCTATTACGCCTTCACCTCACTGGTTTCGGACTACGACAACGACGGCTGGCCCGACATTTATGTGGCTTGCGACTCGACGCCGAATATTCTTTACCACAACGAAGGCAACGGAACATTTACCGACATCGGGTTGATCTCGGGCGGAGCCTTCAATGAGGACGGCCAGGAGCAAGCCGGCATGGGCATCTCAGCCGCCGACTACGACAACGACGGCTTTCTAGACATTGTGAAAACCAACTTCACCGACGATACCTCGACACTCTACCGCAATGCGGGGGACGGAACGTTCAACGATGTCACCTATCCCAGCCGCCTCGGTGTTAATACGCGTTTCCTGGGTTGGGGCACTGGGTTCCTGGACGTGGATCATGACGGATGGAAAGACATCTTTATGGTGAATGGCCACGTCTATCCCGAAGTCGACGCGCAAACGCCCGACAGTCCCTACAAGCAAGAGAGGCTCATTTACTGGAACCTGCGCAACGGAACGTTTCTGGATATTTCTGACCAGGCAGGCAAAGGCATTCTGGAGCGCCATGCGTCCCGGGGCGCTGCCGTAGGCGATCTCGACAATGATGGCAGCTTGGAGATTGTGGTCAACAATATGAACGAAACCCCTAGCCTGCTCAAGAATCGGGGTGAAAAGAAGAACTGGGTTCTCATCAAGACCGTGGGTAAGAAATCGAACCGGAATGGCATTGGCGCCCGGGTCACGATCTTTGCCGGCAGCCAGAAGCAGCTGGATGAGGTGCGCAGTGGCGGCAGCTATGTTTCCCAGAATGACCTGCGGCTCCACTTCGGCCTCGGCGACGCTGTGAAAGTCGACCGCGCCGAAGTGCATTGGCCTGGCGGCATTAGGGAGACGTTTGAAAATTTGAAGGCCAACCAGATGGTTGTTCTCGAAGAAGGGCAAGGAAAGCCGGCTGCGACGAAAACTCCGGCAACAAGGAAGTAACGGCCAGAAGCAGCTGAGGCGCTGCACCCAAAGGGCTACGGTGTAGCGAGCGACCTCGTACCACCGAGAGGGGCGTCTCCGTTGGTTGGTGACCCCTCACCCGGCCTCCGCGACCGCCGTCGCTTTGGCCACCCTCTCCCCACAAACGGGAGAGGGCGCGTATGGTTTTTGACCGATTCTTGAACTTCGTCGGGAGCAAGTGAACCTAGAGAGCGCACATTGTTCCGACCCCCCTCCTGAGATCAGACTGAGATCAGGAGGGGAAGTGCCGCGCAGCGACGGCGGTCGCGCAGCGACAGCGGTCGGAGGTGGCCCCGAGAATCATCGTTCGAGCGGTTCGTATTGAATACGCACCTCGGTAGAACCAAACGCTCGAATGAAGCTTTTCGCGGCGTCCCGTCGCACCACCCCGGCACTGGCTGCGCCAGCGCCCACCCCTCCTCAGCCGAGATCAGCCGAGGAGGGGAACAAGAACGTCCAATCTCCAGTCCGCCTTCGAAGGGCGGCGGCAGAGTTGGCTACTCACATGCAGTGAAGCTGAAAGACACTCGTCCCAGGGGAAGCTGTGAAAAAATTCGCTTGGGGGAACAAACCTGATCCGGTAGGGACGCGGTGCTCCGCGTCCGTGTTGGGTTTACGGTCGCGGACGCGCAGCAGCGCGCATTGATGTCAACTTAAGGCAGGACCGGGCCCACGATTGACGAAAAGCACGCCAATCGTGGCTACCCATGCCCTAGTCAGTCGTCTCGGTAGTGGACGAAA
>JAKEER010000310.1 GCA_022616615.1 Acidobacteriota bacterium
CATGGTTTCGCGCGGACCGTGCATCTTCCAATAGTCGGAGATCTTTTGCTCCTTGAGCAACTTGCGACTACGTTCTTCACCCGCATTGTATGATGCCATCGCCAAGAACCAATCATTCTCCTTGAAATCCTTGAGATAGCGCAGGTACTTGACCGCCGCTTCCGTCGACATTTCCAGATTGCGACGCTCATCGCGGTACGTATCGCTTTTCAGTTTATAGCGCTTCCCCGTGGACCCGATGAACTGCCAGGGTCCCGACGCTTTAGCCCGCGAATAGGCGGCAGCCACGCACTTACTTTCGACAAGCAGCATATACTTGAGATCGTCCGGCAGGCCCGCATCCGCCAACTGCTTTTCAGCTGGAGGGAAACAGCGTCCGGTTCGCTTCGCGAGGATGATACTTTCGCCCTGATCTTCCAAGAATTGATAGAATTCGTATTCAATCCGTTCACGCACCTGCCAGTTATCCAACGGCACCGGGACACCGGCGAACGTGATCTTGTCGGGAAGTTTGAATGAACTGAGAAAGAACCGCTCTCCGTCCCGTTTGATTTCTGGGAGGATGACCAGACGATCTTCCGGTTCGTTCGAACCCTCAAGCGGTTCAGGGAGTGTCAGTTCACGATCCAATTCCCCGCTCGTGGCTGGTCGAGTGGGTGCGTCTTTCGCCTCAGATTCCGGTTGGGCATCGGTTGAGACTGGAAGCAAACACACTGCGACGATACTGCTGCGGATGACCATACGCCACCACCACTCTGTCATACCGGTCCTGCCTCCTGCATGTGTGTGTCCATTCGTACCTGAATGTTCATGCTAACAGTACGCCAAGAAGCCAGCAAGCAGGATCGACTTTTACATTCATGCTACACTGCGTTGCCCATGCGCAACCTGACTGTGCTCAACGATCACATCTCTCGATGCAGGGCCTGTCCACGGCTCGTCACCTATCGAGAGGCAGTCGCCAAGACGAAACGGAAACAATTTCGTGAGTGGACCTATTGGGGACGTCCAGTGCCGGGATTTGGAGACCCTCGTGCACGCTTGTATGTCCTGGGGCTTGCTCCAGCCGCTCATGGAGGCAACAGAACCGGCCGAGTGTTTACGGGAGACCGGAGTGGGGACTGGCTGTACGAAGCGCTGCATCGATTTGGTTTCGCCAACCAGGCTGAATCTCAGCATCGTGACGACGGATTAGCGCTCACGGGTTGCTATGTCGGGGCCACAGTACGTTGTGCACCGCCGGATAATAAGCCATCCCCCGATGAGTTCGAGGCTTGCCGTCATTATGTCCGACACGAGATCAGGCTTTTGTCACGGATGACTGTCGTGGTGGTGCTGGGGAAGATCGCCTTTGATCACTACTTCAAGGCCTGCCGAGATGAGGGATTCGAGATTCCCTCTCCTCTCCCCATATTTTCACATGGCGCATGGTACCCGCTCCCTTGGAAGACCACGCTCATCTGCTCGTATCACCCCAGCCAGCAGAACACGTTTACCGGTAGGCTGACTCGACCGATGTTCCATCAGGTCTTCAAGCGGGCGCGAAAGATTATTGGTACCCGCTGATCGGTTGTTCTCCTTCTCCTCAAACGCGCTGCTGATCTAGCCCAACTGCACCCGTCGAGCGGGCACATTTTGCTCGGATGGAGCGCGCTTTCGCGCGCGGGGTGGGCGAGTGCGAAGGAACGCGCTCCGGGAGCACAGGGCGAGGCAGCAGTGCCTACTTCCGTCCCTGTGTATCCCAATCAGCCAAAAACTTCTTCAGCCCAATATCGGTCAGCGGGTGTTTGACCAGTTGCTGGAAAATCGAAAAAGGCATCGTACAGATATGGCCACCGGCCAACGCCGCCTCGACCACGTGCTGCGGGTGACGGACACTGGCCACCAGCACAAAGGTCTTGAAGTCGTAGGTCTTGTAGATCGTCACAATCTGACGGATCAACTCCATCCCGTTCGAGCTGATGTCGTCTAACCGGCCGATGAACGGAGAGACACACCAGGCACCCGCTTTTGCAGCCAACAACGCTTGTGTCGGCGAGAAGCACAAGGTCACGTTGACCTTGATCCCCTCTGCGGCCATTCGTTTTGTCGCTTTGAGTCCTTCCGGAATCAGCGGCACCTTGACGACGATGTTCTTATGGATCTTGGCGAGTTCCTTTCCCTCCTTGACCATTGCATCAGCTTCGAGGCTGACAACCTCAGCGCTGATCGGCCCATCGACAATGTTGCAGATCTCGACGAGCACTTCGCGAAAAATCCGGCCTTCCTTCGCGACGAGCGAAGGATTTGTCGTCACGCCGTCTAAGAGTCCGAGACTGGCCGCTTCCTGAATTTCTTTGACGCTGGCGGTATCAAGGTAGAATTTCATAGCCGTATCCTTTCGTGAACTGGTGTCATGCCCCCAAGTGGATTGTACGATGCTATTCTAGGAAGAACTCGATGCCGATGCAACGTTTCTCTTCCCTCTGAGTCCGGTTTGACAGGTTTCCGGACGGAGATTAGAATCAATCAGTCAACAGAACGTGCGTCACAACCTTGTACGTGCTACTTCCAGCAATTGAGACAGGAGAAATCGTATGCGCCGATTGCCGTGGATCCTCCTCAGCTGTGTGCTCCTGACCGCGTGCGGTGGAAGCAACCCCTATCTTGAAGCCTCGCTCAAACCCGCCGAACTCCAAGGCAAGGACAAGGCATGGTTTGAAAAAAACTGGGGGTCGCCGGAGGGCAAGTCACCGAGATTCTTCGGCGGCGAAACCTGGACCTACTATCGCATCGCCGGTGGAAAATCCGGCCCTCCGATGTTCAACTTCTCGCCCAATCAATGCCAGATCACGCTCAAGTTCGATAAAGAAGAGAAACTCTCGGATTATAGTTATTCCGGGTGCTGACCCGCCAATTGCTTCTGGAACATGTTCGCGCAAGTCCGACTACAAAAATAATAGGTCTGCCCTCCGATTTCTTCCGTCGTCGCCGACCCCCGCGGCACAAAGACTCGGCAAACAGGATCCTGAACCATCTGGTTCTTATCGTGGAGACGGTCTCCGGTTCCCCTCCCCTTGAGTTCTCGAATGGCGCTACGCAACAGGAAATAGAGGACTACAAGCAGCGCGAGAATGAGAATAATTCTATACATGGTAGAGGGAGCGATTCAGAACCACAATCCTATGGGACAGGGTCCTCTCTGTCAAGGATATCGAGCACTGGCTGGTTTCCCTTCAACGCTATTGTCCGTTCATTAAGATTCGTCCAATCGGCCCATTCTTGCTGGGAACAAAGGGCCCCCTTTACCCAGTACTTCTGATGGATATGCTTCCATTTCACGCGGTGATAGAGTGCGCCCATGAAGACATGTGATAAATGTCGCGGAACAATGTTGCCGGAACGGGCAGTGGACTTGGACGCCGGACTTGCGATCATGGTGTTTGCGTGTTTGAACTGTGGTCGTCGGAAAGCTGCGGACCAAGAACCTCGGCCGTTAACCGCCAGACATTGATCGCGCGATGACCCAACCGAAACCGCTCACCTATGATGAGCACAAGGCGGCTGAAGCCGCCTTTCGTGGATATCTGCCCAATCCTGAATGGACAGA
>JAKEER010000311.1 GCA_022616615.1 Acidobacteriota bacterium
AAAACCGAGGAGATCAAGACTGCTTTCGATCAGCTCCAGCTGGATCTCAACCTCGAAATCAACCAGGCGATGACCGCCACTCGCCGCAAGCTTTTGGAAAACTTCGACGACGAAGTGCGTGAAAAGCTGCGTGTGCAGGACGAAGCCTCCAGAGCCGTGCTTACTCGCTTTGAGCATCTTCTGATGCGCCTGACCCGGCACGAGTTGAATGAGCACGCCGAGTTTCTGGACGACTCCTCGTTTCGGCTACGTGCCTCGCCATTCGGTGGCGAGATTCCCTTGGGCCTTTACGAGCTGCCACGCCGATCCGGTGAGGCGCTTACCTACCGCCTGAACCATCCGTTGGCTGAAGCTGTGATCGCCCATGCGAAGAGCCGCGAGTTGCCGCCAGTTGAAATTCAATTCAACTACAGCGGCCATAAGGGCAAAATCAGTGTTCTGGAGCCGCTGCGCAGGCAAAGCGGCTATCTTTCCCTGTCGCTATTCACGGTCGAATCGTTGGAGCAGGCCGAGGATCACCTCATCCTTGCCGCCATTACAGACGCCGGCCAGCCCTTGGATGAAGAAGCCGCGCACCGCCTGTTCTCCCTCCCGGGCCAACTCAAAACATCCCTTCTCCCTTTGGGAGAGGGCAAGGGTGAGGGCGACTCCATTCCGCTTAAGACGATCACCCAACAGCGCCAGGAATCCATTCAACGCACAATCTCGGAGCGCAACGGCCATTTCTTCGAGGCCGAGGCCGACAAACTTGACGGCTGGGCGGAGGATATAAAGCTAGGACTCGAACGTGAGATCAAGGAGCTGGACCGGCAAATCCGAGAAGTACGCCGGGAGGCGACAAGTGCGCTGACGTTGGAGGAAAAACTCGCAGGGCAAAAGAAGATGCGTGCGCTGGAAGCGCAGCGTAGTGAAAAACGGCGCTCCCTCTTTGACGCTCAAGACAAAGTGGACAAACAGCGCGATGAATTGATTGTGCAGATTGAAGGCAAGTTGCAGCAGAAATCGGAACGGCACGAGCTCTTCCGTGTCCGGTGGAGTCTGCGATGAACTACCATCTCGCCAAAAAAAGCGTACCCGTTGAGGCAGGGAGATATCAATCATTCGGCACAACATGAGTGCTCCCACCCAAGATTCCTCACTCCGGCTCCGTTTGTGGGCATCACTGCTGCTGTTTATCAGTGCGTATTCCCCGTTGCTCTTGATTCTGGTGGTGCAGGATTTCGACCCCGAGACAATGCTGCCGAAGCACCCCTGGCTTGCGGCAACGCTGTTATTCGTTGCGGGACTTTCCGTTGCCGCTATTCTGCACGCCGTTCGTGAGGTTCAAGGCGGGCTGGTAGTGGAGATCTCAAAGGCTTCGAACAAGTCCGGAGAAATGTTTGGTTATACGATTCCCTATGTCCTTTCGTTCCTGCGCGTTGACTTGGGCAGTTGGCAAATGATGCTCTGCCTCCTGATCTTTCTGGGCATGACTTTCGCCATTGCGTACAGAACCCAGACGGTCTTCGTGAATCCCGTACTCGCCGTTGCGGGTTACATGTTGATCGACTGCACCTTCAAGCGCGGTAGTGTTGAGACTCAAGCGATGGTTCTTTCCAACTGCCCACTGTCAATTGGCGGCATGTATCGCGTAGAGCGTCTATCCCACTATTTGTATGTGGCAGTTCCAGAGCGCGAAGTCATTTCGTCGGAAAGGCAATGACAACGAAAGCATCACGCGAATTCAAGAAGCTCCGAGAAGCTGAACTTGCCAAGTGGCACGTCACATTCTGGATCGTTAAGCGCAAGCCAGTTCAGCGGGGCGCGGCTTACTCTGTGCTTCGGGTCGATATAGACACGAGACTTACAAAGCGCTTAAAGGGCTACGTTCGCAATCAGGTGCAGAGCAAGGACTTCCATCTTGCCAAATACGAATTCAGTAACGTCGACACTGATGATGTACTGCTGACGTTGGACTCCGATGCAACCGATTTTGTTAAGGTCGAGGGGGCAATCAGGCAAGTGCGAAGTGCGGTGTCCGATGCTTTCAAGAATGCACGGGTGACGCAATACGACCAGTTGCTCAACTCATGGGCGTACGTTGTCGAGTTTGAGCATGGCGAGGAACGGCTGTTCGCATGGAGAAAGATCAATGCGATGACCCAGCCGAAGGCCGTTCGATCGACCAAGGCGCTACTCTGGCGGAATCAGCAGCTGACTGACGTCGACGAAAAAGAGGTCTTTCTGATCGATCCCCACTTCGATTTCTTCGAGATCGGTGGAGTGACATTCATCGCGCACAAACGGAATTTCGAGAGCGCCATGAATTTCAGGGAGGGAATGAAGGCGCGTGGCAGTGAGGTGCTCAACGACTTCGAAGCCTTCGGCATCCTGCAGAACGTGGACACTGTTAGAAAGTACGTGAGCGACAACCTTCATCACCTTCGAAAGCTTGCTTCAATCTGGAAGGCTGGCTACTACAAGGAAGCCAACTATCTGAAGCGCCTGATTGAGGTCAATGAATCCGAGAAGTGGGGGCTTAAGGTGGAAAACGGTAAGGTGGTCGCGGACCCAGATACGATCGAGTTGCTCTTGAAGTTGCTCAACAACGATCGGCTCAGGTCGCCGATAAATGACGAGCTATTCGATTCGGCTGCCAAGACCAAAGTCTCCATCTAGCAATAACCGATGACGAACAAGAAGCAGAAGCTCGAACTCACCTGGATTGGGAAGGAGAACCGGCCCAGGCTGGAGCCGCGCATCCTCCTTGAAGACCCGGAGAAGTCCTACCACGCACAGCATCGCGTGACCGACAAGGATATCTTCGATAACCGTCTCATCTTCGGCGACAACCTGCTTGGCTTGAAGGCGCTGGAGCAGGAGTTCGCCGGCAAGGTGAAATGTGTGTTCATTGACCCGCCGTACAACACTGGCAGCGCGTTCACACATTACGACGACGGCGTCGAGCATTCGCTGTGGCTGTCGCTTTTGCGCGACCGGTTGGAAATCATACGGCGTTTACTTTCGAATGATGGTTCGCTATGGATAACGATAGATGATGCAGAAGGGCATTATCTGAAAGTCATGTGCGATGAAATCTTCGGGCGCATGAACTTCGTGGGTACGGTCGCTTGGCAAAAGACCACGAGCGTGCATAACAACGCAGTCTTATTTTCATCAGCAACAGACATGGTCCTAGCGTATGCGAAGGATTTGTCCCAATTCAAAATGGGTCGAGTCGCGCGTAGCGAAAGAAATATCGGTGACTACAGCAATCCTGACAATGATCCGCGAGGTTCATGGGCGTCTAGCCCATTACACGTAAGCCTGACGTCAGGACAACGCGGCAAGCAGTTTGCGCTAACGGGCAAGAGTTCAGGGCTTTTCCCTATTATTAGCCCTCATGGCGAAGAGATCCTGCCCCCAAAAGGGCGCTGCTGGGGGTACTCACCGGAGACAATTCAGAGCTTTGAAGACGAAAAGTTGTTGTGGTGGGGAAAGGATGGTCGCAATCAACCTCGTTTGAAAAGGTTTCTTCAAGAAAACAAAGAAGGTGTCGTGCCGATAACGTTGTGGTCATCTGAGGAAGTTGGCCATAACCAAGAAGCTAAGGCAGAGAATGCGGCGTTACTCCACGATCAGACTGAGCTGTTTTCAACGCCCAAGCCGGAACGGCTGTTGCGTCGCGTTATCGAATTGTCGACCAATTCAAACGATCTCGTTCTCGACTCCTTCGCCGGTTCCGGCACTACCGGCGCCGTCGCCCACAAGATGGGCCGCCGCTGGATCATGGTGGAGCTGGGCGAACACTGCCACACACACATCATTCCCCGACTGAAGAAAGTCATTGACGGTGAAGATCCCGG
>JAKEER010000312.1 GCA_022616615.1 Acidobacteriota bacterium
CAAAGGCCATGTAGGGGTCACGGTGTCGCCCAACAAGGCGCTGAAGCTGACGAGCGCGGCCTGGCGAGATGATGCCGCGCTCGCAGCTTAGCGCCCGTGTTGGGCGTACACAGCTTGCGCGAAAGCGCACCAAGCCAACAAAGGAGAACACGTATGCTGCTTGAGAACAAGATTGCGATCCTTTACGGCGCCGCTGGTCATATTGGCTCCTTAAAAACCAAATTTTCGCTTTGCGAGAATGCTTGTGTTTCTCCAAAAAACTCGCAAGCTACAATCCACCAAGCCAGCGCGTGTCGTGGCCAACACGAGTTCCAGCCGACTGGCAGAAAGCGCCAGAGGCCGAACCCTAAGCCCTGCCGGGCATGCGAACCTTGATGGGAGTTGGTGTTCGCGGTTATACTGACAGTATGAAAACAGCGGTTTCGATACCGGATGATGTGTATGAAGAAGCAGAGCGGCTTGCACGCCGGACCAAAAAGTCGCGGAGCCAACTCTTCAGCGAGGCCCTTAAGGAGTATGTGGCACGGCACGCACCTGAAGATGTAACTGAAGCAATGAACCGGGTCTGCGCAGAGGTTGGCGACGCGGCAGACGAGTTTGTGTCGTCGGCCTCTCGTCGTGTTCTGGAGCGGAGCGAGTGGTAATCGGACAAGGTGAAGTCTGTGGGCGGATCTACCTGTACCGACAGGGTCAGGGCCTGGGTTCCGAACGCCGGTGGTCGTTGTCCAAGGGGACGCCTTAAACCGGAGCCGTATCGCCACAGTAGTCTGCGTGCCTCTCACCAGCAACCTTCGATGGGAAGCTGCCCCAGGGAATGTCTTGCTGCCGGCTCGCCTTACCGGACTTTCCAAGGACTCTGTTGCAAACGTGTCTCAAGTCATCACTCTCGACAAGCATCTTCTCACGAAGCGAGCAGGTAAGCTTCCTCACGCTAAGCTCGAACTGGTCTTTTCCGGGATTGATGTTGTCCTTGGAAGATGAGTCATCGGGATGCTGGACCGTCCCTGTGGGGACCAGTGGGGCCGGGGGCATGGCGGAGTTGGGTGAGCCGTGTTCCATGTTCGACTCACCCTTGGCAGCGGTGACTATCCGGTTGCATCGGTGCCTGCCTGGCTGCGACAATAAGCGAATTCGATTCCTGGGGATGACCCTCGTGTCTACCACTGAAACAAACCGCATCGCCGGATTGCGCCGAGCTGAACTTTCCTTTGAAGAAGGACTACGTCTGGCGGGAGATTTTTTTATGGAAAGAGGTCCTGTGTATGAAACCATGCGGCGCCTGGCTCAGCGACTCGAGGAAGAGGGCATCGCCTATGCTGTTATTGGAGGCATGGCCCTCGCTGCCCACGGATATGCGCGACTAACCCTTGATGTTGATATTCTGCTAAACCGCGAAGGTTTGGAGCGGTTTCAGAAACGGTTGGTGGGGCGGGGATACGTCCCCGCCTTTACAGCAGCGAAGAAGTCTTTCGTTGATATTGAATCCAAAATTCGCATTGAAATATTAACCGCAGGGGAATTTCCCGGAGACGGCCTGCCCAAACCCGTGGCTTTTCCCGATCCGGCTCGTCACTCAGTCGATAGACTCAATGTCAGAATCATCCAGCTTCAGAGCCTCGTTGAGCTGAAACTAGCTTCGGGATTGTCAGCGCCCCATCGCCTTCGTGACCTTGCCGACGTGCAAGACTTGATCTTACACCTGAATCTTCCACTCGAGTTTGAGAATGATTTGGATTCAAGTGTTCGGCCGGAGTACCGACGTTTGTGGGAAATGGCGCAAAAGGGCAGACAACAGGAAGAGTAGGCCCTTGAGCCTTACCCCTTACGCCTGGCCTGCTAGAATAACCTCCTCGACAAGTTGAACCCAATCGTCAATCCGCCGAAGGTGTCATCTAATCCCCCAAGTCCACTCCGTGTGGCCGAGCGCGTCGACAGGGTTGTGCCAGGAGAGTTGGTCACTCCCAAAGTAAAGCTGTGGCGATGGACCTTCTTTTGGATACCAAACATGAACGAGGGGCGGTGCGTTCCAAGGCGCCCGGAAGTTCGCTGGATGACTTCTGACAGCAGTGCCACCGTCGGCCGGATGTCTACCGAAAGTCCAACGCCAATTGCCGTGGTCGTTTCGGTCGTTGCAGTATCCACTTCGGAGCTTATGTCCAGCACGTCTGGCAAGGCTCGGTTGTTGAATGAAATCGTGGGAACGAAGTAGATCTGAGCTCGTTTCTTGATGCCGCGCGCAAAGGTCAGCTCTAGGCTCGTAATGTACTTGCGACGAAAATGGTCTGTTCCCTCGACACCCACACGAAACGTGCTGGAGAACGGATGCCCTTTGCTTTCCTGAGACAGTTGGGCGCCACCGTAAAACTCAAGTATTCTTCCGAAGTTCGTTGGGGTGCGATAGGCGCCAACGAAGAAATGGTCGGTGATGCCGTAGGTCAGGCCGAAAGACGAGAAAGAGAACCCGTCCATACCCAGGAGATTAGAAACTCGGGCTGGTCCATTAAAGGCTCTATCGAAGGCAAACCGGTGGGTGAAGTCGATTATCAGGGCCTTCTTTTCCAGGTGATGCGCCGTCGGCAGGTTCCACAGAACAATGTCCTCAGTGTAATAGGTGTCTGTTTCCTTCTCGTCCGGCTTGGCTGCCGATGCCGGTGTGGCGCTTGTCTGGGCGGGCGGGGTTGTGGTCTGCGCCGAAGCAACCACGGTTGGAAGCAACTCTCGAATCGTCTGGTTCCGCGCGTCGATGAGGTAACGTTTGCCATCCTTTTCCAGCAGGATCTGCGAGCCCGAGCCAGTGACAAACTGCACTCCCTCCAAGCGCGGAACCTGCACTAACTGAACCTGGCCCAGTTCCGACACGGCTGAGAGCTGGCCGGAAGCCGCCGGCACAGGCTCTACCGGAGCCTGGGCTTCTGCGTTGAGGCATGGAGCTAAAAGGGCAAGAGACAATGGCAGCGAAAAGTTGAGTCGCAGGAACATGAAAACCTCCGTAGATAGCACAGTGAACGATCTTAACCTCTGCGCAAAGCCTGGCGAAAGGCATTTGTGCGTTCCAGACCAGAGTATCCAAGACCGTGTCGGAAATCCAGCCCTGGGATCGGTGAGAGGCCACAAGTGGATAATGGTCTGCCATATAGGGTTGGCAGACAGTCTGGGCGACGTTGAATCTCTTCTTGCAGACTCAAATAAGGAAGCTCCTGGGACAGGGCAGCGGGTCCCGGCTCCTTGGGCTCCTATCTATCTACGATCTGGCGGCGCTTCCCCGCGCGCCTTCTGATCTAGTGGGTTCTGGAGAATCGTTGCAAACTCGCGGGACCGCTGCCTTGCCTTGCTTTAGCAGGTCGGTTAATCTGACACCGATTGAATCGATCGGTAAAGGACGTGGAAGAAAAGATGAACGAGGCTGGCCTGAAGGGAACTGTTGTTTCCATTCAAGTCTGTGTAGCGCACCGGCAGCCGCTGCTCACGCTGGGGCCTTCCCGCCGAACAGGCCGAGAAGGTTGCTGGCGCGCTCCGAATCCCCGGTTCTTCGAAACGTGATTTCAAGCGAATGATCAACCAGTTTGTTCTGGCGAATGTTCTCCACCGTCCGCTGCGCGCCCTGGTAAGCGTTCTCGCAATCAGCCTCGAAGTCTTAATGATCCTCATGGTCGTGGGTATTTGCAAGGGCATGATCATAGATACGGCGCAGCGCCAGAACGGCATTGGCGCCGATATTTTTTTGCGTCCACCAAATGCCCCAGTGATTTTCTCCACCGGCAGTGTTCGCATGCCGATAGAAGACGGGGCAAATCTGAAGGTGCTTCCCCAGATTCGCGCCCTGTCGCCCGTGCTCACACAGCTCGAGACGAGCGATGGCCTGGTTAACATCTTCGGCATCGACTACGCGAGTTTCACCAGTGTTTCGGGCGGATTCACGTTTTTTGCCGGAGGATCCTTCAGCCACGCGGCGGCCAATGAGATCATCATTGACGATTTGTACCAACAATCCAAACGTCTAAACGTGGGCGACTCGCACACCCTGAAAGGACGAAGCTTCAAGGTGTGCGGCGTAGTTCGTAATGGGAAAGGTGCACGGGTTTTTGTGCCGATCGAAACGCTCCAGGAACTGACGGGGTGGAACGGCCAGGCGACGATGACGCTTATCAAGCTCAACGATTCCAGCCAAGTGGACGCGGCGATTCAGGCCATCCAGAATGTGTTGCCGGGATACCAAGTGAATTCCAGCCAGGAATGGGTCTCGCTGCTGATGAATACGTCGCCTCCGGGACTCGACCTTTTCATCTACGTCGTGGTGGGCATTGCGGTCGTTATCGGGTCGTTCGCAATCTTTCTTTCCATGTACACCACGATTGCCGAGCGAACCCGCGATATTGGCATACTCAAATCCCTGGGCGCTTCGAAGGGCTACATCGTCAACCTGATTCTGCGGGAGTCTGTCGCGCTGAGCTTCTTTGGGCTGCTTCTCGGGGTCGTCCTCACTCTGGCGAGCCGCAGCGTGATCGAAACCCTGATTCCGACACAGCAAGTGCTGCTCTCTATTCCCTGGATCGGTATCTCAACATTGCTGGTTGTGGTGAGCGGCGTTACCGGAGCTCTGTATCCCGCGATCCAAGCCGCCAGCAAGGATCCTCTGCTCGCTCTCGAGTACGAATAATTCTCAGGTCTTCGCAACTTCATCGGAGTGTCTGTGTTTAACAGGACAAGCTAAGAAAACGGCAGTGACAAAATGAAAGGAGATCATTCAATGAAGAAGCTCAAGTCTATTGCAGCTGCCCTCGTCGCAACCCTTTTCATGGGGAACCTGATGTTGGCTCAATCAACCGTCAACCAGCGGGAAAGACGCCAGCAGCGGCGCATCGCCGACGGTGTCAAAGACGGAGAACTGACGCGGAATGAGGTGAAGAAGCTGGAGAAGCGGCAGGCCAGAATCCACGCCGCCGAGGCAAAGGCCAAAGCTGACGGTGAGTTCACCGCCAAAGAGCGCGCCAAAATACAAAAGAAGCAAAACAAGGCCAGCCGTCAAATTTACAAGGAGAAACACGACAGGCAGGATCGGCAATAGCACGGCACGCTTTCATCAGCGAGCTAGAAGAGCCTCCGTTATAGGAGGCTCTTTTTTTGCCAGCCGCACCGGAAGTTGAAGGCCTGGCAATTAGGAACTTCTTCCAGCAGACCATTGGATGGGCCTGGAAGGCTTTACGGAGGGTTCACCTATCATCGCGCTAGCGGTTCGAGCATTTCCTGGTTTGCGCTCAGGTTTGCTGCCAGCCCGATTTTCGCCTGCCCCGTGGGCCCCTTTGCGAGTCTGCTTTTCCCGAGTCACGTGATGACCCAAATGACCCAAATTGTCTAGACTCGCTCAGGGGTTTCCACTAAAATTCCCCCGCCGTTTGAAACGGAGAGATGGCCGAGTGGCTGAAGGCGCACGCTTGGAAAGCGTGTTTAGGGGAAACTCTAACGTGGGTTCGAATCCCACTCTCTCCGCCAG
>JAKEER010000313.1 GCA_022616615.1 Acidobacteriota bacterium
GCTGAAGTTGGTTACCTTCTGCTCCACTTTGTCTTCGTAAACCCGAAAATTCTTTTGCGTTAGATTCGGAATGAAGTTTCCACGCTTGTCGGTGACGACCACATCCAGGTTGACGAGCTCAATGTCCACGGCGAGAGTGAAGTTCTCATCAGGCTTGTCGCCGGTTGGCTTCTTCGGAGTAATCCGCTTCTTCTTTGGCGGAGCTTGCTTTTTGGGCCCGATCACCGTGTCGCTTTCCTCCTGTTTCGGGCCGCCCTGTTCTACTTTCTTGTCCTGAGCTTGCTCCTGCTGCAATGCGCCCGCGGACAATGAGTCTCCGGCGCTCGCCAGCGAAGACAAGGCCAGAAGACAACTGAGAAACACCCGTAATTTTGTCTGAACTCGTTGGTTCATAAACTGCCTCCCTTAAAAATCCCCCTTAGCAAAGGGGGAAAGAAGGCGAAGCCTTCAGGGGGTTGTCGTGACAGGAGCAGAAATCGTGAATGACAACCCCGTGCGCTTCGCGCCGCCCCCCCTTGTCAAGGGGGAATCACTTTCATTGGTCAGGGCACCGAGCAGCGGGGTGCGGAACAGCGCCCTGCATCGACTGTCAATCACCCAGGCTGAATCGCACGTCGCGGATGTCCCTAAGCGCTTCTTTCATGTAGGCCTTGATCTTCTCCACAAGCCGCTTTTCGGAAACCCGAATGGCTTCACGCGTAACGCCATACTTGTCTGCAATTGCCTGCAACGTCAGCGGCTCTTCCGCAATAAGGCGCTGTTGCAGAATGATTTGTTCCTTTTCGGAGAGCCCGCTGGAGAACTCGCTGAACTTGGCGTCGATGAATTCCTTCAACTCGCCTGCAGCCAGCCGCTCATCAATGAGTTCTTCCGTCGACGCCAGATTGTCCAGATAACTGGCTTCCGAATCCTCTCCCACTTTTTGATTGAGGGAAAGATCATGCGATTGGATGCTTTTTTCGACCGCGATGACATCCTCTTCGCTGACGTCGAGTGCTTGGGCAATCAACTGCGGGCTGGCTGTGATTCCTTGAGCCTCCAGCTTGCGCTTTTCTTTCCGAAGATTCAACAGCACCTTGCGGCGATCGTTGGTAGTGCCCACTCGCACGATGCGAAAATTGTCGAGAATGAACTTGATGATGTAAGCCTTGATCCACCAGGTGGCATAGGTGGACAGGCGAGTGCCGCGGTCGGGATCAAACTTTCTGACCGCTTGCAACAGCCCAACATTTCCCTCCTGAATGAGGTCCATCAGGTTCGCGTAGACCTTGTTGTAGAGGAAAGCTACTTTAACCACCAGCTTCAGATTTGAAGTGACCAGCTTCCGGGCGGCTTCTCTGTCCTGCCGGTCGCGGAGAAGCTTGGCTAATCGCTGCTCCTCGTCCTGGCTAAGCGGCTCATACTTACTGATCTCCAGTAAATAGTGCCGCAGTGGGTCGTAGCGGATGAGTTGCAGGCGGTCGCCAGCATCCTGTGGCTCTTCTTCCTCGACAAGCGCGTCCTCGTCTTTGGGGACAAGCTGTGCGAACAGGGCCGATTCGTCTTCGGCAGCCTCCAGGCCGGCTTTATCTTCTGCCACCGGCATTTTCACTGTGTCATCCATGCTTCGACCTGCCTCCGATCTTTGTCAGTCTGCTGCGGCCTCATCACGCACCGCTATTGAGATTCCCAATGCCTGCCAAGATACCTTTTTAATCTAGCAGAGGAGTTCTCAATTTCAAACAGGATAAAGGCTTGGACAGTCGGCCGTTCGCGGCAGACAGCCGTCGAAGTAACTCCCCAAGCCAGCCTCAATGCAGCTTTGCCGCTTGATGTGCGGAAAGGCTCTGCCTTTCCTCCGAGGAAAGACGAAGCTTTCAGCACATCGGGCGGCGGAGCCGCTCTATGGAAGTGGAAACTAGACTGGCTAGTCTAGCAAGTTCTCACAGGAACACAGGAACATTAAGAACCCGCGCAGCTTGCTTGCCCGAGGCCGCAGGACCCCCAATGAACCCCGCTTCATCGTGACACTGCATCGGGTTGGTTACAAGTTCACCGGGTAACTTGACGTGAGCAATCACTCCCAGCGGGCCCGTCCACGGCACAGTCAGAGTCGCCTGGCCTCGCTCCTAGTCGAGCGAAATCGAACTCAAGTTGACACCAATGCCCTTAGATCGTGCGTCATCCTCCGTGCCGCTTGCTGCTCTCCGGCCGGTCTGCTAAACTACTTCTGTGCTTTCAGTTTCCTGCGCTTTGACAAAGTCTCTGCGCAGTCCTATGTATATTGCCGATTTTGAGAGCAAGTAGCAGGACGAATCAGGAGAATGGAACTGATGAAAAATACATTAAAGACTTTCATATTGCTGGCTGGACTGACCGCATTACTCATGGCCATTGGGAACGCTGTGGGAGGAAGGAATGGCCTCATGATCGCTCTGGTGTTCGCAGGGCTCATGAACTTTGTTGGCTATTGGTTCAGCGACAAGATTGCTCTAGCCATGAGCGGTGCTCAGCCCGTTTCCGAGAGCGAAGCTCCTGACTTGTATCGAATGGTGCGCGAGCTTTGCCGGCGCGCTGAGTTGCCAATGCCCCGGCTGTACGTGATACCGAGCGCCACTCCGAACGCTTTTGCCACTGGACGAAATCCGCAGCACTCCGCCGTGGCCGTCACTTCGGGCATCATGAACATCTTGAACCGCGATGAGCTGGAAGGCGTGGTCGCTCACGAATTGGCGCATATCAAGAATCGCGACATCCTGATCAGCTCGGTGGCCGCCATGATTGCTGGCGCCATCAGCCAATTGGCTCACATGGCGCAATGGGCCATGATGTTTGGAGGAATGGGCCGGGATCGCGACGACGAAGAGGGGGGAGGTAGCTTACTGGGCGGCCTGGCGATGATGATCGTCGGCCCGATTGCCGCCATGCTCATCCAAATGGCGATTTCTCGCAGCCGTGAATACCAGGCTGATGCGACGGGCGCGCAAATCTGCGGCAGACCGCTGTCCCTGGCTAATGCTCTACTGAAACTGGAAAGCGGCAATCACCGTTTTCCAATGCACGTGAACCCGGCGCAAGCCCAGATGTACATCGTCAACCCGCTGACCGCAGGCGGCATTGCGCAACTGTTTAGCACCCATCCGCCGATGGCCGAGCGCGTCAAGCGGCTGCAGGAGCTGGCGTATCACCGTTCTTAAGCCTGGCGTCTGATGGACTCAAAAAATGAAAAAGGGACACCGAATCCGGTGTCCCTTTTTGTTTTGATCAGCCGCCTGGGGAGCACTCTGGCCAGCTCGGCTGCCGCAGACCGAGCGGAGCCTTAGACCAACGGGCGCACGCGAGATTGGTGCGCTCTCAAACAGACCTTAATGCACGCTGCGCTGCATCACGCGGTCGTATTCCTTCTGAATTGTTCGGTAGTGGTCCTCTTCTTCGGCGGCAAATTTCAAAAAAATCGCTTTACCCCGCGTGTCGTTAAACTTCTCCGCGTAATCGCGGAAGAAGCGATGCGACTCTAGCTCCATCTCCATCGCGAGTCTCAACGCTTGCTCCTCGTCCAAATCTCCTTCCAGCCGTTTGCGAATTTCATCCCGGGTGGGAAAGATCTTCTTCAGAGATTCATAATCAAAGTGCAGAAACACCGGCGCCTTCAGAATGTTTTTGTCTTTCTTCAGCAGCTCAATCCATTCGTATTCGAGATCATGCAGATGCTTCTTTTCCTCTTCGGCAATGCGCAAAAAGGTCGCCTTGCCTGAGGGGTGGGAAATATGCTCGGCCGCTGCCAGATAGAAGTTGAGACCACTGCGTTCCGCCTCCATCGCGATCTTCAGGGCGTCGCGCGCGAACACCGCGTCCGAATCAAACACGTCCTGCGGTGACGGGCGCTGGTTTTGGCAGTCCGGGCAAACGCCAAAAATCTGCAACTGGTGACGAACCGATTCAAACTGGTACTTGGCGACAATCAGCTCCTGCAGCTGTTCCAGCTCTGGGCTGAGGAACTCGATGGTGCGATTGCACGCCACGCAAACAATGTGATGGTGATGTGGCCGATTATAGATGTGTTCGAAGCGTGTGCGCCCATCCTGCAGATCGGTTTCGCGGGCCAGGCCGCAGTCCGTCAGCGCCTTCAGCGTCCGGAACACCGTGGTGAAACCGACGGTCGAGTCCTTCTGTTTCACCAACTGGTGCAGCTCATCGATACTCAGATGGCCGTTGGTGCGCAGAAAACTGTCAACAATCACCTCGCGCTGGCGGGTCATCTTGAGGCTGTTCCGTTTCAAATAATCTGAGAACAGCGCCAGTTGTTCGGCAACTTCTTGATCTGTGTTCAATGACAGCTCTCCAAAGCTGGTTATTTGACGGAAGGTGGAAGGCTGAGAATCAGCGGCCCGTCTTCGGTAATCGCTACGCTGTGCTCAAAGTGAGCCGAGCATTTCTTGTCTTTCGTGACGACTGTCCAGCCGTCTTTCAGCACAACGACCTTGTCGGTACCTTGGTTGACCATAGGTTCGATGGCCAATACCAGCCCAGGCTTTAATTGAATGCCTCTTCCATTGGCGACATAGTTCAAAACCACCGGCTCCTCGTGCAGGCTCCGGCCCACGCCGTGTCCGGAAAACTCCTTCACCAGCGAGAACCCCTGGATCTCAGCATGCGTTTGAATGGCAGCTGAAATGTCGGCCAAGTGATTTCCCGGAACGGCTTGCTGAATTCCCCGCATCAAGCATTCCTGGGTTATCTTCAGCAAAAACTCCAGTTCTGCTGAGATCTTCCCGACTGGCACTGTCACAGCAGCGTCGCCATAGTAATCCCGGTAGCAGATTCCGTAATCGATGCTCAGAATGTCCCCTTCCCTGAGCGCCCGCTTGGACGGAATCCCGTGGACAACCTCCTCATTCACGGAGGTGCACAGCGTGGCCGGAAAGCCATGATATCCCTTAAAGGCTGGACGGCCCCGGTGTTTGCGCGTCATGTCCTCGGCGACGCGGTCAAGTTCTAGCGTTGTGACCCCAGGCTGGCACATCGACTTCAGCGTCGTCAGCACCTCGTGAACGATGAGGTTGGACTCACGCAGGATCTCAAGTTCATGCCGCGATTTCAGGTGAATCAACTGAGTTTCCTCCGCCACGTATGGATGGTTCAAGCCGGCTGCCTACTCACAGCTTGCAGTTTGAAAGGAAAGGGATCGCAGGAGCTGCTCAGGACAACGATCGAACCTGCACGAACCACCAGCCGGACGGCCCTCGGAGCATCTGTCGGTGATGATTGACGAAACATCTGGTGTTGTCAAGGCTGTTTCTGAGGCAGGGATTGCTTGGCATTCTTGAATTCGCCGGACCCGCGGATGGCGCCTTTTCCCACACCTTGACATCGGATTTATGCAGTTGTAACTTCACTGGACTTTCCCGGTCGAATTATTTTTAACTGGAGAGTTGATGAAGAAAACCCCGCTTGAGACCCAGGACGGCAAGAGCACAGCCAGCTTGGGCAAAACGCTTCGTGCCGCGCAGCAACTCGTTATCTATCGGAGTGTCTTGTCGGATCCGGTCGTGTCCGCGCTGCTTGAACTCCTGGATCTGCTCTGCCGCAATGCCAAGCTGACGCGAAAGGGTTTGCTTCGCATTGCCGAGTCGTACGCAACCTTCTTTTCACGCCTGGCCGAAAGAACCGAAACCAGCTGTCAGGGTTGGCTGGGTACCCCTTGGCAGAATCATTTGCTCACCCTGATTTTCAACGATGAGAACGTCTTTTCTTCGAAAGCACAGCACTGCCGCTCCACCGATTTCGGAAAGTCTCTGCTCGGCCAGGTTGAACTCGACTTGTGCCGGTTGCAAAGACTCTACCATGCGGATGCGGGGACGGTATTGTCGCTGCTGCAAAAGTGTGACCCAGAAGCAGAATGGTTGGGATGGGACGAACTAGGCGGTGCTGAGAGCAGCAGCCACTCTGGTTTGGCACGCCAGCAGACGGCGCAATTGTTCCACGAAGCCGCAGAGTGGAGCCTATTGCTGCCGGCGCTGGCCGGCTGCTACCTGCAAGCAGGCGCCGGCTTGTTCGCGCAATACCGGGCCTTCCACTGGAAACCTGCGGCAGTCGGCGGAGGAGTTCGACCCATTCGAGAGCCTGATCCGATTCGTCTGGAAGAGCTGGTCGGATATGAAAGTCAAAAGGAATGGCTCGTCCGCAACACCGAGCACTTCCTAGCCGGGCGTCCGGCGAACAACGTCTTCGTGTACGGAGATCGCGGCACCGGAAAATCCTCTGCGATTAAAGCTCTGTTGAATCATTTCCCCAGCCAGCCACTGCGCATGATTGAGGTTTCGCGCGACGATTTGGGAGATCTACCGGAAGTGATGATGCTTGTCCGGCCGCGCCGCGAACGCTTCATTCTTTTCGTAGATGATCTTTCATTTGAAGAAGGAGAGACTCAGTACAAAACGCTGAAGGCCGTGCTGGAGGGAAGTTTGGAAGCCCGCCCGAAAAATGTTCTGATATACGCGAGCTCGAACCGCCGCCATCTGATCAAGGAGTACTTCTCCGACCGCAATGACTTGCGCAGCGACGAAGTGCGCCAACAAGACACATTACAGGAAAAGGTCTCGCTGGCGGACCGGTTCGGCATTCAACTCGTTTTCGTCACGCCAAGCCAGCAGGAGTATCTTGCGATTGTCCGCTTCATGACACACCGGAGGCAACTGCCCATCGGAGAAGAGGAGTTAAGAAGGAGAGCCCTGCAGTGGGTGCAGCTTCACAACGCCCGTTCGGGAAGAACGGCCCGGCAGTTTGTCGACGATCTAACCGCCGAGCTTCACGCCAGCGCGAGCCCTCCCTCGACAGCGTGAAGCTGTGAAAGAATCGCCTTGCAGAGGCCGGCCGCTGTGCCGGCCCTTGTTGCGACGGGGAAAACGCCTTCAACAGTATCGCTTCAGACCACAGGGAACGGCACGGGCGTTCCCTACCGCTGTCCGCGGACTCTTTCACAGCTCCTCGGAGTCCTCGACGCCAGCCACGCGGCCCTGCCTTCGGCTCGCCGCTGCGGCTTCACGGCCTACCCTCTTAAGACCAACTTCTTGGACAGGTAATACTTGGTCACATACTCTGCCACCATCCGATCGGTGTTGTACTGCGGGATCAAAGTCTGCATGGCCCGCCGGATCTTCTCGATCCAGCCGCGCGGGATTCCCTGTTCATCACGGTCAAAGAAGAGCGGAATGACGCCTTGGGTTAGCGTTTCGTAAAGCGATTCGGCATCCGCTGCATCCTGGGCCTCGGCGTCTTCTGAAGAATTGTCTCCCCCGATTGGCCAGCCGTTGGTGCCGTCAAACCCTTCGCGCCACCAGCCGTCCAGCACGCTGAGATTGAGACCGCCGTGCACACTCACCTTTTGTCCGCTTGTGCCGCTGGCCTCCAAAGGCCGGCGCGGCGTGTTCAGCCAGACATCGGCGCCGGAGATGAGATAGCGCGCCACGTGAATGTCGTAGTTTTCGATGAAGATCACTTTCCCGAAGAATTCGTTGCGCCGGGTCATTTCGTGAATGCGCTGGATAAACTCCTTGCCGCGATCGTCCCGCGGATGGGCCTTGCCAGCAAAAACCAACTGAACGGGCTGCTTGGGGTCATTGAAAATGGCGATGGCTCGGGCCAGGTCTGAGAAAATCAGCGGCGCGCGCTTGTAAGTGGCGAACCGCCGCGCAAAACCAAGGGTGAGGGCGTCAGGCGAGAGAATTTTTTCGAAGACCTTCGCGCCTTCGCCAACGCGTGTGAACTGCCCGCGCAGCCGCTTCCTGGCAAATTCAACCAGCTCCCGCCGCAACCAGTAACGCAAGGCCCAGATCTCCTCGTCGGAAATCAAATCCCGGTCGGAGATGATTTTCCACAGATCGGGATACATCAATCGCGTCTCCCAATCGGGCCCGAGATGGGCTTTCCAAAAGCGGCGAGTCGGGCGCGTCATCCAGCCGCGCACATGAATGCCGTTGGTGATATGGCCAATGGAGGCTACTGGCGAAGTCTTCTGCGTGTGCAACGCCCGCCACATTTCACGGCTCACTTCTCCATGCAGCTCGCTGACGCCATTGGCCGCTCGGGACATCTTCAGCGCCAGTACCGTCATGCAGAAGGGTTCCTGCGCATCTTCGGGATTCACGCGGCCATAACCGAGAAACCGCTGTACATCCAGGTTCAAACCAGCGCGAAATGTTCCCAAGACATACTCCATATGTTCCGGTGAGAACCGGTCGTGGCCTGCAGGAACCGGCGTATGCGTCGTGAAGACACAATGCTCCCGCACCCATTCCTCAGCCTGCTTGAGCCCGGTATCTTTGGACAGCTGTTCGCGGAGCAATTCAAAAGTGAGGAAAGCCGAATGCCCTTCATTCATGTGAAAGACTGCCGGAGAGATGTTCAGCGCGCGCAGCAGGCGCACGCCGCCGATGCCCATGATAATTTCCTGGGCAATCCGTGTCGCGGTGTCACCCCCATAGACGCGGCTTGTCAAAGCGCGGTAGTGGTCTTCGTTCTCCATCAACTCAGTGTCCAGCAGATACATCACGGTGGACCCAACGTTGAGGCGCCAGGCTTGAAATTTCACCTGCGTGTGTTGAAGCTCGACCGCCAGGATCAGCGGCGACCCGTCTTCGCGGAGCACGAGGTCGACCGGCAAATCGTGGCGGTCCAGCAGCGGATAGTGTTCTTCCTGCCAGCCGTGGGGAGCAATCTGCTGCTGAAAATAGCCCTGACGATAAAACAGACTGATGCCCACCAGCGGCACGCCCAGGTCGCTAGCCGACTTGGCGTGATCGCCAGCCAGCACGCCCAGACCGCCGGAGTAAATAGGCAAGCTCTCGTGAATGGCAAACTCCGCGCTGAAGTACGCCACCGGGCTCTTCAGAAACGGCGCCGCATGCGCCGAGCACCATGTGCGCTCGCGCGTTAGATACTCGTGAAAATCGAGCAGCACATCAGACACCCGGGCGGAAAATGCCCTTTCCATGAGACGCGCCTTCAATTCCGTCGAAGAAAGCAAGTTCAATACGGCAACGGCGTTGTGGTTGGAAGCGGTCCAGGTGAGTGGCGAAAGATCTGCAAAGATTTCCTGCGCTTCAGGGTTCCAGGTCCACCAGAGATTTCGACTCATCTGGCGGAGTTCTTCAGTCATAGCGTCTGGACTCTTAATCTTGCTGAGATATTGAAGCTTTTCCTCTGTGCGCAATTTTCGGGTCTCCCTCTCGATGTTGCCAGCCACTGCCCGAAGAGCAGGCCTTCCCGCCCGCAGCAGAGGCTCATGGTTTCGTCTGCCGAAACCGGTCATGTGGAGTCCAAACCAGGTGCTTTAAGGCTGGATAGTATGCAAAAAAAAAATCGAAAGCGCCATCAGATTAGCCTCGCCTGCAGCACCTGCGTCAAAGTCAGGAGTTTCGCCCCGGGTGGCCGCCTCTCAGCACCTGCTTGAGAAACAAGGGCCAGAACCTCACCGAGCAATGGCTTTCCCCAGCTGTTGGCGCCCCATCATCTCCGGCCCATGTCCTAAGTCTTTGTCCACAAATTCCACTGCGAAACCTGGATGATCGAGCACAGGCAAGCGGTTGCCATCTACAACAATGCGGAAGTCTTTTTCCATTCTAGCCACATGTGACGACGACTAGCCAGGCTCGCACACCCCTTATCCTTGGGCAGACGCGCGCTAGGCCTCACTGCATGTCCAGGCTGTGCATACACTTCCAGACTTTCAGTCCCGTAGTTCAGCTCCCCCATTCCCGAAGGGAGTTCCTTTTCCTGATCTGGCACGTCAGTTGCAAATTTTACAGGCAAGGTTTGGGAGACAGATCTATGACCCGCCGCAAACTCTTGGGGAACATCGCAGTCACCTGCTTCATCATCGTCCAGTTGGCGGATTGGGTCGCCACCTACCACGGGCTGATTCGGTTCGGCACTGAGATTGAAGCAAACCCCCTCTTGCGTTTTCTCATGGAGCGATACGACATTATTTTCGCTCTTACCTCTGCGAAGGTGACAGCCACAATTGCCGGATTGTTCCTCCATCTTTTCAACCGGCACCTTGAAGTGGCCAGCCTTACCCTCATCTACACGTGGCTTGCTCTGATACCGTGGTCGAGAACGCTCAGCCTTCAGCAAGCTTTCTAAACGCTGAGAATCGCGCGGGCTGCGAGCAAGCAGCAAATCCCTCATTGTTTCAACCTAATCTCGCAAGCCAAGACAAAGACAACACCCTCAAGGCAGAGCGGAATGACGAATGACTAAGCACGAATGACAAAAGAAATCTAAAATCCAAACGACGAAAAGCTGGACTTAGACATTTTGGCCTTCGTCATTGTTTCGTCATGAGAGCTTCGTCATTAGTCATGCGTTGTCGCAGAGAGTGCCTCTTTTGGGGACTCCGTAATGTGTTAGTTAAGGGGAGTCAACCACTGGCGTAAGCCAGTGGCCAAGGCGTCCAACGAGCCCCCCTTGCCCTTGCGCCAAGCTGCCCGCGCCGCGAGCGGCGCGGGCAGCTTGGCGCAAGAGGAGGTGGCGGGAGTGAGCAGCTGCCACTGGCTCACGCCAGCGGTTGGCGGGTGCCCCCCATAACTAACGCATTGCGGGACTCCTAGGATTTTCTTTCCGAAACCCACCGAATTTTATCTGTAAGGCACCAAAGGGGTATAATCCGACCAAAACAATTTGGAGGAGCCAATGCAGAATCCTTTCAGCAGTTGGACACGACGTTACTTTCTGCGCGGAGCCGGGCTGGCCTCAGTGGGTAGTTTTGCGCTGCATCCACTGGCAGCGGTTGCCAATGATCGCGCTGCAGCGAAGAACGCGCGGAAAGCGCGGCGCAAAATCTATGAGGAGCTTGGCCTGCGTCCCTTTATCAATGCGGCTGGCACCTACACGACGTTGAGCGCCTGCGTGATGCCTGCTGAAGTCGTAGCGGCTATGGAGGAAGCTTCCCGGCAACACATCTCCATTCCAGAGCTTCACGAAGCTGCTGGAAAGCGCATCGCTGCCCTGATCGGCTCCGAGGCCGCTCTAGTCACTTCTGGGTGCGCGAGTGCGTTGACGCTGGCGACGGCAGCCTGTGTGTGCGGCGCCGACGAACACAAGATCCGCCAGGCACCTGATACCGGCGGCATGAAGGACGAAGTGATTTTTCAGAGATCACACCGGTTCGGTTACGACCATGCCATCCGCAATGTCGGCGTGAAGATTGTCGAGGTCGAGACGCTGCAGCAGTTGGAGCAAGCCGTTAACGAGAAGACAGCCATGCTCTTTTTCCTGAACTCCGCTGATCCTCAAGGCCAAATCAAGCGCCAGGAGTTTGCCGAGGTCGCGCGAAAGAAGGGGATTCCCAGCCTGATCGACGCAGCAGCCGATGTCCCCCCGGCAGAGAATCTCAGCGCCTACATCAAGATGGGTTACGACTTGGTGGCCTTCAGTGGCGGAAAGGGCATCAAGGGCCCGCAGTGCTCTGGTCTCCTGCTCGGCCGCAAGGATCTTATTCATGCGGCTTACCTAAACGGATCGCCCCACTCAGATTCCGTCGGACGTGGCGGGAAGGTTGGCAAGGAAGAAATCGTCGGATTGATGACCGCCGTCGAATTGTTTGTTAAGAAAGATCATCAGGCCGAGTGGAAGGACTGGGAACGCCAAGTCAGTGCCATCGGCAAGGCGGTTGCCGGTATTCGCAGCGTGGAAACCGAACAGTTTCTTCCGGTAATCGCTAACCAGGTGCCTCATCTGGCCATCAAGTGGGACACCAAGGTAATCGCCATGACCCGCGATGAGGTTGCGAAGGCGTTGCGCGAGGGCGAGCCGCGGATTGAAGTACGGCCCAGCTCCGGCAACGAACCGCGGCTGGAGGTTGCCGTTTGGATGTTGCAGCCGGGCGAGTACCAAGCGGTGGGAAAACGCTGTGCGGAGGTGCTAAAGGTAGCTGCAAAGCGCGCCTGAACTCGATCGCTCAGTGAACGAAGGTGAGATAGGCTGGCTCAGGGTCTAGCTTAGCTAGAGCCAGCCCGTGGAGGGATTCTGCTCTTTTGAAGGTGACAGTTCCTTGGAGTGCTTAGAGCACTGCCTGTTTTCAAAGTCGGCAACCTCGGCAGCCGGCTCACCCCGCCTTGCATTTTCTCCTAAGTTTCGCTAAATTTTTAACCGATTAGAGCGACAGCTCGGTATCAGGAGGCTATAACGAGGAATGCCGATTTATGAGTACCGTTGCAAGAAGTGCAGCAGTCATTTTGAAGTGATTCAGAAATTTTCCGACAACCCCCTCAGAATTTGCTCCAACTGCAAGGGTCGCCTCAGCAAACTCATTTCCAAAACATCGTTTCAGTTGAAGGGTTCCGGCTGGTATGTGACTGATTACGCGAAATCAGTCAAGGCCGCAGCCAAGCAAGAAGAGACTTCGAAACCAGCCACAGAATCTCCCGCCAAGAACGAGACCCCCTCCAGGAAGGAACCCACCAAGAAGGCGAAGTAGGCAGCCGCCTTTTCACCGGAATCTTGGCATCCGCTCAGCGCAACCCTTGCTGCTCGCGATACCAGTCGATCGTTTTCTTCAGGCCCTCTTCGAGGCTTGTCCTTGCTTTGAAGCCAAACTCTCTTTCGGCGCGGCTTGAGTCGAGACAGCGGCGAGGCTGGCCGTCAGGCTTACTGGGATCGAAACGAATGCCTCCCCGGAATCCTGTAAGTTCCGCAATCAGATGAACGAGATCCTTAATCAGGATCTCCCGAGCGACACCCAAGTTGACGGGCTCGCTCCCGTTGTAGCGTTCCGCCGCGAGCAGAATTCCTTCGGCGGCATCTGCGACGTAAAGAAATTCGCGGCTGACTTTTCCAGTGCCCCAAACTTCGATTTCAGATTCAACCCGCTGTTTGGCTTCCAGACACTTGCGGATCAGTGCTGGAATCACGTGAGAAGTCTGCAAGTCAAAGTTGTCCCCCGGTCCATAGAGGTTTACGGGAAGAAGAAAGATTGAGTTGAAGCCATACTCCTGCCGGTAAGCCTGGGACTGCACCAGCATCATCTTCTTCGCCAGCCCGTATGCAGCGTTAGTTTCCTCCGGATAACCGTTCCATAACTCATCTTCGCTGAAAGGCACCGGAGTGAACTTGGGATAGGAGCAAATGGTGCCGATGGCCACGAACTTGGAGACGCGGCATTGTCGGGACATTTCGATGAGTTGAACTCCCATGATGAGATTCTTATAAAAGAACTCACCGGGATGCATCTGGTTAGCTCCAATGCCTCCCACGACAGCGGCCAGATGAAGGACGAGATCAGGCTTGGTTTGCTCCAGGAGTCTTCGTATTGGCTCTTCCCGAGTCAAGTCATACTCACGGCTTCGGGGAACCACGATCCTCCGGCACCTCTTGGCCTGAAGCTGGCGAACCACCTCGGAACCGAGAAACCCGGCGCCACCTGTGACAAGAATCGATTTGTCTTGAAAGAAGCCGTGCATGGCTACTCATGATATCGCTTCAAAAGCAGCGTTGCATTGGTGCCGCCGAATCCGAAGGAGTTGGAGAGAACATAGTCCAGCTTTGCTTTGCGGGCGGTGTTAGGCGTGTAGTCCAGGTCGCAGTCCGGATCGGGGGTTTCATAATTGATGGTAGGTGGGATCGTCTGATGATGCAGGGCCAGCGCCGAAATGCCACCTTCCAGACCTCCGGCGGCGCCCAACAGGTGTCCAGTCATCGACTTGGTGGAGCTGACGGCCAATTTGCGGGCGTGGTGGCCGAAAGTCCTCTTGATAGCCAGGGTCTCAAACTTGTCGTTGAAGGGCGTGGATGTCCCATGTGCGTTAATATAGTCGACCTCACTGGGATGAACACCCGCATCCATGATGGCGTTGTTCATCACCCGGAAGGCCCCGTCGCCGTCTTCGGAAGGCTGCGTGATGTGGAAAGCATCACCTGACATGCCGTATCCAACCATCTCAGCGTAAATGGTGGCGCCACGCCAGCGCGCCATCTCCAGTTCCTCCAAGATCAGGATGCCGGCGCCTTCACCAATGACAAACCCATTCCGGTCTTTGTCGAAAGGGCGTGAGGCCCGCTCGGGTTCTTCATTCCGCATTGAGAGCGCGAGCATCCTAGCAAAGCCTCCGACGCTCATCGGAGTAATCGCCGCCTCAGAACCGCCGCAAATCATGGCATCTGCTTCTCCGCGGGCAATGATTCTGAACGAGTCGCCAATCGCGTGCGAGCCGGAAGAGCAGGCCGTGCAGGTGGACGTATTAGGCCCCTTGGCGCCAAATCGAATCGAAACCTGCCCGGCTGCCAAATTCACAATCGAAGACGGAATAAAAAAAGGTGAGATCCGCCGCGGCCCGCCTTTGATCAGTTCACTGTGTTCGCGCTCGATAGTGGAAAATCCACCGATGCCTGAACCAATGTGGACACCCACCCGGCCTGCGATCGCTGGGGTGATCCTCAGCCCGGAAGAGTCCATCGCGAACTGAGACGCGGCCACCGCAAACTGGATGAAAGGATCCATTTTCTTGATCTCTTTCTTATCAATCCAGGTTTGCGGATCAAACCCTTTCACTTCGCCCGCAATCTTCACCGAAAACTGAGTCGTGTCGAAGTGGGTAATGAGGGCGATGCCACTCTTGCCTGAAAGCAAAGCATTCCAGGTGGCTTCTGTGCCAACGCCCAGAGCCGAGACCAGTCCAACACCCGTGATGGCAACTCTTCGCTTCAAAGGAAGACCTCCTGCTATTCCCAGCGCATGACTTAGACTTGTGCGCTTAGCCGCGTTACCTGGCGTGGAAATTTGCTCCCTTCCCGGCCACGTAGATACAATTTCCGTCTTCTGTCATATGAGGCCGCTCCCTGTTTCTACTTGCTGCCAAAAAAGTTCACAAAGGATCAAGTTCAGGAGAGGGGCAGCAACATCCTGCCGCTACAGCAAGCGGCTGCAAGCCGTTTCCATTCTGGCTGCCCGGACGGACAGCGGTCTCAGGTCACTCTCTATGTTCACCTGCTGCCCACGAAGTTCCAACTTCGGTTAAATTCGAGAACTCCCTCTCCCGTTTGGGGGGAGAGGGTGGCCAAAGCGACGGCGGTCGCGGGGGCCGGGTGAGGGGCAAGAACCAACGGAGCCGTGTCCCTCGGTGGTATGAGGTCGCTCGCTACGATTTGGCGTGGCTCTGGATGTAGGAGATCGCGTCTTTGACGGTCTGAATCTTCTCAGCGTCTTCATCGGGAATCTCGATGCTAAATCCTTCCTCGAAAGCCATCACTAGCTCCACGGTATCGAGTGAGTCAGCGCCCAAGTCATCGACAAACGAAGCGGTCGGAGTCACCTCCGCTTCATCCACGCCCAACTGCTCGACAATGATTTGCTTCACCTTCTCGTCAACTGAAGCCATCCTCTTAACCCTCCTGTAAGTGTCGGACCTCGCGATCAAGCGCAAGGATCCAAAGTATAACAAAAGAAATTTTGAGGCAAAGAATTCGGAGAAATGGGTGCAATCAAACCTGATGGACCGGACTTCCAACTCTCCCTCGCCCCGGCTTTCGCCGGGGTCGAGTTACTGACACGGACGATATCCATTAGTAGCCTGCTGGTATGCCAGTTTTGATTGCCCCGCGAGAAATCACTCCGTCCACCCACGGCTCCACCAAAGTCGACCAACTGTCCGACAACATGGATTTGCTCTTGGTTATTGATGATTTTCTATTGGCGATTTGACCGAAAGACCACAATCTACAAAGAGCCGATAGCCAATAGACAATAGCAAATGTTTTCGCTGCCTCTCAGTGGCGGGACGTTGACCTAGCCCTGCCTATCCACGTGTTTCACATGTACAGTCCACCGTTGATATGCAAGACCTGGCCAGTAATGTACCCTGCCTCATCGGAAGCCAGAAACTTCACGCCGCAGGCAATCTCGCGATCCGTTCCCATGCGCCCCATGGGAATTTTCTCGAGGAGCTTTGACTTTACAGCTTCCGCCAGGACGTCCGTCATCGCCGTGGCGATGAAACCCGGCGCGATAGCATTCACCGTGACATTCCGTGAC
Source organism: Acidobacteriota bacterium (assembly GCA_022616615.1). Taxonomy (GTDB): domain Bacteria; phylum Acidobacteriota; class Terriglobia; order Versatilivoradales; family Versatilivoraceae; genus VFZK01. The sequence goes on from JAKEER010000313.1 coordinate 16,007, forward strand.
GCCACTTCCTGGGCCACAGATCTCGTGAAGCCTTCGATGCCTGCCTTGGAAGCCACATAGTTGGCTTGCCCTGCATTGCCGGTCCGGCCGACAACTGAGGAGATATTGATGATTCTCCCATAACGCTGGCGCAACATGATTTTGACGCCCTCTTGAGTGCACAGAAACACGCCCTTTAAGTTGGTGTTGAGCACAGCGTCCCAGTCTTCAACTTTCATTCGCAGTAGCAGCGTGTCTTTGGTGACACCGGCGTTATTGACCAGGATGTCGAGCTTCCCAAATCGTTTGACGAACTCCGCGAAAGCCGCCTTCACCTGCGCTGGATCACTCACGTCGCCGGGAAGCGCGAGCGCTCTTCTGCCCAGCGACTGAATTTCCTGCACGACCGCATTGAGTTTCTCAAGATTTCGGCCTCCAACGGCGACGTCTGCGCCGGCCTCCGCCAGCACCAGTGCGCAGGCCCGGCCAATACCTTGAGAACCTCCAGTGATCAACGCGACTTTGTCTTTTAGAGGCATGATTCCTCAACGCTCCTCCGAACGTCACGAGCAGGCTGAAGGGACCGCCAACCGTCATTCAATCTCGTCATTCCCGCGAAAGCGGGAATCCAGGGGCCCGACGGAAGTCTGGATTCCCGCTTTCGCGGGAATGACGAACAATTGCCAGATTCTCTTCAACCGCCAAGAATTCTACTACTAAGGCCCTAACGAACTGGCAATCTCCAATGTCTGGGCCAGGCTTTGCGAGTCTTCAACATTGGCCGTTTTCACGGTCCGGTCAATTTGCCGTATCAAACCGCACAACACTTTTCCAGGGCCCACTTCGATAAACAACTGAACTCCGGTGTTGATCAGGTTCTGAATCGTTTCGGTCCAGCGCACAGGAGAACAAACCTGCCGCGACAAGGAGTCGGCGACCGAAGTGCCCTCTCGCAGCTCAGCAGCGTCAGCGTTGTTGATCAAGGGATACCGTGGATCGCGAAATGAGAGCTGTCGCAGATCTTCTGCCAGCCGCTCTTGGGCCGGCCGCATCAGAGCACAGTGAAACGGCGCGCTCACCGGGAGTTGCACTGCTCGTTTGGCACGGTGAGTTTTCGCCAGTTGCAGAGCCCGTTCCACCGCAGTGGCTGTTCCTGCAATCACAATCTGTGAGGGAGAATTCAAGTTGGCAGGAGAAAGAACCTCACCTTGGGCGGCGTCGCGGCACAATGCCTCCACCTGATCCGCGGTTAAGCCCAGAATCGCCGCCATCGCGCCCTGCCCCACGGGCACTGCTTCCTGCATATACGTCCCACGCTTTCGGACGGTGCGCAAGGCATCGGCAAAACTCAAGGAATTCGCAGAGACCAGCGCCGAATACTCGCCGAGGCTGTGGCCAGCCACAAAACTGGGCTGCAAACCACTGGCGCACAGCGCCCGGCAGGCGGCAACAGAAACAGCCAAAATGGCAGGCTGTGTGTTTTCGGTCAGTTTCAACTGCTCTTCCGGGCCTTCGAAGCAGAGCTGGCTGAGGGGAAAGCCCAGCACCGCGTCGGCTTCGATGAACACGCTGCGCGCGGCGTCGAAGGAATCGTACAACGCCTTCCCCATCCCCGCGGCCTGCGAACCCTGTCCTGGGAAAACAAAAGCAATCTGGCCCATTTAGTTGAGCATGACACTTGCCGAGGCATTACGCTGCATGAAGCTGAGTGCCTTGATTTCATCTTCGATTCTCTGGTTCACGCGACCGGCGCAGCACTCGTGCGCCACACGAATCGCGTTCTTGATCGCCTTGGCAGGAGACCGCCCGTGGCAAATGATGACGATGCCGCGCACTCCCAACAGAGGCGCGCCGCCGTACTCTGAATAGTCGACCCGCGCCTTGAAATTCCTAAACGCTCTGCGCGACAGCAGCGCTCCAATCTGCGAACTGAGATGCGTGGAAAGGTCCTTCTTCAGCATCGTGCTGAACATCTCTGTCAAACCTTCGCTCAACTTCAGCGCCACGTTGCCGATGAAACCGTCGCAAACAACCACATCCACGTCGCCCTTGAAAAGGTCGCGTCCTTCCACATTGCCAACAAAGTTCAACGGCGACGCCTTCAAGACTTGGAACACTTCTTTGGTCAGCTCGTTTCCTTTACTTTCCTCTTCACCAATCGAAAGCAAGCCGACCTTCGGCCTGGAATTCCCCAGGGCAGACCTGGAAAAGATCTCTCCCATGATGGCAAACTGTGCGAGGTGGCTGGGTTTGCAGTCGACGTTGGCGCCGACATCAATGAGAACCACCGGACGGTTTCTGGCTGTCGGCATGACAGCGGCCAAGGCAGGCCGATCAACAGTTGACAGCGCGCCAATCACCAACTTCGTCACCGCCATGCAAGCTCCAGTGTTTCCCGCGCTGACCACACCGTTGGCCTTCCCATCTCGCACGAGCTTGGCAGCCACCCGAATGGAAGAATCCTTTTTTTTTCGCACCGCCGTCGAGACGGCTTCACCCATCGATATGACCTCGCTAGCGTGCACGATCTCAATGGGAAGGCCTGCCGCCTTGTGCCTCTTGAGTTCTTCCCTGAGCCGATCCTCAGCGCCAACCAGAATCACACCCACGGGGTATTCCTGTACAGCCTGGATCACTCCAAGAACCTCAGAATGCGGAGCAGCATCTCCCCCCATGGCATCGACGGCGATCTTGATCATAATGAGGAACTGGGCTTGAACCCGAAGCCGTTAAGCGTGTTCACGAACTTCGAGCACTTCACGGCCAGCGTAGTGACCGCAATGCGGACAGGCGCGGTGAGGCATCTTGGATTCGTGACAGTTGGGGCACTCCGATGCGGATCGCACATGAAGAAAATCATGCGAGCGGCGCTTGTTACGGCGGGACTTGGAATGACGGCGTTTTGGATTCGGCATGTGAATTCCTTATTCCTGCGAAAGTGTCGATCGTTTTTGCAGCAGATACTCTGAAACTCTAAAAGGTCATCCGATTCTTAATCTTCAAAAGTTGCAGGAGCCGGGGATCGACCAGAACGGATTCGCAATTACAGTCGCTCAAATTCCGGTTTTTCCCGCAATGCGGACACAGCCCTTTGCAATCCTCACGGCAAATCGGCTTCATCGGCAGGCTCAACAGAATCTGCTCCCGCACAATGTCACTGACTTCAATAAAATCACCGGAAAAAAAGCCGATCTCCGTATCTCGTTCGTGCAGGGCAATCTCTCCGTGCAGCGGATGCTCCGCATTCGACTCGTAAAACTGATCAAACTCAGTTGCCACGGGAAATTGGACCGACTCCAGACAACGAGAACAAGGCAAACCCACGTCGGTTGTCAAACGTCCTCGTATTCGAACTTCAAGAACCTGCCGCTCGGCTGTCAAGTCGACAACGATCCGGCCCAAGACTCGAATCTCCGAAGGGTCGAAGCCAAGCTCCGACTCCAGGATCTCACCCTTCAAGGCCAGCGGCCCCAGATCCAATTCTCGAACATCAATGCGCATAAGGACACCTAAGTGCCTCAAACACAAAAGGCTTAATTATAGCGGTGGTCTTCTCCTTGTCAATCTCAAAACGGGCGCGCAGCCGCCTTCTCGAAGCACAAAGCCAGCGCTCAGGCTAGAACTGATTCCAGCTCTGGGGAAGAAACAACTTTCCATAGAGGTTAAGAGCAAAGCGGTCGGTCATGCCTGCAGCGAAATCGGTGGCCGTTTGTTCGACCGTGTCCCCTGCCTGTCTGGATCGGGAGAGGAACTGTTCCTGGTTTTCCAACAGGAAGTAATAGAGGTCGCTCAGGATCTTCTTGGCTTTGCGAAACTCCTGCTTCGGAATGCTCAAGGAATAAACCGACTGGTAGAGGAACTGCCTCAGGTCCAGCATCCCTTTCAGCACAGGAGCACTCATGGTGATGGACTGCAAACCTTCATTCAAGCTCGAATGAACGACATCACTCACCAGCGTGTTGATCCTTTTCGAGTGTGAATCACCAAGAACCTCAATAACCTCCTTCGGAACATCTGCCCCCGCAATCAGTCCGGACCGAATGGCATCATCCACGTCGTGGTTCACATAGGCGATGATGTCGGAAACACGCACGACTTGTCCTTCCAGCGTCGCCGGCCGGCCCTGGTCCTGCTTGGTGAAAACAGCGCCAGTCCCTTTGGAATGCTTCAAAATTCCGTCACGCACTTCCCAGGTGAGGTTCAGACCGCTGCCGTCTGCCTCTAACTTGTCGACAACGCGCAGGCTTTGCTCGTAATGTCGAAATCCGCCTGGAACGATCTCGTTCAAGATGGCTTCGCCGGCATGGCCGAAGGGCGTGTGCCCCAAATCGTGCCCCAAGCCGATGGCTTCTGTCAGGTCTTCGTTCAACCTGAGCGCCCGGCTGATGGTCCGGGCAATCTGCGTGACCTCCAGAGTGTGCGTCAGCCGCGTGCGATAGTGGTCCCCCTCCGGCGCCAGAAACACCTGTGTCTTGTGCTTGAGGCGACGGAAAGATTTCGAATGCAGAATCCGGTCACGGTCGCGCTGAAAGGTAGTCCGGATGGGGCACTCCGGCTCAGCCCGCACTCTTCCACGCGTCTGGGAACTAAGCACGGCTTCCGCAGCCAGTTCACGGGTTTCCTGCTCTTCCGTCAATTGTCGAATGGGCTTGGACATCGGGTTGGGGTCCCACAGACCAGATGAGGGTGTACGCCGGGTCAGGTTGGCGGGCAGCTCGAAGGGAGTTGGACGGACTAACGTGACAACTGCTTCAGCTTCTGCTCAGCTTCTGCCATGGTGGAAGTTCCAGGGAAGTCTTTGACAAGCTGCTGATAGATCTTGGTGGCTTCAGCCGACTTATTCTGCTGTTCATAGAGCTGGGCCAGGTGCATCAAGCTCTCGTTCTTTGGAACGACCGCCGAGTTGCTTTGAGCCAGTTGTTGACAGACTTCGACGGCCTTGGCGAGGTTTCCGGTGCTCTCGTAAACGAGCACCAGAGCGCGTTGAGCCAGTACGCCATAATCCGACTTGTCCTTGCTGAGCGGCTCCAGCATCGCAATGGCCTCATTGGTCTTGTTCAACTCTCGCAGGCTGAGACCAGCATAGTACCTTGCAATCTTCCCTGCCGGGCGCGAAGAATATTGGGTGGCCACCTTTTGAAATTCTGCCAAAGCCTTCTCAAACTTCTCCGTGGCCGTTGCAAAGACCGGGTCTGGGGCGCCAGCCGGTCCGGGAGCCGGCGCCGAGCCCGGCACCGTACCGTGATAGATCCGAAGCGCCGCACTCAGTTGGTCTTTGGCGCTCTCATCCTGCTGGGCAAGATAGTAGCGGATGCCCAGGATAACAAGCAGCAACAGTCCAGCGCCGCCAAGGCCCAGCAACACTTGTTTGCGTTTCGCCAGAAAAAAATCGCGCGTTGTTTCTAGAGTCAGGAGAAATTTGTCCTCTTTGAGGATGTCATGTCGTGTCAGGCGAGACAATTTCCTACCTCCATCTGCTCCAGCTTGGATTTCTGCCGTTAGGAAATCAACCAAGGGGCGGGCATAAGACAGATCCGGCCGTTTTTGAAGCGCCAAATCCTAGCAGCATCTGCGAGACGCTGTCAAACCGCCGCAGAGTCAGGTGTGCGACATGAATGAAGAAAGATGATGAATTGGAGCGCCGCGTTTTGTCCGCGTTCATTCGAACTGGCCACGAAACTCTGCCAGCTGGGTGCGAAGGCTGGCGACCTCCTGCTTCAAAACTGTGACCTCAGCTTCCAGTGCAATAATGCGTTCTCCATAAGATTGCGCAGCCCCGGCTGGCAGGGCGCTGGGCACCGCTTCATTCTCAACCACCTGCGGGGTCCCTGAAAAAAGATGGGCATAGCGCGGCTCTTTGCTTCCTGCCGAACGGGCCAGTTTCACGGCGAGGGCGGGACTTCGCTCTATCATGCGGTTCAGGCATGACTCGACTGCCGCTAGGTCGTCGAACGTGTAGAGCCGGTGGGTGCGTTCGCGCAGCTCACCGGTTGTTTGAAATCCCCTCAGCATCAACACGCAGAGAACGGCAAACTCGCGGCGGTCAAGATTCAGAACCTCCGAAAGTCGCTGCCGATACTTCTCCACCCGGCTACCGGTCTCGCGCACAAAGCAGACCAAGCCTTTGGCGCGCAAAGTCTCCAGGGCCTCCGTCAACGCGTCCTCGTCCAGAGACATCGGCGGATCACGGTTCGTTTTCTGATTGCAGGCCAGCATCAGCGCGTTCAGCGACAGCGGATAGCACTCTGGAGTGGTAACTTCCTTCTCCAGCAGCGAGCCGACAATGCGTGCTTCCAATTCCGAAAGATTCCAGTCCATGCCTTCCTCCGCGAGGGATATTAGCACATGGTGGAAAGCATGGCTGAAGGTCGTTCCAGCGACATTGGCTGTACTTGGTGAAGGTAGGTGATTGACATGGCCAAGCTATCGAGCGTCGCTTGACTCTTAGATGTGCACCTATCTCGAGCCCGAGCCCTCGGCACTTATCAAACCCGCGCTTGGGCTGCGGTACCATCTGCACATGGCCGTATGTCGCCATATGCATTGACGGATGCAAAAAGCTGGGGTATACAGGAGCCCCAACGGATGATTATTGTTGGGTTTTCTGCATAAAAAATGGCGCAACAGCTGAATGGGAATAGTACTCAAGGGCTCCTCCAAGGAAAGACTTTTGCAGAGTTCTTTGCCGGCATTGGCCTTATGAGAATGGGGCTCGAAAAACGGGGCTGGGCGGTCAAATTCTCTAATGACATTGATCCTGAAAAGAAAGAGATGTACCAAGCCCACTTCGGTGACACCGACCAGCACTTCTTGCTGGCAGATATTCATAAAATCTCCACGGATGTGGTCCCTTCGGTGGCTCTTGCGACTGCATCATTTCCTTGCAACGACCTATCGCTGGCTGGGGCGAGAGCTGGACTTAAAGGCAAGCAATCCTCTGCCTATTGGGGCTTCGTCCGCATTATGAGAGAGATGGAGGATCGTCGGCCGGCTGTCATCCTGCTGGAAAATGTGACTGGGTTGTTGACGTCACACAGAGGAGAAGATTTCAAGGAAGCGCTTTTGGCCCTGAATGGTTTGGGATATACGGTGGATGCCTTCATACTAGATGCAATTTGCTTCGTTCCCCAGAGCAGGCAGCGTCTTTTTGTTGTCGCAGTCATGCAGGAATCTAACAATAAGATTTCTACGCGTGAAGCACCTTACTTTTTTGAGAGTGAAGTCCGTCCCAAGGCGCTTGCAAAGTTCATCTTTCATAATTCAGAAGTGAACTGGAGAATTCGTTCCCTGCCGCCTCTGCCACGCCCAAACACGAAACTCGACAGCATTTTGGAGAGCCTTTCACACGATTCCGCGGAGTGGTGGGGACACGATCGAGCAGTTTACCTACTGAATCAAATGAGCCCTCGACACAAATCAGTTGCTCAGAAGATGATCGACGGGAGGCGATGGTCATTCGGCACAGTCTTCCGGCGCGTCAGGAATGGAAGGTCAATGGCCGAACTGCGGACGGATGGTGTTGCTGGATGCCTTCGGACACCAAGGGGCGGTAGCGGGCGTCAGATTCTTTTCAAAGCTGGATATGGATCTTATTTCGTCCGTCTGCTGACTCCTCGTGAATGTGCCTCTCTGATGGGGGCCAGCCATTTCAAGATCAACGCTTCATTGAACCAAGCTTTGTTTGGTTTTGGCGACGCGGTGTGTGTTCCGGTTATCGAATGGATCGCTGAGAACTACTTAGATCCTTTGGTGGAAGAGAGCTCCGTTGCTCACAGTGTCCGCTCTCATGAGGAAAAACAATACGCGAAAGCGGTCTAAAGGTTCAGGCGCAAGTAAATTGCCGGCCGACGTCGCTGCGATCATCAAAGAGATTGGTGTTTTTCTCGACACTCGCGACTCCCAGAATCGAAAGATCGGGAACTCGAAGTTTGGTGTGTACGCCTTTTATGATTACGATGGAGAGCCCATCTACGTTGGTCAAACCAAAGAGCAACTGCGAGTGCGCATTCGTCGGCATCTTACCAATCAGCGCACTGACGCTGTAGCGATGAACGTCTTAGATCCGTTCGAAGTAGCAGAGGTTGAAGTTTGGCCGATTTATACTCCCGGCAAGTCATCGACCGACATGATCAGGTTCTTGGATGGCGCAGAGTATACAGTCTTCGAGAAAGTACTCAGAGAATCTGCTCTTCATGCTGTTCTTAACGAAAAAGACATTGCTAAGAAAGCTGCTGTGGAGTTACCCCCTTCCTTCCGCAAAAGAATAGTGCCGTCCTCCATCTATGAGCACCGCAAACATCCAGATGTTCGGATAGCTCGCCGCGCCAATACCATTGCAAGCCTCGCACGGGTGATCAGCGAAAGAGATGTTTCGAAAGGTCTGCGTCGGACGCTGCTAACCCAAGCTCGAAGGTTGGAAAGTCTGGCTCGACAAAGGTTGAGTGAGATTGCCGGGGGTTTTCCTGTTGAAGGACCCGGAGAAGAGACTGGTGAAAGCAGCGCGGGCTAATTTCAATGCATCACGCAAGCAAGCCCATGAGGCCGACCAAAGCGCAAATACACTACACGATGTCTCGAGTTCGTTCCTCCGGCTCGGAGATAGAGACTTGCTTGGGCCGTGCCTTATGGAAAGCAGGCATTCGTTATAGGAAGCAATACAACGCTGTCGGGCGGCCGGACTTCGTCTTGGTACGAGCAAAGATCGCTATTTTCTGTGACAGTGAATTTTGGCATGGCTATCGGTGGAGCAAGAAAAGCCGGGCAGCATTCAAGCGAAACCGCAAGTATTGGATTGCGAAGATTGAAAGAAATCGGTCCCGGGATCGCGCAGTTAACCGAAGATTGAAAAAGGAGGGCTGGCTCACCCTAAGGTTCTGGGAGCGCCAGATCCAAGAGAGTCTAGCGGACTGTGTTCAGGCTGTGATCGCTGCGAAAAGCTTGAGAGCGGTCCAATAGAACAGCAACCTGCAAGCCAATCCTTTACTCAGAAAACGAGTCTTGCTCCTTTTCACAACGCCTGCATTTCCTTCTCTTTCAGGGCCTTGATCTTGTCTCTCAGGCGGGCCGCCTTCTCGAACTCAAAGTCCTTCGCAGCCTTGCGCATCTCTTTTTGAAGCCTGAGAATGTGCTCTTCTAATTCCTCCGCCGTTTGAAACTCCACTGCCTCTTCCGGCGGCACTTCTACGTAGTCCGCTTCCGTCATGGCTACCAAGCTCATGTCCACCGGCTTCACAATCGTTTCCGGGGTAATGCCATTCTCCTCGTTGTAGCGGACCTGACGTTCGCGGCGCCGGTTGGTTTCGTTAATCGCGTTTCGCATCGACTCCGTCATGACGTCCGCGTACAAGATCGCCCTTCCTTCGACATTCCGCGCGGCGCGGCCCATGGTTTGAATCAGCGAGTCTCTCGATCTGAGGAAGCCTTCCTTGTCGGCGTCCAGGACCGCCACCAGCGAGACTTCGGGCAGGTCCAGTCCTTCGCGCAGCAGGTTAATGCCAATCAGCACATCAAATTCGCCGCGGCGCAGGTCCCGCAGAATCTTGATCCGTTCGAGTGTTTCGATCTCCGAATGCATATAGCGGCAGCGCACGCCCACTTCCCGGTAATACTCGGCGAGGTCTTCAGCCATGCGCTTGGTTAGCGTCGTGACCAGCACGCGCTCCTGGCGCGTCTCGCGAAGGCGGATCTCATGCAATAGATCGTCAATTTGGCCCTTCACCGGACGCACTTCGACTTCCGGATCGACCAGCCCAGTCGGCCGGATGATCTGTTCCACTACCACGCCGCTGCTGCGCGTGAGCTCGTAAGGTCCAGGCGTGGCCGAAACGTAGATCACCTGGTTCAATCGCTGTTCGAACTCCTCAAACTTCAATGGGCGGTTGTCGAGCGCGGAAGGCAGCCGGAAGCCGTAGTTCACCAAGTTTTCTTTGCGCGACCGGTCGCCCGCGTACATGCCGCGCACCTGCGGGACGCTTTGGTGGCTTTCGTCGATCAGCATCAAATGATCCGGCGGAAGGTAATCGAGCAGCGTTGGCGGAGCCTCGCCGGCAGCGCGCCCGGAAAGGTGGCGGGAGTAATTTTCAATGCCGTGGCAGAAGCCAATCTCCTTCATCATCTCGATGTCGAACATCGTGCGCTGATGCAGTCGTTGCGCTTCCAGGAGCTTGCCTTGCACTTCGAGCTGGGGGCGCCACTCTTCCAGCTCTTCTTTGATGCTTCGAATCGCTTTCAGAACGGTGCTGCGCGGCGTAACGTAGTGCGACTTCGGATAGATCGGCAGCCGGTCATAGCGGTACCTGACTTCGCCATAGAGTGGATCGATCTGCGACAGAGCCTCGATCGCGTCGCCAAACAGTTCGATGCGATACGCCATGTCATCATAAGCCGGAAACACCTCCACACAGTCGCCACGCACGCGAAACGTGCCGCGGCGGAATTCGCCGTCGTCGCGCACGTACTGAATCTCCACGAGTTTCTTGATGATGTCCTCGCGTTTGACCCGCTGCTCCTTGTCCAGCAGAAGCAACATGCCATAGTAGGCTTCCGGCGAGCCGATGCCGTAGATGCAACTGACACTGGCCACAATGACGCAATCGCGGCGTTCGAACAGGGTGCGCGTGGCCGACATGCGCATCTTGTCGATCTCGTCGTTGATCGTAGATTCCTTTTCGATGTAGGTGTCGGTGGCGGCGATGTAGGCTTCAGGCTGGTAGTAGTCGTAGTAACTGACGAAATACTCTACGGCGTTGTGAGGGAAAAACATGCGGAACTCCTGGCAGAGCTGGGCCGCCAGGATCTTGTTGTGCGCCAGGACCAGCGTGGGCCGGTTCACAGCCTCAATCACTTTAGCCATGGTGTAGGTTTTTCCAGAGCCGGTGACGCCGAGCAGAACCTGATGCTTTTCGCCGTCTTTCAGTCCCTTGACCAGTTGCTCAATGGCCTGAACCTGGTCCCCTTTCGGGTGAAACTGCGTGACGCGGAGTTGTTGGGGAGACTTCATTAAGAAGACCCGTTCTAGGGAAGAGTTGATTGCAGGAGAGGGTTGGGCGCTCCGGAAATCCATGCCATGAAGTTGTCCTCAAACAGCTTTTTCACATCTCTGCGCACATCCGCCTCGGTTAGCGCCCATCCTGTTTGCACCAGGCCGGCATACTTTTCAGCCAGCACCTTACTGATGATCGCGCGGGAATGCGGCCACTTGTAGAGCAACTGGTCCAGAACCCTGGCATCCGAGTGCTGCGGAATGAAGCTGGTTCCCAGCAATTCGAAACGCTCACGGGTAATCTCTTCGATGATGCTGGGATTGTTCATAAACCACCAGCAGCCGAATGGCATCAGGTTCCTGAATTTTCGCGCCGCAACGCAGAGCGCATGCTGGTTTTCGCGCGCCAGCATCGAGACCAGAAACCGGTTCTCCGGAAACTCCCCGCACAGCCGCTCAACAACCGACATATCGGCCGGCCCCAGGCTGTCACCCGCCAGCCGGAGAGCCGGATTCACCAGCTTGCGCACACCGATCATCATCGAGAAAGGCAAACCATGTTCGCGGCAAACTGGCAGCACACAGTGCGCGATAAACTGGCTGCGCACCGAAGGATCCGGGAAGCGAAAGTCGGGCGGCAAAGACACGGCCATGTAAACCGGCCTCATGCGCTTCACCCAGTCTTCCAGAAAGCGCCGCACTTCGGCCAGGGTTTGACCGCCAAGTCCCGGCTCAACCGCGTAGCCCCAAGAGGACAGCTCTTGGTGGGTTTCACCCCACTTGAGCAGCAGCGGATCGAGCCGCAACACCGCTCTGAAACGCGGATCCAGCTCGGGCGCCTTCATCCAGACCGCCCGTTCCACCGGATCAAAAGGGTCGTTCGTCATGACGACGCTTTTGACATTGGCCAGCTTAAACACCTTGTCGGTGTAGTCGCGCCGGTTCTGCTGGCGAAAGTAGTCGCGAAAAGTCTGCAAGTCGGGCTGGCTGGCGTCCAAGCCCAACTGCTGCAGCACAGTCAGAATGCCGCGTGTTGCCTCCGAAAGCGGAGAATTCTGCTCAAATAGAGACTTCCAGATGGCCTCCGCTTGCCGGGGCGTGTCCATGCTCCAAAATTCCTGGTACGAGATTGGCGAGAAGCGAAAGATTTCGGCAATCAGGTAGTGGTAGTTGATCAGCTCATCCAGTCCCCACAGGCCGATAGCGCCAAACTGCTCGCTGTAAAGGTGCGTGTGCATGTCCACGACCGGTGTTTCTCGAACCACGCGTGCGACGGTTGCGCCGAGCTGCTCTAAAGGAATGACTTGTCTCGACCTGTCCATCAGCTTCAATTCTCCTGTGAAATGCAGTGTGCAAGACTGCGCTTCTCAGTCGCCAAAGGCACGCAATCCCAGCAGAAAGAAAGCAAAAATACCAAAACTACTCTTCTCAGGCTAATGATTTTCTCGGCAGAGCGCGGACCGAACCGAAGACCTGACTGGGCATCGCCAAGCACTCCTCGGGGCGCCGAACCAGACGCCGCACGACAAAGAGGCTGCGCCTTCGGCGGTTCTTGCTTCCTTACGACAATCTCCTGTCGGCAGCGCTCTGAACCTCGAACCTAGCTCCGCGGCAGCAGCAGTGCTGACGAGGCCTGCCGTGCCGGCTCCGATAACCACGAGGTTATAGCGCGACGCCGGTTCAGGATTCTTCCAGTGCGTGAGATGAACGTTGGAGAGCAGCTTGGCATTATCCTTATCTCTTGGAAGCAGTTGAGTGATCCCTTCATTAAAGTCTGTCTTCTGCATGCAAATTCCTCTCGATCAGTTGCGCTCCAGTGTATTGAAGCATCCTTTCTGTGCGACCTTAAAGATCGTGGTACCTGCCTATGTAGGCCGCTGACGCCGTTCAGGACAGTCAACCCCAGAGCATCCGACGAGATGTCACGTTGGTTTCATTGAGCCTTGCAGAATATAATGACACTTCCTCTGCCTGCTTCGATTGTGATGCTATCCCCTCACCCTTTCGGCTCCCCTCTCCCCAACGCGGGAGAGGGGCTGGGGGTGCCCCGCATCCACGCGCAACTGAGCCATTACGTTCAGCCCGCTTAAGCGTTCGATTGAAGGAGCTACTGGTGCTATCGTAGATTCCAACAACCGATTCATTGGAATACTGGTTGACCCTAAACCAACGATCGCTGAGTATCCGAACAGAGGTTTCCTTGAGTCTCATCGTCCACTCGCCTGAATCCATCTCAGTCATTATTCCGGCTCTTAATGAGGTTCTGGTCCTGGCGAAAACACTGGAAAGCCTTCGTTCCTCGCGTTTCCTGGAAGCTATTCTGGTGGATGGCGGAAGTAGCGACGACACTCGGAAAGTGGCGAGCCAGCACGATGTGAGCGTCCTTCTTTCGTCGCCGGGCCGTGCCCGACAGATGAACCTGGGCTCTGCAGCCGCCTCCGGAAGTATCCTTCTTTTCCTTCACGCGGACACCTGTCTGCCCCCACATTTTGACACTTATGTCCGCGATGCGCTTTCATCTCCAAATGTGGTTGCTGGGGCGTTCGAACTCAGGATTGATGCTACAAACCCAGCCCTTCGCTGGATTGAACGAATGGCCAACTGGCGTTCCCGAAGACTTCACATGCCTTATGGCGACCAAGCTATATTCGTCCGGGCAGACGTGTTTCGTTCCCTTGGGGGATTTCCTGAATTACCGATCATGGAAGATTTCGAGCTGATGCGCCGTCTTCGCGGCCGAGGCGGCATCGCGATTCTTCCTCAGCCAGCGCTCACGTCGGCGCGTCGGTGGAAAGAAGCAGGCGTTCTGAAAACAACTTTGGCCAATCAGTTGATCATTCTGGCTTATTTGGCAGGGGTGCCGCCTGCTCGAATTGCGCGCTGGTACCAGCGACACAAGCGTTCCCAGTCGTCTACGGATCATTGTCTTGAAACTCGGAGCCAGGAACTATGAAAAAATTCTGGCGACTTAGCCTATTGGTCTTGATCGCTGCGGTTGCTGGTTGGTGGCTGTGGCCACGCCCGAAGCTTGTGTCTTTCGAACCGAGCTCCACTGAAAACGTGGCCCGAGGTTTCTCCTACGAAGATTACGGCGCCGCACTATCGACTTTCGTAGACTCCCAAGGACTCGTCAACTACCATCGCCTGAAGACTGAGCGTCGGAGGCTGGACACGTTTGCCGCCGCACTGGGAAGGCTCTCTCCTGGGGCCACCTCCAGCTGGAGGGAGAACGATCAGATAGCCTTCTGGATCAACGTCTACAATGCGCTGACGCTGGAAGCGATCATCAACCACTACCCTATCCAGCCTTCACTGCTCAAGTCCGCGATCTTCCCCAGGAACAGCATTCGCCAGATACCAGGAGTTTGGACCGATCTCCAATTTGAGGTGCTGGGCGAAAGAGTGACTTTGGATCACATTGAACACGAAGTTCTTCGTAAACAATTCAGCGAACCTAGAATTCATATGGCCCTGGTCTGCGCAGCAAAGAGTTGCCCACCGCTTCGCAACGAACCTTACACCGGGGATCAGCTCGATCGGCAACTGAATGATCAAACCAGGAGCTTTCTCTCCCAATCCGATAAACTCCGCATCGACCATACGCATGGGCAGTTATACCTTTCGCCCATCTTCGATTGGTTTGGCGGCGACTTTGCAAAATCGTATGGCACCGGGGAACAACCACGGTCTGGCCGGACTTCGGCAGAGAAAGCGGTTATTAAATTCATTGCCGCGTATTTGGAACCCGGCGATCGCGCGTACTTGTCCACAGCCAAGTTCAAGGTAGTCTATCTCGATTACGACTGGGCACTAAACGAACAGGTAGCTCCGAAAGAGATTTCGTGAAAGCGACATCCAACGAAGGCTCGAGGCGGTCGAAACCGGAAGGTCCGGCCAGACCGGGTCAGAAAGCTTCAGCGAGTTGGTGGAAGCCTGTGGTACTTCTAGCGGCGGTATGCGCTGTTTTTGTCGCGGCCCGGCTGCTGGGGGTTGGGGAAAAATTGGCAGATCTCCGCCACTGGATGGAGTCTCTTGGGGTTTGGGGCCCGGTGGTTTTTGTGTTGCTCTATGCGGTTGCCGTCGTCTTAGCGCTGCCCGGTTCTGCGCTGACTGTGGCTTCAGGCGCATTGTTTGGATCGATCGAGGGAGTGGCTCTGGTTAGTGTCGCAGCGACTCTCGGTGCGAGTCTGTCTTTTCTTATTGCCCGATACGTGGCTCGAGATGCCGTGGTCGCTTGGCTTTCGAAGAACCAGAAGTTTCAACAACTTGATCGGTTGACTCGAGAGCGAGGCGCCGTCATCGTGGCCTTAACTCGACTTGTGCCCTTATTCCCGTTCAATCTGCTGAACTACGGTTTCGGCCTCACCAGCGTTCCATTCCGAACCTACCTCTTCTGGTCCTGGCTCTGCATGTTGCCCGGTACTGCGCTCTATGTGATGGGTGGAGACGTGCTTGCTCGAGGTCTTCGAAAAGGCGGCATCCCTCGGATTCTCATTTCCACGATCGCTGTCGCAGGAATTCTTGTAGTGCTGTTGGTGCGTCTGGCGAGGAAAAAGCTGAAAGAGAATGAAAGCAAAGCGGAGGCAGACTAAGGCAGCGTTAAGAAATAACCTGCCTGAAAAAAATCCCCTCCTCGGCTGAGGAGGGGCAGCGCCGGCGTCAGCCAGCGCGGGGTGGTGGGCTTCGCAGCAGGCATCATGTGCGGCCGCAACGACGAACCACCCCCGCCGTGGCCGCCGGCCACGGCATCCCCTCCTTAACCAAGGAGGGGAACTTCTGCGCACTTTATTTCTTCACAGGTGCTAAGGGCTTGCGCAAAAATAAGTTGGCAGCTTTGTTATTGATGGTAACAGGGTGCTAGGAAGCTTCGGTCGTCCTCGTCGTCGTTCTCGCCCTCGGCTTTGCGTGGCCGTGGATCCAAGGGAGGGTTTGACCTTCAATGCTGCTGCTCAGGCCGGCGACGAGGACGAGTCCAAAAGCCCCAGTTTTTTTGCGCAGGCCCTTAGCAGGTGACATGCAGGATGGCATTGGTTTCTTCAGTATTCTGATTCAGGGTCTCGATAACTTGGTTCGTGGGCCCGATCACCAAGTCGACCTTGCGCCGCGAAGCTTCACGCTTGACTTCTTCCATCACGGGCAGTCTACCGTACGCTCCCGTGCCGATTACCAACTGGCGGCATTTCCAAGGGATCTCCTCTTCAACGGACAGGGGCGTGTGTCCAAAGGCCTCCCGGAATTTTTTCGATCGCTTCTTCTTTCGCTTGCGGATTTCCCCACGGTCCAGCACTACATCGTGTTCATGAGTGGCGCCATCGATCCGAATCGAACCGAAAGAAAACTCGTCGAAATGCATAGATACCTCCTGTCAACTTTGTCTTTGACATATTTTAGCTCATCAGTTTTGGACGGGGCTCAAGTACGGTGGGCTCGAAAATATTCCGGCAGATAGGCAGTCGACTTGAAAGCCTACAGGACGTGATCGCTCTCAACCGGGCCGACCAGGAAGTCATCGAAGTCTTGGGTAAAGAGGCAACGCTCAGCGAACGGGAGGTCTATCGCCACGGGCATCGTCTGGGTGGTTCAAAGGCGCCTTGGCGTCCGGATGCGCTGCCCTGGCTGGTCTGGCGATTTTGAATCTCGCCATGTCCGGCCAGATCGAAGGCGAATATTCCCTCCAGAGCTCCAGAGCAATGGAAAAACCGCCGACACGTTGATTGGCGCAGCCTTTTCGTTCATGGCGGGATTGATAGGATTTTACTAGACCGCGATAAATGCGTAGACCAGACCACCAATCACCGCGGCCGCCACGACCAGGATGATCGCTCCTTCCACAATTCGTTCCTTCCAGGATTTCCGGCCAGCGAGTTTGGGATCGTCCAGTTGCTCAAACATTGATCCATCCCCCTTTGAGATTCGACCGTGCCCCTAAGCTACGTCCTTGCATCCCCGATGACCCAACCATTTTTCGAGCTGGGATCTAGTTGAAACCCGGCGCGTCGAGTGTTCCTTCTGGCGTAATACATACACCATCGGACGTGGGCGAGAAAACGCGTGCCGTTCTGCCCCTCAATTCTGAACAATTGCTGTCGGCGTAGGTCGCGACTAAGCAGCACGCAACCTCCATCTTTGGAGACATTCTCAGTCAGGACCTGATCGGCGAATACCGAGCCATACTCATCCTGTCCGGTCATGGTCAGAGGAATCTGCAGGCTTATTCTTTTTGTGCTGCGACGACTGCCAACACCGTTTGTTTTTGACGAGTTCACGTGGCTATGCCTCCAGTCGAGACCTCGCGGAAGAGTGTTTGGTTACGAGATCAACAAATCGTTCAGGGTAGCAGTCCTCCTGTCTTCTTGACCGCTGGAATCCTTGATCGGGATCCCGTAACCATGGAGTAGCTGTCATGGTGACCTCCTCAATCCAGAGGAAACCGTCGAGGAATGAGTTCCCACTGAGTCCCTCTTCTTAATTCTAGCTCCAAATAAGCTCTCTCGATACGGTTTGAATTTCCACTACCTGAAGTGCGATGGACCAACAGGGAGGCCGCGCCGTGATCTTGGCCAGAAGACACGACCATCAGGTTCGACTCAAATCCCCATGGCTTTCGCATCTTTCTGGCTCCGATAGACCGCGGCAAAACTCTCTGCGAATTGTTCAAACGACGTTGGAGTCGTATTAGCAGCAGTCCGTTTTTCTAACGGTCGCACACGTTCCTCATTCAAGGCACGATCCATCTCGTTCAACGACCGCGCCACATCTTGCGACAATCCCATAGCCACCATGGCCTGCTCGGCTTGTTCATAAGGGAATTGAACATAGGCCAGCTCTTCCTTGCCGATGGCCTTGCCAATGATTCGAGTGGCTTCTTCCATAGAGATATCCCGCTGCCCCAGTAGCTCTCTGGTCGATTGGCCGGAAAAATCCAGGCTGAGCAAAAGCTGTGCCGCAACCTCAGCGATATCCCGCGTGGCGATCATCGGGATCGGCAGATCCCCCCTTAACGGGGTGCCGTTAATATTCTGGTTTCTGATGAGGTCGAGACTAAAGAAGAGATTCTCCATGAAGAAGCCGGGGCGCAGGTGAATGATGTTCACTCCCTGGAGTTGGTTCAACTGCTGCTCGACGTCGTAAAGCCCACTGATGGGGCCGGCCCCTTCTGAGAGATGGGCTCCCACACTACTCAGGTTGACGACGAACGGAATCACCGCTCGGCGAATCGCGCTGGCGTACGCCGCGCCGACTTCATTCTGATAGGCGCGGAAGTCCGCCGCCGCATAGTTTGGAGGAATCAAGACATACACCGCCTGTGCCCCTTGAAAAGCGCGCACCATCGCCGAGCCATCGGTTACCGAACCGACAAAGGCTTCGGCTCCTTTCTCGACAAGCGACTGCAAGCGTTCAGCGTTTCGTCCAATCGCCCTCACTTTCTTCCCCTTTGCCAGTAATGTCTCGGCGATGACTCTGCCCGTGTTGCCTGTTGCACTAGTGACTACGTACATTGGATTCTCCTTTCTCTTGCCCTTTGTGCCTCTTGGCCCCAGCGACGACCACTGGGGTCTCCAATCTAGAATTGATACTCAAGAGTCAGATCCTGCTAACCTTCAGACAACCAGTTTATCAAGATCTATCGCCAATGACGAATGCTCCTGCGGGTGTTCAACCTCGAACCGAGACCGACGATGATTGTTGAATGACGAAAGCTTGCTATCGCGAGGAAACGCTAAACCGCCAAGAACAAGCCGAAGCACTCGTGGAATCTGGGTAACTTCGATCCAGCAAAGGACAGGCGTTGAATATTAATGCCTTTAGCCAGCCGCCACCTTTCCAATGAACCTATCTAGCGAGCCGAATTCTTCCATAAGGAGGAGACGTATGAATAGGAGACGCGTTTCTGCAGCTTTTGCGGTTGTTCTCGGTTTGATGTTATTGACATCGATCGGGCTTGCCCAGGGGAATTTAGGCGGCTTGACCGGGAACCTTACCGATGAATCCGGGGCCTCCGTACCGGAGGCATCCATTACCCTGCGCAGCCAGGAGACCAACAATGTCTACACAGCCGCCATGACTGGCGAGGGCGCGTATGCTTTTCGCGCGGTGCCGCCTGGGACTTATCGTCTCGAAGCCGAACGTGCCGGCTTTAAGAAGTTTGTGCTGGAGCGCGTGGTCATTCTGACGGCCACCACCAGTCAGCTCGACATCAGCCTGAAGGTCGGTGAGGTCACCGAATCCATTACCGTGTCGGAAAGTCCTATTGGCTTGCAGACCACCTCGCCTGAGGTCAGCACCGTCATGCAACGCCAGACGCTGCTCGATCTGCCCATTCAAATCGGCGGCAGCGGCGCCACGACCGCCGCTACCGGACGGCGACAGCCCGAGAACTTCATCTTTCTCACCCCGGGAGTTGTCGGCATCCCTTGGTCCAAAAACATCAACGGCAGCCCGGATTTCACCAATGAGGTCCTGTACGAGGGGGTCTCGGCGCAGCTTGCTACGACGCCCGGTTTTCTGGCGCAGACTTCCCCTCCGTACGAAGCCGTCGAGGAATTTAAGGTTCAGAACACGCTTTTTCCCGCGGAATTTGGCCGGGGCCTCGGCGTGCTCAATTTTACGCTCCGTTCCGGCACTAACCAGTTTCACGGAACACTCTTCGAGTTCTTCCGAAACGATAAGCTCGACGCTCGCGCGTTCTTTTCCGCGACGCGGCCGAGGATTCGATACAATGAATTCGGCGGCAGCTTCGGAGGGCCGGTGTGGATTCCGAAGCTGTACGACGGCAAGGACCGCACCTTCTTCAATTTCAATTACGCCGGGTTGCGCAATTCTCCAGCTCCGCCGAGCACGTTGTACAGCCTGCCGCCCGCAGCTTTCCTACGAGGGGACTTTTCCTCTTATCGCGATGCAGCCGGAAATCTGATTCCGATCTTTGACCCGGCGACTACTCTTAGTGACGGGAGCCGTACTCCGTTTCCGGGCAACGTGATTCCCAGCGACCGGTTCAGCCAGGTAGCACGGAATCTGCTGCCACTGATCCCGAATCCGGAGAGGCCGGGATACTTCAATAATTTTCTGGATCGCAGCTTCAGCCGCGCTAAGGACACCGTGTGGTCGATGAAGGTGGATCAGATCATCACGCAAAACCATCGGGTCAGTTTTTCGTTCTGGACAAGTATGACCGGCGCCGGGCCGGTTGGACGTAACTTTCTAGGGCGCGACACCCCGCTCGGGTTCTGGTTTTATGGCCCGGTGGAGGGCGTCAATTACCGCGTGAACTACGACCAGACGATTCGTCCCAACCTGCTGCACCATTTCGGCTACGGGTTTACCTACAGCAACCC